>NZ_JAKSYP010000218.1:0-9499 GCF_022829625.1 Methylobacterium sp. E-046 | reverse complement strand
GGCGGTACCGGGATCCGGTTCAGGGAACGGAAAAACTAACATTTTGCCGTGTGAGCAGTTGTCACATGGCATTGGCAGGAACATCGACGAGTAGGTGCGCTTCCCTCAAAACTGAACCCCTGGAGGAAGCATGTCCAAAATCTTAAATATCGTCGCCGCTACTGCGATAATCGCAGTAACGACGAGCGTCTCGTTCGCCGCTCCATGCAATGTTGGAACGACTACGAACATGTCAGGATCATCCAAGGATACCAGCTCAAACGTCGATGGCAGCACAACCGGCAAGGTGTCGCCGGGTGCAAAGGGTGAGTCGCCCGGCACGGTTGGGGCGATGAACAACGTTGGAGTGTCCACGAAGGACGATGGTTCGAAGAAGGCACCAGAAGGCCAGCCCGTGAAGCCCGGAAGCGACAACTGCTGAATTCAAGGACACATAGAGGGTCTTTGATGAAACCTTATTTAATCTTGCCGATGGGAGTTTTGCTTCTTACAAGCAGTTCAGCTTCCGCTTCGTCATGCTCGGAAGAGATCTCGACTTTGCAGAAGCGCCTAAATAGCTCTGGCGCACGCACGGTTGCAGGTGAAAGCCAGGTCGGCGCAACGCCGCTCGGGACCAACAAGGCCCTGGATAAGCCTCCAACATCCATGCCGAGTGGAGCCGCAACCCGTTCAACTGCTGGGGGGGTCGAAGAGGCGCGTAGTTTGGTGGAAAAGGCAGCGGCTCAGGAGAAGGCGGGCGATGCTGAGGGATGTCGGGACACAATCTTAAAAGCCAAAGAGACAGTTGGCGCATTGCCGTAGAGGCTCGACGCTGATGTTAAGCCCCCTCGTCAAGCTGCACTCGAGATCGACGAGGGGGAAGGCACAGCAGATCAGCTGTTAGATGGCGATCAGCCCGCGGGCTGAGTTAACGTCAGTTTGCCCTTGAACGGATCATTCGCGTTCCGATTGCTGGTACAGGCATATTCTTCCTGCCCCGGCTTCATCGTCCGGAGGCGCAGGGTCCCTTGGCCCTTCTGCTTGATCGTGTAGCCCTTCTCGCTCGCAGCATGGATCAAGTCGCCGTCGGCGTGCAGAACCAGTCCATTCTCGAACTGACCGGGCGCCGTGATCGTGATGGGTGCATCGGCGCTGCTGACAATATGCAGGGCCACGTTGGTGTTGGCGGGCAGAAGGATCTCCGCGGGGTCACACACTGGCTTCCCGTCCTTCATGCTGATGATCAACTCTACCGGAGGCATAGCATCGCTGGCCGGCGCCTCCAGCGACTTACTCTCAGCGTAGGTCGAGCCGACCAAGAGGAGGACAGACAGGGACGCTGCTCCAGCGAAAGTGTGCTGCATCATGATGTGCTTCCTAAGTTCAGGCTCGGCGAAGGGCCGTGACCTGCTTCAATAAAGATCATTGTTCCGTATGATGTTCCAAGACATGTAGTCGCGCGCTCTTGTTCGGAGTACGTCACAGTGATATAGTTCTAGATGTCTATATTTTTATTGCAGTATCGTTCATCAGATGATCGATATGATGAATTGTTATCAGATTGAAAATCAAGAAACCTTGCAAATCGTGCGTCTCATTCAGATATCGTATTCTTACATGTTGGTCGCGTTTCAGCTGCGCGCTAGTTGGTGCAGCTCGCCGCGGCGAGGGGTTCAACAGATGACGATACTCATGTCGGCTGCCCTCGCGCTGATCGTGATCGGGGCGGCCATATTCCTCTGCACCTTCAAGTATGCGCCCGTCACAGAGGATTTTGCCGGCTGGGACCTTGCCTGCGTCGGCGGCATCAGTACGGCCGCACTTGGAGGTCTGGGGGCGCTCGTGCTCCTTTTCACAACCTAACGTCGCGCAGCATCGCATGCCGACGGCATCGATGGCCGCCTGTCGTCGGGGATCCGGCGTCAGACCGCGCGCTCTGCTTTACCTACTCGCCGTGCCCTCCAGCTACCGCTGCATTCGACCAGACCGCCCGACGTGCGCCAAGTCCCGTTGCCGCTGCCCTTGGGATCAAGGCTGCCGGAAATCGGGACCTTGTTCGAACCGCTGATGATCGTCGCTTGCACGGTGCCGCTCGGAGAAACGCCGCCGTCGATGTCGACCTCCTGCCCGGGGATTGAGGCGTCGCTGTCCTTGATCTGTACGTGATAGCTCGTGCTGGTCGAGCAGGGCCCCTGAGCTGTCGTGGCGACGATGGTCCATGAGCCGTCATACTGGTTCGGAACGCGCACCCTCCGCGTTGCGGCACCGGTCGGATAAACGGCAGCCACCATGAGTCCAGCAGCAGTGATCAAGGCAGCGACACGGTTCATAGTCTGCTCCGACGGTCGCGCCGTCGAGACCGACTTCGCGCTATGTAGACAGTGGCATCGCTCAAACCGTTTCTCGATCTCGCGACATTCAACGCTTCTTGGATCAGATCCCGTAGCAGCCTGATCTGGTGCGAGCCGGGAAACTCCGAGATCAAGCATACGAGGCTTAGCTCAATCTAAGTCCAACGCCGCGTCTCCAGTCACCTCGGCGGCAAGTTACAAGATCGGTAGGAACCTAACGGCCGCCCCATGCGGACCGCGATAACGATGACCCAGCTGGTTCTGATGAACCTGACTGGATCGGTCGCCCTCAGCCCAATAGAACGCTGAAGGTTCCTTCAAAGTCCTCTGCCAGGGTTCGGTTGCAAAAGCGATGCAGGACGGGGCCGTCCGTCGTTCCTTCGCGCATCTCGATCGACTCGGTATTCTGGTCGTAGGAGAACGTCAGATGGCGGCCACCGAGGGTGGTCGACAGGATGGCCTTGGCGCCCGCCTCGTCCTGGATCATCTCGGTCGATCCCGGCGCGCTGCGCCACATGATCCCGCCCAGTAGCGCCAGGGTGACCGCCTTCATCTGCAGGGCCTCGCCATCGGCTCGCGCGATGACGCTCACCGCGTACCGTCGCACAGCGTCGAGGTCGGTCTTTTCGGACCTGACGGAAGCAAACAGGGCCATTGGCTTATTCCCGTCTCGTCGTGATGTCCGTGGCGCCGGTTGAAGTGGCGGAATAACCACCCCAGCCTTCTGTCGAGACTGGCGACGTTCCACCCCAGCCCTCCGCGTGCCACGTCGCGAGGCGCAGCGTTGGGCCGACAGAGCCGTGATCTTTCAGGATGTCCATCACGCAGTCCCGTTGGGCATCTGTGACAAACAGGTGCAGCATCACCCCACCTTGCCTTAGCCGCGCGCAGCAGGTGTCTAGCGCTTCGGGAGGTACGCCGATCGTCTCAAGTTTGTCGTCGAGGCCGGGGTCGTTGGGAAACGATGCTCTCGCCTCTGCGCCTCCCGTATCCGGATCGGACCAGGCAGCCACAAGCTGGATCACCCGCTCGGGGATGTTGGCCGCGATCAGCGTGGCCATCGCCGCCTGTGCCTTGCCGCGGCTCTCATACAGCGCAAGAATGCCGAGGCTCGCGGTCGGACCTTCTCTCGGAAGAAGGGGCCGCTCCGGCCGGTCAGCTATACCACCCTCGGATGCGATCTCGGTCCGCGCCGTAGCGATAAACGCGGCGCGCTGGTCCGCGCTAAGCGCGAAACCAGCGCTCATCGTGGATCCCTTCATAGGGGAGGGATCTGCCCACATCCGGTCGCTCGGACCGTTGTCGAGGAAGTTCTGCCGCGCTCGTTCCAGCACTGCCGCCTCGATTGGATCATCGATCGCCATCTCAGCTGCGGTCATGGGTTCACGCTGCGTACGGCGGGCTGCGGATACGCCGGATTGCCTTCCGGCACGCCCGTGCTGTTAGCTGATGACGGAGTATCTGACTTGCCGGTATCGGAGCCGGTGATCTGCTTGCGTGATGCCGCTTGGCTTTGGCTGGCATAGTCGGGCGGTGAATTTGCGCCCTGCCAAATCATCAGTCCGACCGCAGATGTCAGCATCAAGCCGACACTGATAATCAGGACGTAAAGGGCCGGTCTGCCGCGCTTACCCTGGCGGCTATCCTGTCCTGAGGTGTGCTCTGACACTCATAAACCTCGCTTGCCCGCGCTAGCGCGAGTCCAAGGAGAAACATACGCGATGACATAAAGTTCTAGCCTGCGACCTCAAGGATGATTGAGAGAAATCCATCGACATCAAAAATCCAACAAATGTTTATACGGGGATCTTTATAGCCCCGGATCCTGTTAAGTTCGTGCCGCATCCGGTCGGCGCGGAGGTCTAATGTACAACCCGTTTTTCTCTTCGTTCATGCTCGCGATCGAAGCTCAGCGTGTAATCGAGCTACGGCTGGTTCGTCTCGCCTGGGGTGGCCGCGAGGGCCGGGCCGAGATGCAGTCGATGGTGACCGAGAAGGTGCATGCGGCGGGCGAAGCCATGACGACGCTGATGTTCGGTGGCTCGCCTGAAACCGTCATCTCCCGCTACCGCGAGCACGTCGCCTTCAATATCAAGCGCCTGAGGGATGCTTGAGCCCGGCGAAGTAGACCGACCCTGACCGCAAGCCTAACCAGTAATTCAGAGATCACACCAGACCGCCGCCGGCCCGCGGAAATTCGACGAGCCGGCGCGCATCCTCGTCCCAAAGCGCGAGTCTGAGGCAGCGCACGCTCTCGCGCAGGGTCAGGCGGCTGATCGTCCCGAGAGTCGCGTGCCCATCAAGGCAGGCCTGGAGACGATAGTTCGGGATACGACTGTTGAGGTGGTGGACGTGATGCAGCCTGACATTGCCGGTGAACCACTGCAACACGGCCGGTAGGACGTAGTACGAGCTACCGCCCAGGGCCGCGCCGTGATGGTCCCAATTGTCGGCGTCCTCCCAAACCGTATCCTCGTACTGGTGCTGAACGTAGAACAGCCAGCCCCCGATCCAGGCCGCCACGCACACGGTCGGCAGCAGGGCTGCCAAGACGGGCCCGAGCCCTCCTGCAAGGGCGAGCGCTGAGACTACTGCCACCAGTGCCAAGTCGAGCCCGAGCACGTCGCGCCAGGCGGTACGCCAGGGCAGCCCAACTCCGAAGGGCATGCGCTGCAGCAGGAGGAAATTGAGCGGCGAGCCTAGCCCGATAAGCAGAAACGGATTGCGGTACAGCCTGTAGCGCAGCCGCCCCTGCCGCGGCAGCGCAAGGTACTCGCGTACTGTCAGGGTCGTGATATCTCCGATACCGCGCCGGCTGAGGTCGCCCGCCGAGGCGTGGTGAAGGGCGTGGGCCCGCTTCCAGCTATCGTAGGGGGTCAGCGTCAGCAGGCTGAGGACGCGACCGACACCGTCGTTGAGGGCGCGGCTGGGCAGGAACGAGCCGTGCCCACAATCGTGTTGGATGATGAACAGGCGCACGAGTAGGCCGCCTGCCAGAACGCTCAGAGGCAGGACGACCCACCCGTAGCCGGTCGCAGCGCTGACGATCATGGCGGCGCATAGAGTGAGGTAGGGCAGCCCGGTATTAGCGAGCTGGAACAGTGCGCTGCGGACGATCGGCTCGCGGTAGGCGGCGCAGTGACGGGCGATGTCGCGATTGCAAGAGGCGGCCTCGGCTTCCGGGCAGCGAGCGACGTGCGCCGGGAGGGCTTCGCCGTGCTCGGTGACTACAGGCTTCGGCATCGTACCCCTCGCATCTCCGAACCGCCCTATGTCAGCGACGGGTGGCCCGCTTAGCCTTGGCTTGCTCGCCGAACTCGGCTGCGGCGTCTTGACATCCAGGCGAGACCTGGCCGAGCTTCCGGCGGAAGCAGGCTTCGACCGCGGACGCCTGACCGCCGGCCTTGGGGCAGAGACGGCGATAGTCGGCCGCGCACGATGTGCGCAGCGCTGTCTCCGCCGGCTCAATCGAAAGTCCTACCGCCCAACACGCCGACGTGGGGCCGAACGCCCCGGTTAGGATCAGCGCCCATCGAAGGAGGTTTGCACGACGGCGCAATCCGTTCAGAGATGCATGTCGCCACCGCGAGTGGGGCCCGTCGGAGTCCGTCAATAGGTGTATCCCCCTTGGTTCGACAAGCTGCGGCCGATAGCTCCGCGATCACCCATCGATCGCGCCGCTGCGTGGGGCTAGCAACGCGCCGAGTTGGCCACGCTTCTCCATCGCGGCGACCCGCCAGGCCCGCGTTACCCTGCGCAGACTATGTGCGCCGGCCACATCCCCTATCGCCTCGGCGTCGACGGCAAACAACGCTGCATCATCCGCTCGAGCTTCGTCTGTCACGATCGCGACGAGGAGATCCCAGACGGCCTCGAAGGTGTCCGGTTGCATCGACCCGCTCAAGAGAACATCCAACCCACCCCGGCGACGATGCACTCGATCAGCAGGATCGTGCCAACAAACCGGCGGATATCTAAATCGGAAACTTTATGACCGACCCCGTGGCCCTCTACCATGTTGGCGACCTCCGTGACCGTGGACCACCGCCGAACATTGGTCTGCACAGGGTGTAGACGACGATGTCGGGTAGACAATTCACCGGCAGGTTGCGGGGCTAACCGATGGGCGGGATCAAACTGCACACTCCCAGCCTGACAGCCCACCATCGTGCTATTCCGCTGCACGGAATACTACTTTTGTTAGAAAACTACGCATCGAAGTAAAGAGTTTTCGATACGTCTGCGCATCACCCTATTTCTCGGTCAACAGACGCTCGTACTCAGCCTCGGCTACCCCGTAGGTATCGCCGGCCATCTCCTCCAGCTTCTCCCGGTCGCGGACCGTGATGCGCCCGCGCTGGGCCGCGATCGTTCCGTTGCCCTCCAGCATATGTGTGGCCGCCGTCACACCCGACCGGCGCACACCCAGCATCACCGACAGGAACTCGTGCGTTAACGGCAGCTCGTCCCGCCCGAGGCGGTCGTGGGTCATCAGGATCCAGTGCGCCAACCGACCCTCCACGGTCAGGTCCCTACCCGCGTGCACCGTCTGGCCGACCTGTACGATGAGACTCTGCACGTAACGACTGAGAACGCCGCGCAACGTCGGACTGTCCGCGAGTGCCGCGCGGAGAGCGTCGGCGGGAAGGCGCAGAGCTGCGCCCTCGACCTGGACGATCGCCATGTGCGGGGTGCGGTCGGTGGAGAGCACCAGGGGTGTGCCAACCAGCCCCTCGAAGCCCGTGATGCCGATCTCGATCCGGCCCTCAGCTGTGTCAGCCACCACCGACACGATCCCCTCCTCGACGAAGTAAGCGTAGGCGATCCGTCGATGCGGCCCGATCAGAATATCGCCGAGCGTCAGCGGCACGCGCTCCAGCGCGGGGGCGAGCCGAGCGAAGTCGTCGGAGCCGAGCGCTCCGAGCAGGCGATTGCGTACGTTGGATGGCTGAGGCTGCGGCACGGTGCTGCTCCCGTCGAGGGCAAGAGCACCTGAGGTCTCTCAGCCATCCGCGCCCGAGAATGTCGGCGGACGATAACCCGCAGATGGGGATGAAACGTCGAAACGGAAGGACCGTACGAAAACGCACTAAATATTAAAAAAGTATTTTGTTTTATCTGCAGACCGTTATATTATCGAACTCGAACATTTGGCGACTGGGTCTGGCTGGCAGAGTGCAATTTTGTTGTTCTATCTGAGCGAGGTAGAGGCCCGTGCCACGTTTTTTCATCGACACAGACGATGGGCGGATGACCGTCACGGACAAGGACGGCTACGAGTTGGCCAACGTTAGGGCGGCGCGCGACCTGGCGGTCCGTGCCCTATGTGAGATGACTCAGGGTGATCCAGGCCCGGCCGATCAACGCGCGCTCAGCGCCCGGGTGCGATCCGAGGACGGCGGTACGCTCTACAGCGTAGCGCTCACGCTGACTGGGGAATGGTGGACCGCGCCGCCCGCTGCCTGAAGGCTACGATGCGTGGGTTGGTCAGCGACGATCAGGCTCATTCTCCAAGTGCAGGTAAGCTGGATCGAAGCCGCAAAAGGCTCGCAGCCGGGCGAGGTCGGGGATCTGCAACCGCCGGCGCTTGAGCACGATCAGCCCGCCCTCGCGCAGCTCCTGCAGCATGCGATTGACGTGCACCGGCGTCATCCCAAGCAGGTCCGCCAGGTCCGTCTGCCGCAGTGGTAGATCGTAGACGGCACCTCCGTCGTCGCGCGTCGCCAGTCCGACCGCGTCGAGGCGGGCGTGCAACTCGCAGAAGAGGTGCACAATCTGCCTGGAGGCTTCGCGTTGGCCCATGTTGACCAGCCAGGCGCGCAGGATCGCCTCATCGACCAGCGTCGCCCACCACAGGGCCCGGGCGATGCGCGGGTGGTCAGCCGTGAGGTCGGCGACGGTCGCGCGCGATAGGTACACGACCTCGCAGGGAGCAAGGTGGCGATGGAGTGGTCCATCCGGTGGAGGATGGCCACGTGCAAGTCGCAGAAATCCCCCGGGACGAATACGGCGGTGATCTGGCGCTTGCCGCCAGGCAGCATCTTGTAGCGGTAGGCGAAGCCCCGCAGGATGAGGTGGACGTTCTCGGGTCGGTCGCCGTCGCAGGTGAGGTCCTGGCCAGCCGCCACAGGCCGCGGGCTGGCGCAGGCGCGCAGTAGGATGGTCCGGTCCGCGTCCGTGAGGCCGCCGGCGTGGTCGAGCTTGCGGATTAGCGCGTTGGACATGGGATTAGCCCGAGGGGGAGACGCCTGTACCGTGTTCGCCGCGGAGACTGACAGCGTCGGAAGATCCGTGCGACACGGGCTTATCTTACCAAAGCAATCGCCATGGCTGACGATGGTTCGTTCACGGCTTAACGTGCAAGGCAAGCAGGAACTGGCGCGATCCTGCAGCGGCTTGCCAGGCGGCCATATCATCACGGCTCGCCCGGCCAGCCTGTGAGCAGATTGGGCCGTGTGTTGAGAGCCGTCTCAGGCAAGCGCCTGCGGCTGCCGCGAGGTCATGCCGGAGTAGGTCTCAGACTTGAGAGGCCAACCGCTGTGTGCCTTCCGATGCGTCATCGACCTGCCGAAGCCGGGGCCGCTGTAGGAGCCGTTGATCGATATACGCCCAAGGCAAGCTGGGCAGCTTCACGGTCAAATGATATCGGTCCACCGCCTCATCGAGGCTGACGGGACGCCACATACCTTCGATCTTCGCCTTGCAGGTCTGAGCCTTGGGCTTGGTCAGCCTGACGAGAGCCATGCCGCAGCAATCCGTACCAGAGAAGCGATGCCACGCCCTGTTTCAGGGTCAGGAACAGCCGGGCGGCCATATTATCACGGCTTGCCCAACCTCGCGCGGCTCGGTGTAGCCGCAGCACCTGCAAGGCCTTGCGCACCAGTCGCTCGGCGCACGGTTTAGCGATGAAGTGGGCGGCGCCAGGTAGGAGCGACGCCTCCAAGGGGTCGCAGCCGGAGCAGACGATGATCCGCGTCTCCGGCCAACGCGCACGGACGGCGTGCGCGAGGTCACAGCCGTCCATCGTGGCGGCATCCTCTTTGGCCCGCGTCAGGATGATGCGCGCCGATGTCCGGGCTCTCTCCGCTCGCATCTGCGCCTTGGGCTTGCCGTCCCGTAGGGCCCGCGTTGCCATGTGCCGAAACCAATGGGCGTCGGCGATCGCGACT
>NZ_JAKSYP010000057.1:0-1900 GCF_022829625.1 Methylobacterium sp. E-046 | reverse complement strand
CCGGCAGTGCGGTGAGGGCGGTTTTGACGATGCTGTCGGCGTCGAGGCCGGCCTCGGCGTACATCTTCTCGGGGCTGTCGTGATCCTGGTAGGCGTCCGGCAGCGTCATCGTCCGCACCCGCACGCGCCCCGCATCCAGCGCGCCCCGCTCGGCCAGAAGATGCAGGACCATCGCGCCGAACCCGCCCCGCGAGCCCTCCTCGATCGTGATCAGCACCTCGTGCTCGCGCGCCAGCTCCAGGATCAGCGCCTCGTCCAGCGGCTTGGCAAAGCGCGCATCCGCCACCGTCACCGCCACGCCCTGCTCGGCCAGCAGGTCCGCCGCCTTCAGGGCCTCGGACAGGCGCGTGCCCAGGGACAGCACCGCCACCCGCGCTTCCGCGTCCCGGCGCACGACCCGGCCCTTGCCGATCGGCAGGGCCTCGCCCCGCTCCGGCAGCTCGAGGCCGACGCCCTCGCCGCGCGGGTAGCGCAGGGCGATCGGACCCGAGTCGTGGACGTGGGCGGTCGCCACCATGTGCACCAGCTCCGCCTCGTCGGCGGCCGCCATCACGGTCATGTTCGGCAGGCAGCACAGATACGCCAGGTCGAACGCCCCGGCATGCGTCGCCCCGTCCGCGCCGACCAGACCGGCCCGGTCCATGCAGAACCGCACCGGCAGGTTCTGCAGCGCCACGTCGTGCACCACCTGGTCGTAGGCCCGCTGCAGGAACGTCGAGTAGATCGCCACGAACGGCCGGTACCCCTCGGTGGCCAGCCCCCCCGCAAACGTCACCGCGTGCTGCTCGGCGATGCCCACGTCGAAGGTCCGGTCCGGATGCGCCTTGCCGAACAGGTCGATGCCGGTGCCCCCCGGCATCGCCGCGGTGATCGCCACCACCCTCTCGTCGGCATCCGCCGCCTTGATCAGGCTCTCGCCGAACACCCGCGTGTAGGCCGGCGCGTTCGGCTTCGCCTTGGCCTGCACCCCCGAGACCACGTCGAACTTGACCACCCCGTGGTAGCGGTCGGCACTCGCCTCGGCCGGCGCGTAGCCCTTGCCCTTGCGGGTGACCACGTGCAGCAGGATCGGGCCGTGCTCGGCGTCGCGCACGTTCTTGAGCACCGGCAGCAGGTGGTCGAGGTTGTGCCCGTCCACGGGGCCGACGTAGTGGAAGCCCATCTCCTCGAACATCGTGCCGCCGCCCACCACCAGCGAGCGGGCATACTCTTCGGCCGCGGCCGCGCGCTGGTAGAGCGCCTTGGGCAGGAGCTTGCCGAGCTGCTTGGCGGTCTCGCGCAGGGACTGGTACGCCCCCCCCGAGGCCAGCCGCGCCAGGTAGGCCGACATCGCGCCCACCGGCGGGGCGATCGACATGTCGTTGTCGTTGAGGATCACGATCAGCCGCGAGTGCAGGGCGCCGGCGTTGTTGAGCGCCTCGTAGGCCATGCCGGCCGACATCGAGCCGTCGCCGATCACCGCGATGGCGTTGCGGCGCTTCTGCGCGCGGCCGGTCTGCCGGGCCGCGGCGTTGTCGAGGTCGCGGGCGACCGCCATGCCCAGCGCCGCCGAGATCGACGTCGACGAGTGGGCGGCGCCGAAGGGATCGTAGACGCTCTCGCTCCGCTTGGTGAAGCCCGACAGACCGCCGCCCTGGCGCAGGGTCCGGATCCGGTCGCGCCGCTCCGTGAGGATCTTGTGCGGGTAGCACTGGTGGCCGACGTCCCAGACGATGCGGTCGTCGGGGGTGTCGAACACGTGGTGCAGCGCCACCGTCAGCTCGACCACCCCCAGCCCCGAGCCGAGATGGCCGCCCGTGATCGACACCGCGTCGATCATCTCGGCCCGAACCGCCTCCGCAACGGCCGGAAGCTCCGACTCCGGAAGACCGCGCAACGCCGCAGGATTCGGGACACGGTC
>NZ_JAKSYP010000054.1:0-411 GCF_022829625.1 Methylobacterium sp. E-046 | reverse complement strand
GCGTTAGCGTTGCCGCGGCCGCCGCAGGGCACGAGTCAGGCCGTCGGCAGCGTTTCGGGCTGCGGACCAGGCATCGGCTCGGCGGCCACGTCAGGAAGCACTGTCTCGCGTGCCTCCTCCTCGCGGTCCCGGTCATTGCCCCGCAGGTCGACTACCTGCGCGCCGGTGGGGTTCTCCGGTCACGCCAGGGACGGCTCAGCGCTCCCGCCGTCCTCGTCGTCGGCGTCCCCGTTCATGCGGTACAGAACCGCGATGATGCGGTCTGCCGCCTCGAGAGCGACCTGCGCCGCCTCCTCCAGGCTGGCACGGAGCGCAGTCCCTGCCAACGGCGCCAAGATCTCCGGAGCCGCCGGTTTCAGACGCGGGGTGAAGGTGAGCACGTCGCCCATGGGTCAGGTCTCGGATTGCTAT
>NZ_JAKSYP010000049.1:0-1327 GCF_022829625.1 Methylobacterium sp. E-046 | reverse complement strand
ATCCGGAACGTGCTGGCCAAGACGATGCCGAAGAAGCCGAGGCGCAGGCGGCGGAAGGCATGACCGAGCCCGACGCGAACCACGAACTCGCCGCCCGTCTGCTGGCCCAACTGGGTGGCTTCATGCTCGGCATCGGCATCGAGGAGAGCGCTGCCCGCGAGATCGTACAGCGCGCGATCACCGACGATCCGTCTCTCGACGAGGAGGGGGTCGAGGCGAAGGCGCGGGCCTGGATGCTGATCGCGCTGGCATGAGCACGCTCACGGAGCGGATCAGCAAAGCTGTGGCGGCTCTGCGCGCGGCTGGTCACTGGGTCGAGGCGGTAGCTGGTACGGCCGACATATACCGGGTGAACGGAGGCGATGCCGTGACAGGACCGGAGGTCTTGGTGCTGGTGATCCGGCTCGGTCTGATGGACGTGCCGGGTGGGCAGCGATAGCGCAGCATCATGCCGACCGAACCGCACGCCCCGCTTCAGGGCCGCGCCTTGAAGGCTCTGCGCGTCGTCGCGGCAAATCCTGGCGGACTGCGGATGCAGGCCCGCCCGTCAGCCATGCCGATGCTGGTTGAGATGAAACTGGTCGAGTCGCGCCAGAGGCGAGGACCAGGTCGGACCCGGTCGGCTTGGTTTCTCACGCGGATCGGCCGCGAGCTGCTGGCCGAGGTCGGGGCGAACGAGGTGCAGGCGGACTAGCGAGCCTACACCGCAGATATTCAGATCCGCACGCCCCAGACGTTATCGAGCTGCGCTCGAAGACCATCCCTGGTGCTTGAAGCGCAGCTACGGTTCCGGCGCTGATCATTCGTGTCCTGCAGCGCTTGCCTCTCATGCTCCCTAATATGGATTTGATGGTCGTATAAAATCAATATAAATCATGATTTATGTTATATATCTGCTATTTTAACGTCTATAACGTGCATCTTAAAGTAGAAAACCACCTCATATTGCAATAAATAACATAATATAGAATATTAAAATTGATTAAAAATTTGGAACCACTCACCCAGTCTCGGTCGTTTATGGCGCCTGGACCTGGAAGGTTGGTAGTCATGAGTACGGCCGTCGGCGTTCTGATCCTGGACGAACCGCGAGGCTTAGGCACGACTGTTCAGGCCACCCTGGAGCACATGCCGGATTTCCACACGATCGTGGAGGCGGATTTGGGTGGGGCCGATGCCCAGAATGCGATTGCCCTGATCTTTGTCGACGAAATCCGGCTCGTGGACGTGATCGACCGCATCTTCAGCCTGAAGAAGCGCCAGCCGAACCTCCGCACGCTGGTGGCCTTCGGGGTCCTGTCCGCGGATGACCTGCGCGCCCTCTTGG
>NZ_JAKSYP010000047.1:0-11585 GCF_022829625.1 Methylobacterium sp. E-046 | reverse complement strand
AGGTGTGATATTCCTCCCGCTACCGTTCTTCTTACCGCAGCGGTGCCGTTTTTTGCTGGGTCTTGCTGTGTCCTGCTGTCCCTCGGTTAGACGCAGCCGTCTTTCTGCCGCCTCCACGTCATCGCCAAGCCGAAGCCGATCGAAACACCGCGCAGCAGGCCGAAGCAGCGCCGACGCTCTCGGGGGTTCGCTTCTGCTCGGAAACGCTCGAAGATGTTCTGTGCACACCTGTGCACCCGGGGGTGCGGACCGGCTAACTCGACAGCCGCCCAGCTGCTCGCCCTCATGAGCCTATGCCCGCGCAGCACGACCAGCTCGCTGCAACGTTCAAGGCGGCTCCCGGTTATTACGCGTGATGCTACAGCGCAGCTTGATGCGCGCGAGAGTCCATGATGACCTCCACACCTCCAGATCGCGCGAAGCCAGACGATGCTGAGAAGGGGCACTCCCTCGCCTGGACCTTGGCCCTGACCACTGCGCTTCTCGGCATCGTAGCCCTGCCACGGCGCACAGCACGCCCGAGACCTACCGCTAAGAAGGGGTCGGATGATCGGGACGGAGCGGCGCGCCAGACCTCCCCCTCTCACAGTGGCAGCGAGGCGCATAAGGTAGCCCGCACGCAGGCCGATCGTGGACGGCAAGCTACACGTCCGACCGAGATCCCTGCCAAGGGCTGGAAGGATATCGCGCTGCGCACCTACCGGGACGTCGGCGAGAACCGGATCATGCTGGTGTCGGCTGGCGTGACCTTCTTCGCGCTGCTGGCGATCTTCCCCGCGATCGCCGCCCTGGTGTCCGTCTACGGGCTCGTGGCCGATGCCTCGACCATCAACGACCAGCTCGCCAGCCTGCAGGGCATCCTACCTCAGGGGGCGCTGGAGATCGTCGGCGACCAGGTCAAGAACCTCGACGAGAAGGGCAACGCTACCCTGGGGCTGAGCTTGATCGTGAGCATCGCCCTGTCGGTGTGGAGCGCCAACGGCGGGATGAAGCACATCTTCGACGCGCTCAACCTCGTCTACAACGAGCGCGAGAAACGCAACTTCGTCGTGCTCAACCTCGTGTCGCTCGCCTTCACGGCGGGCGCGCTGCTGTTCCTGATCCTGGCGCTCGTCGCGGTCGTGGTGCTGCCGGTGGTGTTCGAGTTCGTCGGCATCGGCAAGGACGCCTGGTGGTTAGCCCTGCTGCGCTGGCCCGTGCTTCTGCTCGCCGTGCTCGGCGGTTTGGCGGTGCTATATCGCTACGGCCCGAGCCGGGACGCGCCGCGTTGGCACTGGGTCACAGGCGGTAGCGCCGTAGCGGCGATGCTCTGGCTCGGCGGCTCGCTGCTGTTCTCGTGGTACGTCGCCAACTTCGGCAGCTACAACAAGACCTACGGGTCGCTCGGCGCGGCGATCGGGTTCATGACCTGGATCTGGATCTCGACGACGATCGTGCTGCTGGGTGCGCAGCTGAACGCTGAGACGGAGCATCAGACCGCCGAGGACACCACGGTGGGCGAAGCTCAGCCTCTCGGCACGCGGGGGGCGAAGATGGCCGACAACGTCGGTGCGGCGGCAGAATAAGGGTCTACCGTCCTACACCAGCGACTCGCAGCATCCCATAGAACTTGCCCGGGTCGAACATGGCGCGGGCCTGCTGCAAGGAGATCGGTCGGCCGCCCACCTCGGGCGCCCCCATCATCCCGCCGCCCTTCTGTCCCTGGCCCTGCTTCTGAGCAGCAGCCGCAGCCTTCAGCGCGTTGCCGATCTGGGCGTACTGGTTGCTGGGCTGGGCGGGCTGCGCGGCGGGATCCGAGGAGAACCCGCCCGGCGCCGGCATGGTTGTGAAGGGCTGGCTCGACAGGGACGCGGCGTCAGGAGTTGGGGACGCCTGCCCCGGCACGGCCGAGCCTTGCCCCACGATGCCGCTCAACCCGAAGGCGCCTCGCTGTGCCATTGAACCCATGGAGGCCCCGCCGGGTGCGGCAATGCCGGGGGTCATGGATCGAGGCTGGCCGCCGGTCGGCATCTGCGGGGTGAAGTTGCCGCCGAGGAAGGCCGCCGCCTTAGCCTCATGCGGGGCCATGCTCGCAACCTTGTCGGCCACGTTGCCCGGAGCGCCGCCGTTGCCCGCATCAGAGGCGCCGTACAAGCCGGGTCGGCCAGCGTTGATCGTGGAGTAGAGATCGAGCCGGCTCATGCCGGGCTGAAAGCCGCGAGCGGTGAGATAGCGTTCCACCCCCGGCAACTGCTCTTGGAAGCTCTGATCCGGGGAAGCGCCGTACTTGTCGGCCTCGCGCGGTCCGAACTGGATCAGTCCGACATGCCGCCCACCTGCGCCGCCATACTGCGACGGCGACATGGTCCCGCCGGTTTCGTAGGACATGACGGTGGCGAGATCGAGCGGGTCCTCGCCCCGCATCGTGCCGCTTCACGGGCTTTGATTAGAGCGCCCCGCCAATCGGGTTCATGGGGTGCTTTGTCGAGATCCGACATTACCCCCGGTCCCTCTTGCGACGGGCCGGACCCCCTCCCCCCACCTGTTGCTGTCCGCCGATCACAGCCTGACCGCCCTCGCCGACGTGGTTGTGCTGGACGATCACGGTCTGCCGACCGCCGGAGCGCATCCGCTGCAGGGTCAGCATACCGGCCTGGAAAGAGCCATTCATTCGGGCGACAGTGCCTGCCATCCGAGCCGCCTCAATGCAGGCTTCTTGCTTGGCCGAGCCCATCGTGCGGTCCGCCAGATCAAGCTGCTGGTTCACGATCGCGGCGGCCTTCATCGCCAGGGTGTGCGTAGTCGCCATTTGATGGGCCAGCATCCGCTCCAAGGCATCGCCGGCCTGGATCGTGTCCGCCGTGTCGAGCGCCAGCTCCAGCGCCCCGGCGTTCTTGGCGAGGTCGAGCCGGTCCCGGCTGGCATCGGCCGCCACGGCATCGGGGTTCACCAGCGTGTCGAGGATGGCCGGCAGGGTTTTGGTCGCGAAGTCTTCGGCCGGCACCAGTTCGCCGCCGACGGCCCGTACCGGAGCGTCGACCGGCGTCCGAACGGTCACTTCCTGCCGATCCGCGAAGCCTGACGGGCCACCCCGCTCCTCTACTCGGCACCGAGCTACCCCGAGAAGGGTGTCACCGGCCCGCGCTCGCTGTCGTGTCATGCCTTTCCCTCCTACAGAAACCCGGAGCCGCTGTGCCCCTTGAAGGCATTCGCGCGGCGGATGTAGCCGACGACGGTCCGCGGATCCCGGTGCCCGCTCTGATCCATGATGCGGGCGAGATCGGCCCCGCTCAGCCGCAACGTCGTCACGCTGCCACGTCGTCACGTGGCTACTCACCCCGGTTAAGGGCGTCGAAGTCCCGCCCGTGCTGGCGCAGGACGAGCCGCAGCCCCTCAATGTAGAGATCGTGCGGCTTGCAGTCCGTCGCCGCTGCGATCTCCCGCAGTGCCTTGAACACCTTGGGATGCGCGTAGATCGAGGCGTGAGGCTTCTCGTACCGGACGCGCCGCTTGTACCCCTCCGGCCCTGTCGGCTCATCTGCCGGCCGCTCGCTCGCCACGTTAACCCGTGGAGACGTTGCCACGTCATCACGTTGTAACGTGGTCACGTCGTCACGTGGAGACGCTGTCACGGTATCACGCGGAGGTTCTGCAGTTGGTGCCCCTGCGGCGATCCTAGCGAGCTGGTCGTTGATGGACGGGCGGGGTTTCTTGCTCATGCCTTCGCGCCTCCGAGCTGCGCCTTGACCCACTGCCAGAGAAGCCGGACCTCAACGGCCGCCTTGCCCTTGGGCGCTAGTTCCGTGACGCCCTGCCCCGTCGTCATCGAGTCGAGGAAGTCCGAGCGCGTCGCCACCATCGAGGGTGCCAGTGCCCCGGTGCTGACCAAGGCTGTCGCCGCATCGAGCGTGCGCGCTTGGGTTGTGGCGTTGCACTGGTTGAGCACGAAGGCGAACTGCCTACCGAGCAGCCGCAACTGCTCGACCGTCGGCCGTGCAGCCTCGACATCGAGGATCGACGGTTTCACCGGCAGGAGGCACAGGGTCGCCTCGCGGAGCACGAGCGCCACGTCGGGACCGAACCGACCGGGCGTGTCCACAATCACGAGCGAGACCGCCCCCGCGGCCCGGATCCGGCCGAGTGTGCCAGCGAATGCCGACGGCTCAATCCGCTGCACGTCCAGGCCATTCGCCTCACGCCGCTTCCCCCAGCCGGCAAGCGACGCCTGCGGGTCGGTGTCGAGAGCGGCGACCGTCTCCCCGTCCTGCATGGCAGCTACTGCGAGCGACGCGGCCAGGGTGGATTTCCCGCTGCCGCCCTTTTGGGTTGTGAGAGCCAGGACGCGCATCACAGGCCCGCCATGCCTGCCGGGTTCTGCTTGAAGAGCTGCCCGGATCGGATGTAGCCGCTCGTCGTGTCGAACCGCTTATGCCGGAGCTGCCGCTGAATGGCATGGCCCGGCGCATCGTTGGCGGCTGCGGACGTGGCGAGCCCAGAGCGCAGCGAGTGTCCGGCATAGGCTGCCGCGAGCCTCCGCGCCTCCTCCGGCGCATGGCCTTCCGCCCGGGCTGCCGCCTCGACCGTGCGCTGTACGATCCGGGCCACGGCGCGATCCGTGACCGCCTCCCTGCCGAGGCGCCCGTGCCTGTCGATCGGCCGGAACGCCGGGCCATCCTTCAGACGAGCCGCCTTGATCCAGGCTCGATAGCTGCGCACCGGGCACGTCTCCATGTTCGACCCATAAGGCACGCCTATCTCGGCGCCCTCGCCCGATTGATCGGTCTTACTGCGGGCAAGGTGGATCACCAGACCGTCAGGCCGCTCCTCGACCCAGGCGCTGCCATCCCTGCGCGAAACCTCAAGCCCCGACAGCTCGGAGCGCCGAAGCGCTGCGGCGAAGCCCACGAGGATCAGCGCCCGATCGCGCTTGCCGGCGAGAGTGTCAGGCAGGGTGGCAACCGCGCGCCGGAGGTCCACCGTCATTAGGGGCCGCTTCTTCACTGCCGGCTGGCCGTGCGCACGCTTGATGCCCCGCCACGTGTCGCGGAACGCCGCCGAAGCCGTGTCGAGCGGGAGACCCGCCGCCGCGTGCTGCTCACGGATCGCAGCGAGACGACGTTGTAACGTGGCAACTTTCAACGTGGTCGCGTGGTCGATGAGGTAGGCCAGGACCGCGGCCGGACTCGCCGGTATCGACGCTTCGCCCCGTGCCTCGCACCAGCCGGCAAACGCCCGTACGTCAGAGGCGTAGGCTCGGCGCGTGTTTGCGGCGCGAGACTGGTCGGCATACCCCCGCGCCCGGTCGGCGAACGTCTGTAGGCCGGTTGGTACCGGGCTGGTGAGGGCGGTGCTCATGGTTGTGCCCCGTCCGCTAGCGACTCGCCATTGTCGATCGCTGCAATAATTTCGTCCCTCACGATCAACAGCGCTTGGCCGACAGGATCGGTCAGTCCCTGCCGGTCCGCGTCCTGGATCATCTCCATCGGTACGGCGATGAAGAAGCGCGTCCGGGCCGTCGCGCGGGAGTGCCAAAAGCCTCGCACCTCAACGCCGTCCAAGGTCGCGCGAGATTTGACGATGAAGTCCTGTCCGCCATGCGAGAAGCGGAGGCGGGGCGGTGTCGATGCCATGGCCCGTTCTGATGTCCGATAATGCCTTCTTATCGGACTTTAGACCACCACGCGGAAACTGGCAACGGGATCGCGTTACCACGTTGTAACGTGGTCATGTGAAGACGTGGCGCTTCGGCTCTGGCTAGCCTATCTCAGGCGTACCAGCCGCGGACGCGGTCGGGGTTGTGCGCGAGCCGGGCGAGCCGTGGTGGTATGGCCGTCCGGCCAGCATTCCTGAGCGCAATCAGTCCTGTTGTGCCGATCTCAGTCTCATTCAGCTGCAGTAGCACCCTTCGGCTTACGAACTTTAGAAGGCTTCTCCGCGGGTTCCGCAGGCTTCCGATGCTGCTGGCCGAGACCGAGGCTTTTGGCGAGCGCCGAGCGTGACTCGGAGTAGCTTGCAGCCACCGATGGGTAGTCGCGTGGCAGACCATAGCGCTCCCGGTAATCCTCAATGGTCATCCCATTCTTGGTGAGATGGCGCTTCAGCGTCTTGTAGGATTTACCATCGATGAAGGAGATCAGCCCATCAGGCTTGATGGACTTGCGGATCTGGGCAGGCGTCGCCTTCGCTGAGTTCGGCTCGACGACAGCGGAAGGACTGCCCAACCCAGCGACTGCAGCATGCACACTGGAAAGCAGCCCTGCCATCTCGGCCGGGGGCACGCGATTGTTCGAGACATAGGCAGAGACGATGTCTGCCGTCAGGGCAACCAGATCCGGTTGGCTCTCGCTCTGGTCCGAACCCTCATCGAGAATTTGACCATCTTCCGTCAATTTAGACCTCCTCTAGCTGGAACACCTGTCAAATGCCCGGGGCTTCTTAGAAGATAGGTGGTCGTAGGCAAAGGTAGCTTGAGGGGTTCAATAGAGAAAATTGAGGATAGTTTGGGTGCCGAGCTTCATCAGCACTCTGAGGGGTTGCTTGGGGGGATCATGGCATGTTCGGCCTAGACCTGTCTGAGTCGCCCGCGACCACCGATAGGGCTGGGCGCGCAGTTGGTGATGCGTAACGGGTGAGCAATCTGGTCAAGCCGTAAGCGGCAGCCAGTTCCATTCTAAGCCTTAAGTAAGAGCGTCAGAGCAGGATCGAGATATTGATCGCGACAGGCTTGACCGCGTCTGAAAATTCGTAACTTAGATTGGTGCCGCGCCCCATGTTAGTGGGCTGTCTTGCACCTGGCAGAGGTACAGTGGAAGAAAAAATCTCAGGGTCTGCTCTCGACCTGACTGAGCTGGCCGGCGACATCGTTGCTGCCTACGTTTCCAACAACTCCGTGCCTATTTCTGAGCTTCCGAACCTTATTTATAGCGTGCACAATGCTGTTCGCGGGCTGACTTCTGGTAGCGCGTTCGGTGCGATCGCTGCAGCACCTGAGGCTGAGAAGCCGACCGCAGCTCAGATCCGCAAGTCAGTTCGGGACGACGGCATCGTCAGCTTCATCGACGGCAAGGCCTATAAGACGCTCAAGCGTCATCTGACCGCCAACGGTCACGATCCCCAGAGCTATCGCGACCGGTACGGTCTGCCTGCCGATTACCCCATGGTTGCATCGAGCTACGCCGAGCAGCGCTCTGCACTCGCCAAGGCGATCGGTTTA
The DNA here is from genome assembly GCF_022829625.1 of Methylobacterium sp. E-046. Lineage (NCBI taxonomy): Bacteria > Pseudomonadati > Pseudomonadota > Alphaproteobacteria > Hyphomicrobiales > Methylobacteriaceae > Methylobacterium > Methylobacterium sp. E-046. Next base: position 4,393 of record NZ_JAKSYP010000047.1, on the reverse strand, counting down.
GGCCAGCCCGGTGCCATGGCCGAGCGGCAGCCAAAGCAGCCAAAGGGGCGTCGGACGGCTGCCTGAGCAAGAGCGCGCGCATGCGACATCCGGCCCTGCCGTCCGATCCTATTGGGTCGGGCAGGGCCTGTTGCGTCATCGGACAGGCTGCGTCGTGGACACGGCAGGGGTGCTGCCATAGCTCTCCAGCATGGCCAAAGAGATCCCCAACGTCGGCGACCTGCGCCGCAAGTCCGAGGTGACGGACGACGAGATCCAGGCGGCCACGGACGCCTTCCTGAAGGATGAGGGCGCCAAGCCGTTCGCGTTCAAGTCCGGACACCGGATCGACGTGGGCAAGGCCATCGACATGCACCCGCAGGCCAAGAAGCTGCTGGCCGACAAGGCCACGACGCCCGGACTGCGCCGGACCATGGTCATGACCGCCGTGATCATGGGCTTCCCGGTCGAGGGATGAGCGCCGACGAAGCTGATCCGGTCCTCGAGGCCCTCGCAGCCCTGAAAGCCGCTGGCATTGCCGTCGAGCCGGTCGGGGAGGGGATGGACCGGTGGCGTATCGGCGACCTGCTGTTCAGCGATGCGGAACTGGTGAGGATCGCCATGAGCCGAGGCCTGATGGAGGAGGGTGATGTCTGACCACCGTACCGGCCTCAACCTCCCGCTCAGGATCGAACGCCTGGAGGAGTCCGTGAAGGTCATGGATCCGAGCGACCGCGTCGCGGCCTACATCTACGTGGCGGGCGAGCGAGAGCAGCGGGTCCAGACCAACCGCTTGTCCCCGGCCGAGGGCGTCGAGGTGGCGAAGGTGATCGCCCGAGCACTGACCGACGCGATTGCGGGCAGCGGGCGCTCATGACCGACGAACAGCGAGGCTACTTGCAGGCGCTGTCCGACGTGCGTTCCTGGCACCGCTGGCAGATCAGCCAGAGCCTGGGGGACGTCCGGACTATGGAGGCGCACGAGATGGCCATCGCCTGGCTCGACCTGGTGATCACTACGAAGAAGCAGCACGCGGCCGAGGATGAGGCGGATCGTCAGCGGGCCCGGGCCGCGAACTCCCAAACCGGCACGCCCCATTCCTGACCCTGCCGGTCGCGGTAGGCCGCCGTCTGCTCGAACAGCACCCGGTTCGCTTCGACGCCGCGCGCCGGGGTACCGCCAACCATCAGGGCTCCGCAGTAGTCAACGCGTAGGGTGCCGTGGTCCGGATGCACGCCGAAGAGCTGCGGCGCCGTCCAGCCGAGCCGATACGCCTCGGCGCCGTGCTGGTCGCAGAAGGCCATAGCGCTCGCACGCATCGCCGCCCACTTAGCCGGCGCGAGATACCGGCAGGGCGAGGCGTGCTCGGACAGGCGTTCGATCTGACCGCGCCAGGAAGCGACGGTATCGGAGGGCATGGTGGGAGTGAAGCCGGCAGACATACAGCCGAGCTACGATAGGCAGCGCCAAGACACCATGCGGCCGAAAGCGTAGGTGCCCTGCGGCCACCTCGCAGTGGTGTACCCGCAAAGAGAGAGCTTTAAGCCGCGACGGCGAGGCCCGGCGCTGCCCCAGCCACCTGTCGGTTTGACAGCGTAACCACGCGGCGCGCCTCCGCGGCCGGATGAGCGAGGATCTGCCGGCGCAACGGTTCGACGTAGGGAGTGCATTCGGGCCAGCGTTCGGCGAACGCTGAGATGGCGGCGGAGAATGCGCGCACGAAGGCTACGACGAGATCAGGCCGAGTCCGCAATGTAGCCTGCAGCGCGTCGGCCAGTTCAGAGTCTTCCTCGGCCGGCTTGGCCTCATCGAATTTATCGTCGAAAGCACCCGGGGCTTGTGCGAGCTGGTCCCGGACAAAGGCTGCGAAAGCCGGGTTGGTGAAGGCGTCGCTGAGTCTCAAGGCATACACCAGCATCACCGCCGGTGTGGCCTCGTCGTCGAGTTCGTCTAGGGCCGAAGATAATTCGCCAAGTTCGATTGTCGCACGCCGAAGCTGCCTTTCCCGTGAGGCATGCCGCCGAGAGCGCTCGGCGGCCGCGGTGAGGCTGAACACCATCACAGCGACGATCGCCAGGGCGGCTAAAACGGATGCGCTATCGATGCTCACGGTCGCCTCCCGTCTCGTCGAACAGTAGCGGTTCATCCCCAGATCGCCGGGCCTCAAGACGCTTAGTCAAGCGTTGGCGCGACGCAATAACCTGAGTGTCCGTCGTCTTAGTAAATTCTCTCTCACGTTCCGTCACCCGACGCCGATAGTCGCGCTCGTCGAGAAAAGCGTAGGCGCCAAAACAGAACGCGACCACGATAAACGTCCAGAGCGGATCGGCGTGCAGCACGAGGCCTCCGACGCCGATAACGGCCAGCAGGACCGCGATAACGCCGCCAGGACCGTGCGGGGCAATGGCACGCAGACCATCGCGAAACAGCCTGCCGAGATTGTCCCAGGCGCCAGCCATTCAGACGCCCTTCCGCTCCCGAAGTCTGAGCCCGGCCCCGCCCCCGTTCTCGGGGATGAACTCAAGGCCAGCGCGCTCGAACGCCTCGACCAGGGCCTTGTTGTTCATCGTCGCCATGCGGGCGGTCTCGTCCTTTGTCTCGAAGGCGCCGAGCGTCGAGCGCGACACCCCAGAGGCGTCAACGAGGTCCTGCTGCTGCCAGCCGAGCAACGCGCGGGCGGACCGACATAGGCGAGGAGTAAGGCGAACAGCCACAACACGGCTCCGGTTTCAGCATCATAACTGTACATGGTGCACAGGGCTGTTGACAATGCCCAAGCGGAAGTGCATCCTGCACATCATGTACAGCTCAGCACATGGTGCTTAAGCGATGTCCCACCGCACCGTCTCTTGGACCCGCATCGACCGCGCCGGCCTCGACGGCCGCACCAAGATCCCCGCCGGTCTCCTCGGCGCCCGCGCCCTGATCCAGCTCGGCGCCCGCACTCGTCTCCTACGCCGACGCCACCGGCAAGATCGTGCGCCGACCGATGGCGCACTGGCTGGGCTTCACCACCCAGCAGATGCATGGTCGAATTCAGAGCGAGATGGGCCGCAGGCGCATGGCCGAGGCCAACCACCTTCCGGCCGATCAGCATGCGGCGTGGGAGGCTCGGATCCGACGCGAGTTACGGGCCGACGCGGTGCATGACCTCGCTTTCCGGCATGATCGCGTCTTCGAGGCCACCGAAGCGGTTCGCAGCGGTGTCGAGCCGGCCACGCAAGAGTTGCGCAATCAGGGCGACGCTGACCTGCTGGCGCTGGCCCCACTCTGGGAGGCCGCTATCGACCTCTATCAGCAGCGGATCGATGAGGAGAACGAGATCGGTGAAACCGCCAGCACAGACGGCTGGCCGGGCGCCGCACCGGATGGGTCCGGCCCCGAATGGCGAGCGTGGTTCCGACAGAAGGAGGAGTGGCGCGAGCGGACGGGCGTTGCGGCAGCCGAGGAGGCATCCGGAGAAGCCGGCACCGCCCTGCACAAGATCGAGTTGCAGATCTCGGCGCTGCCGGCCGCCTCGCTGGCCGGGCTCAAGCTCAAGGCCCGGGTGGGCCAGCGCAGCGATGACATCGGCGTGGATTGGCCCGGGGGTCTCGGCGAAGGGCTCGCACGGGACATCTTGGCCTTCACCGAGGCTCAGGCACGTCGGCAGGCTCCCGCAGGCCCAAGCCTCGTCGGCATGCTCGACCTCGCGTCTGTCTCAATGGACGACCTGCAGACGATCCGGGATTTGGCTGATCGCGTCGGCGGTGTGGCCTACGCCCATGCATGGGGAGTCCGCTGCCATGAGGATGCGAACGCCTCCGGCGCACCCGTCTTCAACGACGCCGGCAGGCTGATGCAGTGGATCGGAGATGCTCTGACCGATGTGGAGAGCGCTGCCCACTGTGAGGCCCGGCGGCGCGCGCCGGCCAACAGCTTCGACCGCGAGACTCGCCTGTCGATGCTGGCGGTCACGACCCTCGACAACGGCGACTCCGACGAGATCGAGGCGTTCGCCCGCGAGCTGCTGGCCCACGCTGCGGCCGAACGCACCGGGAGCTGACAGCTGCTCCTTTCCCTTCTGTCGCCGTGCGTACCGTCCCGGCCGGATCCTGCCGGACCTCCCCTTCATCGCGACCCGAGATACCATCATGGGCGACGTGCTCACCTTCACCCCGCGTCCGAAACCGGCGGCTCCGGAGATCCTAGCGCCGCTGGCCGGGGCTGCGCTCCGCGCCAGCCTGGAGGAGGCGGCACAGACCGCCCTCGACGCGGCCGACCGCATCATTGCGGTTCTGGACCACATGGATGGTGATGCGGACCTGGAGGATGGCGGGGACGCCGAGCCGTCCCTGGCGGCGCCCGAGAACACCGCCGACTCGCAGGTCGTCTACATGCGAGGCAGCGACCGGGACGGCGAGGCCGAGGCGCC
>NZ_JAKSYP010000041.1:0-3910 GCF_022829625.1 Methylobacterium sp. E-046 | reverse complement strand
AAAAAGAAGGCGATTTGGACTAACGACGAATAGGTTTACTGCGGCCTTAAAGTATGCAGTCTGTTCGGATGGGATCGTTAATGGAAAGCCGATCCACAATTTAGATCACTGTCGTTGCACTATCAGAAAGAGCCAAGACAGGTTTACATCGTCCCAAATACCGGGCGGCCATATCATCACGGCTCGCCCGGCTCGCGCACATCCCGACCGCGTCTGCAGCTGGTAGGAAGACGGCTTGCTATCAAGATGTCTCACCGTCAGCGCATCGAAATATCTCGATTTCGAGACGTCAAGGAGTCGAGCCGCTGAGAATTGGAGCCGTCACGACGCCTTGAAGCCGTGACGTCGCAGCACATCGCGGATTGCGTCTTCGGCCAGCGCCTGGGCCGTCGTGTCCTGGTCGAGGGCGATCTGGCGCAAGGCCTTCCGCTCGGCCGGCGTCATGCGGACGATGATCTGCACGCGGGTGTCGGCACCCTTCGCCTTGGTGGGCGTCGGCTGCGGCTCCGGAGCGGTCTGGGTTTCGACCGGCTTCTCGGTCTCAGGGGCCGGTGACTTCTTGGCCAGGCGATCCGCAAGGCTGGTGAGCGGCTGACGTTCTGCGGACATGCCCCCTACTCCTTCATCATGGACTGAACCTCGGACCAGAGCGCCAGCATCTCCTCGGCGGCTCGGCCATGCGGCTCGAACTCGTTGACCGTCTGCCCGCCGATGATAGCGTGAGACATCGCGACCCGCTGCGAGACCACGGCGGTCGCTACGGTGGCGCCCATGCGGGTCAGGGTCTCGCGCGCCTCCGACACGATGGAGGGCTCGGCTGATCCGGTGCGGGGCGGCGCGTGGTTGATGACGGCGAGCGGCTTCTTGCCGACGCGCTGCGCTAGGTCGAGGGTGGTCGCCACGGCTGCAAGATCGAATGGGCCTGGGCGGGTCGGAACGAGCACTAGATCGGCTACGCGCATAGCATCGGCGATCGAGCCTTCTGCGTGGGGCGGCGTGTCGATGATGCTGTAGGCCACGCCCTCCCCCAAGGCGGCAGGGAGGATCTTAGGCAGCTCGCGCGCCTCGCATTCGATAAGCGCCGGTGTGTCGCCCTGGCGCAGATCCCACCACCATTTCAGCGACCGTTGCGGATCGGTGTCGAACAGCAGCACGGGCTTGCCCGGTCCGGCAGCGATGACGCTGAGGTGCGTTGCGAGCGTTGTCTTCCCGACCCCGCCTTTTCGCGCCGCTATCGTGATGGTCTGCATGCGGAGCGTCCTGCCGTCTCGCGAGCGAGCATGGGAGCCGTCTGATTAACGAGCCGTCAAGCTTGTATGCCGTCGAGGCATCTGAACAGCGGCGCGTCTTGCACGCTCCCTGTCGGGACGTCGAGCTTTGACTGCATCGAGCTACTTTGCGCTCACGCAGTCTTTATGTCTCGACCTCAAGACGCCTTGCTATCACCATATCTTCGCGGTAGCTTCCGATAAGCGTCATTCTCGAAAGTTTTAGCCATAGCGAACATCAACGATCGTGAGGAAATGAAGCCAAGGCTATGTGCCAACGGGCGGAGCAAATGGCAGGGTTCGCCCTCCGCCAAGCGGCGGTGGGGAGCTTCACTCACATGACAGACGAGAACGACAGGGTTCCATTCCTTCCGGCAGAATGGCGCAGATCCGCAGAGGCCATCGCGCACGCGCTAGAGTGCACGCCGATAGCTCACGCGAGTGAGGCTGAGTGGGCCACCATCCTGCGCAACGTCGAGGAGGCGGCCCGCCTGCGTGGCATCACCGAGCCACCCTCTGGCTGGCAGGAGGCGCTGGCGCGCAATGTCGGGCGGGGGAAAGGGGACGGCTTACCTTGACCGTTGATCGGATGGCTCTTGGGTCAGGCTTTGCCTTGGTGGCGCCCCTCGCCACGAAGGCGCAGAGTGCGGTCACCCCGCGGCGGATCGGCTCGACGACGATGCCTGACCCTCGAAGCTCACGCATGGCTTGGATCGGCGCTTGGGGCGGCCTGTTCGGCTTAGTGGTCTACGGCCTCGCGCAACACGAGGAGATGCTGCCTATCAACCGGGTCCTGTTCGGCATCAATTCGACGCTGATGCTGATCTGGCTCCTCGTCATTCTCTTCGATGGTCCGGGCAGACAATCGTGACACCTGGTGCGCTCCCCGCCGCAGTGCCCGAGCTGGCGAGCGAGCTTTCTGTCGAAGTCGCCGCGATCGTCCGCGCGTACCAGCAGGCGAGCAAGGCGGACTCTACCGTCCGCGCGTACCGATCCGACGTGCAGGTGTTTCAGGCTTGGTGCGCTCGGTTCGGGTTCCGGTCGTTGCCGGCGTCGTCCGAGACGGTCTCGGCGTTCTTGGTGCACGAGGCGGAGGCTGGACGATCAGCCTCAACTATCGGACGTCGTCTGGCAGCGATCTCCTACGGCCACAAGCTGGCGAAGGTGCCGGACCCGACCGACGACGAGGACGTGCGAGCGACCATGAAGGGGATCCGCCGGCGGATTGGCACGGCTCCGACCCAGAAGGCCGCGGCCACGGTCGACGTGCTGCAGATGCTGCTGGCGAGAACGCCTGACACCCTCACCGGCAAGCGCGACCGGGCGCTGCTGGCACTTGGGTTCGCGGGGGCGTTCCGGCGAAGCGAGTTGGTGGCGCTCGACGTCGAGGACCTGCGCGAGGATCCGGAGGGCCTGCGGGTGCTCGTGCGCAAGAGCAAGGTCGATCAAGAGGGTAGGGGGTTTGAAAAGGCGATCCCGCATGGCCGGTTCGTCCGGCCGGTGGCGCTCGTACGGGAATGGCTGGATGCCGCCGGTATCACGTCCGGCCCGGTGTTCCGGCCGGTGTCTCGCTCAGGGCGGGTGCGGAAAGCGTCTCAAGCTGAGACGGTTTCGGATGAGGGGGTTTCGGCTCGAGTTGCGCCGAAACTTCCCCGGCTCACTGACCGGTCAGTCGCCAACATCCTGCAGAGCTACTGCGCGGCTGCCGGGCTCGATGCCTCGACGTTCGGGGCACACAGCCTGCGGGCCGGCTACATCACGACGGCCGCCGAGCGCGGGGCCGATCTCGCCCGCATCATGGACCAATCGGGCCACCGGGATCCGCGGACCGTGGTCGGGTACATCCGGCGGGCGAATGCCTTCAAGGGTCACAGCGGGAGCGGGTTCTTGTAGACCAGTTCGCGGCACCACGCTCCATTAGCAGAACAGCCAGATCCCAAATGGCAAACGCCCCAGGAGCGGTAAGCTCCTGAGGCGCTGCCGACCTCGCGGCCAGTCTGATCGGGCTGGGGATCCGGAGGCCAACCAGTATGTAGCAACGTCGCGGCAGGATAGCGATGAGGGGGACCAGACCCTCACGTCCACCTGCCGCAACCGCCCCGGTGCACAGGCCGGGAGCGGGTTGGCTTGGCCCGACCTTAGTACGAGCCGAACTTGTAGTTCAGGCCAGCGCGGACGACAGCGAACTCGGCGCTGTTGCGAACCGGCACGTTGTTGAACACCGGCGCCAGACCGGTGGGGGTGATGAGACCGCCGACGAGCGGGAGGCCCGTGTTGCGGCCCTGATCGAGGTTCACGTACAGGCCTTCGACCTTCAGCGTGACGGCCGAGGAGCGGAAGAAGTTCAGGAACGAGTCGGTGGGCAGGGCGTACTCGATGCCGCCGCCGACCGTGTAGCCGGTGACGAAGCTGCTGCGATTGCCGGAGAAGTTCTGGAACGCGACGCGCGCGCCCTGGTCGCCCGTGGCGTAGGCGAAACCACCGGTGCCGTAGAACAGCACGCGGTCGAAGGCGTAGCCGAGGCGGCCGCGAACCGTGCCGAAGAAGTCGAGCGTGCTGAGCAGGCCGTTGGCCGCAACAAAGTTACCGAATTGCGGGCCGGTCGCGCCAGACACGGCAAAGCTCTGACGACGATTGCCGAA
>NZ_JAKSYP010000037.1:0-1236 GCF_022829625.1 Methylobacterium sp. E-046 | reverse complement strand
TGATCAGCCCCCATTGAAGTGGTCCGCCCTTTGGTATGGCTTTTGAGCTAGGAGGACGGACAAGATGGCAAAACACCCGAAGCCTGAGGAGATCGTTGCCAAGCTACGGCAGGCGGATGTGCTGATCTCACAGGGCCAGAGCGTGGCCGATGCAATCCGCGCGCTCGGTGTGAGTTCGGTGACGTACTACCGGTGGCGGCGTGAGTTTGGCGGCCTGAAGTCGGATCAGGTTCGACGGATGAAGGATCTGGAGACCGAGAATACCCGTCTCCGGAAGGCAATTGCCGATCTCACCCTCGACAAGCTGATCCTACAGGAGGCGTCCCGGGGAAACTTCTGAGCCCCGCGCGCCGACGCGCCTGTGTCGAACACATCATGCTGACGATGAACGTCTCCGAGCGTCGTGCCTGTCGGGCACTCGGTCAGCATCGCTCGACACAGCGCAAGGTGCCGCGGGGCCGCGACGACGAAGAGGCGCTGACGGCCGATCTCGTGGCGTTAGCCGAGACGTACGGGCGCTATGGCTACCGCAAGATCAGCGCGTTGCTGAAGGCGGCCGGATGGTTCGTCAACGACAAGCGCGTCGAGCGGATCTGGCGGCGTGAGGGCCTGAAGGTCCCAGCCAAGCAGCCCAAGCGAGGGCGGATCTGGGACAACGACGGCTCCTGCATTCGTCTTCGCCCGGAACACCGCAATCACGTCTGGTCGTATGACTTCGTCGAGGCGCGCACGCATGACGGGCGCAAGTTCCGGATGCTTAACGTCGTCGACGAGTTCACGCACGAATGCCTGGCGATCCGTGTCGCTTGCAAACTCAAAGCGATCGACGTCATCGATGTGCTCTCGGACCTGTTCATCCTGCGGGGCGTACCGGGCCATATTCGATCGGATAACGGGCCGGAGTTCATTGCGAAGGCCGTCCAGGGCTGGATTACCGGCGTCGGAGCAAAGACGGCCTACATTACGCCTGGCTCACCATGGGAGAATGGCTACGTCGAGAGCTTCAACGCACGGCTTCGCGACGAACTCCTCAACGGCGAGATCTTCTACACACTCAGGGAAGCACAGGTCGTCATCGAAAGCTGGCGACGTCACTACAACACCGTGCGCCCGCATGCCTCTCTGGGATACCGGCCGCCGGCACCGGAGGTCTTCATGCCAGCCTTCTCCGCTTGGCCAGCTGCACTCGCCCGACCAGCTCCGCCGGCCAAGCTACCCGTGGCAGAGCGGCCAACC
>NZ_JAKSYP010000036.1:0-357 GCF_022829625.1 Methylobacterium sp. E-046 | reverse complement strand
CGAAGGCCCACGCGGCTATGCTGCCGCCGGGTGGTCGGGGTCCACATGGCAAGTCCAGGTCAGGCTTCAGCACCCTCCTGGAATCATCGCCATCCCGGCCACTCAACCCCGCCTCAGACCCTTACCGGACGGGCTCTTAGATGAACTCGGGCCCTAGGCTCTGCATCTTTATGGGCCAGCCAACCAGTAGGGTCGCTACAGCGACCCACTTCAGCATGTCAAAAGGCGTTGGAACGGGACCCCGGATCGGCATGCAATTGGGACCCCTTCGCAAGCTAGGTGCGGTGCGGCTGAGCTGATCCGACGTCCAGCTTTCGCGGCGTAGGCGCTGGCCTCAGACGCGGTTCTTGAAGCGCC
>NZ_JAKSYP010000034.1:0-35982 GCF_022829625.1 Methylobacterium sp. E-046 | reverse complement strand
TCGCCGTCGGCGACCCGGCCCTTGCGGTAGAGGTCGATGGCGCCGCGCAGCAGCGTCGGGTCGGTGTCGCCGGAGATCTTCGGCCGGGCCGGGTCCGGCACCTCGGGCACCGGCGCTGCCGGGGTGACGGCGGCGTCGGGCTCGTACTAAGTCCGGCCCGACGATTCCGTTCGGCTTGGCGGAGCGCCTCGACGCTCCGCCAAGCCGCCGGGGTTCCGATCTGACGTTCTGACGACGTCGCGAGCGGCCGCTTCCGAGAGGAGGCGGCCGCTCTGTCGTTCCGGCCACCGCGGGGCCGCGCGCGGCCCTGCGGGCCGGGCCCCGTTCGGCCGCGCCGGATCGAGCGCCCCCGTCCGCGCGCGCGGAGCCTCGCGCGGGGAGGGACGCCGACCGCCGCCGCCCCCGCGCACCGATCGCCTGCTGCCCCGCGCTGACGCGGCTCCAGGCGCGCGGGCGGAGGCGCCGGCTCAGTAGCCCTTCCAGAGGCCCGGGGTAGCCAGTTCCAGCAGGTGCCCGTCCGGATCGCGGAAGTAGAGGCTGACGCCGCCCCGCGGCCAGCGCGTGCGCCCCTCGACCGCGATCCCGGCAGCCGCGAGATGATCCTCCCACGACGGGAGCGCGTCCGCGTCGATCGAGAACGCGATGTGGGCCGGACCGCGGCCGTCATGGGGCGGGATGCGCCCGCCCGGCGTCTCGATCGGGCGCAGGGATGCGCCTTCCGGGAAGAGCAGGAGGACGCCGCGGCCGCCGACGTCGAAGGTGCGCATGCGGAAGTCGGTGTAGATGCAGCGCAAGCCCAGCCTGTCGCGGTAGAAGCCTTCGGCGCGGTCGAGATCCGCGACGTACAGCGCCGTTTCCAGGATGGCGTTGAGCTTGGGCACGGCGATCTCCCGTCGCGGGCTTCGGCACGGTGCGGCCAGCGCGGCCCCGGGATCGGGATCCCGGTCGGGGCGGGCCGGGGGCGCCCCGCCGACGCGGAGGCCGGGTCCGCGGGCCTGCGCGCCGCCTCGCGCCGGTTCCGAGCGCGAGCGGGACCGGATCGCGGGCCGCCGGCGACCGCGCCCGCGATCCCCATCGGCCGGGCTCGCGGTCGATCCGCCCCGCGATCCGCGCCCCCCCCCGCAGGTCTGCCGCGGTGCGGGCTTTACCGCCTCGGCCCGCCGCTTCGGCTCCCCGGGAGGACGGTCCGCGCGGCGCCGTCCCGGGCCATGGAACGGGCTTCCGGTGATCGGTGCCCCGGGCCGGGGCGGCCCGTTCTGGACCGGCCCCGGCCGGGGCTCGGCTGCAGTCGGCCGGCCGGCCGGCCGGTCCCGTGCCCGGTTCCGCGGCCGGGACGCGTCACACCCGGCGGGGCCGTCAGGCGGTCGATGGGCGGGCGGCGCCCTGGTCCGGACGCGCGGTGCGGCCCGGGACCAGCGACAGGGCCGCGGAGACCAGGGCGAACAGCACCAGGGGCACGAGGCTCAGGGTGAAGCTGCCGGTCCCGTCCTTGATCGCGCCGATCAGGTAGGGGCCGAGGAAGCCGCCGAGGTTTCCGACCGCGTTGATCGCCGCGATGCTCGCCGCCGCGGCGGCCGGCGGCATCTGCTCCGTCGCCAGCGCCCAGAACGGACCCTTGAGCATGTAGACGCCGACCGCCGCGACCGTCAGCGCCGCGACCACCGGGCCGAGCCCGGAGAGGACCGTGCCGCCCGCGAGCCCGAGCGCCAGGATCAGGAACGAGAGGGCGAGGTGCCAGCGCCGCTCCGCCGTCTTGTCGCTGTGCCGGCCCCAGAGGATCATGGCCACCGACGCGAAACCGTACGGGATGCTGTTCAGGAGGCCGGTCTCGAAATTGCCGAGGCCGAAGCTCTTGACGATCTGCGGCGTCCAGAAGGAGAGCCCGTAGCTGCTCGCCGTCGAGCCGAAATAGATGGCCGCGAACAGCGCCAGCCGCCGGTCGCGCAGCACCTCCCACATCGACGGTTTCTCGGTCTGGCCGCGCTGCGTGTTGCGCGCCGCTTCGGCCTGGAGCTGCCGCTCCAGCCAGTCCCGTTCGGCCGCCGGCAGCCAAGCCGCGTCCCTCGGCCCGTTCGGCAGCATCCACAGCACCGCCACCGACAGGAGGACCGCCGGCAGTCCTTCGAGGATGAACAGCCACTGCCAGCCGGCCAGCCCGAACCCGCTCACGTTGAGCAGCGCGCCGGAAATCGGCGAGCCGAGGAACGACGAGATCGGGATCGAGATCATGAAGATCCCGATGATCCGCGCCCGGTAGGCGGAGGGGAACCAGTAGGTGAGGTAGAGGATCACGCCGGGGAAGAACCCGGCCTCGGCGAGCCCCAGCAGGAAGCGCAGGCCGACGAACGACCACGGCCCCTGCACGAGGGCCATGGCGGCCGAGATCAGGCCCCAGGTCGCCATGATCCGGGCGATCCACAACCGCGCTCCGAAGCGCTCCAGCATCAGGTTGCTGGGGATCTCCATCAGGAAATAGCCCAGGAAGAAGATCCCGGCGCCCCAGCCGAACACCGTCGCGGACAGGCCGACATCGTGGTTCATCTGGATCGCCGCGAAGCCGACATTCACGCGGTCCAGGAAGGAGACGAAGTAGGCGAGGATCAGGAACGGCACGAGCCGCCAGCCGATCCTGCGCATCGCCGAGCGTTCGAGCGCGGTGTCGTCCAAGGAGCCTGCTATCGGGCCTGTCATGGGCCTGTCCTCGTCGCCTGTCGTGGGGTCCGGCCGGATCCCGCCGGGGGCCGGGTCGATCCAGGTCACGGCCGGGCCCGCACGGGACAGGACGGCGCCGACCGCCGCGCGGACGGTGGGAACGGCAGGCCGTCTCGGGCTTCCTCGCGGGCCGGTCAGCTCTGGCGGTGACCTGTGCCGACCCTGCTTAACCCGTTCCCGACGCGGCTGGGAAGCGCGCATGGCCCGTAGAAGCATCGGATCTGTTGAAGACGACGGCGTATTCGTAAGCTGGAATGCCGTTGAGGATCGATCAGCCCGGGTTTGGCGGGCTCCTGCAACGGTAACGCGTGCCCCTGGTCTTTGCGCGCCGCAAAGCAAGCCGGGGCGCAGGCCATCCGCGGGCCCGGCGCTGGCGGATTGCTTCGCCGCGCGCTCGGAGCGGGGCGGCCGGGGGGCCCGGCCTCCCGGACGCCTCAGCCCTTCTTCACGTTCCAGAACACCGGCACGCCGTCGAGGACGCCCGTGAGGGTGGGCTTGAACGAGGTCTGGTTGAAGTACTGCCCGAGGGGCAGGTAGGGCAGGTCGGCGAAGGCCTGCCGCTGAAGGTCGCCGGCGAGCTGCCTGCGCGCGGCGGTGTCGGGCGCGTCGAGCCACTGGTCCCGCAGGGCCTCGATCTTCCCGCTCGTCGGCCAGCCGATCGCGGCGCTCTGCCCCGTGCCGCGCAGGAAGGCGCTGACCGCCGGGTTGGCCTGATCGAGCCCTGCCCAGAAGGTGCAGAAGGCGCTCCAGCCGCCCTGGGCGACCGGGTCCTTCTTGGCCCGCCGCTGCACCACCGAACCCCAGTCCATGACCTGGTAGTCGACGTTGAAGCCGGCGCGCGTGAGCATGTCGGCCGCCACGTCGGCCAGCGCCTTCAGGCTCGGGAAGTCGGAGGCGCCCATCAGCACCACCTTCTCGCCCTTGTAGCCGGCCGCCGCCAGCGCCTTCTTGGCGCCCTCGTAGTCGCGCTTGGCTGTCAGGGCGTCGAGGCCGAGATCGCTCGCCATCGGCAGGCCGGGGCAGAAGAAGCCGGTGGGCACGTGGATCAGCTTCGGGTCCGTGCCGGTCACCGCCTGCATGAAATCGGCTTGGTCGACGACCTTCAGCAGCACCTGCCGGACCGCGGGGTTGTCGAAGGGCGGCTGGAGCTGGTTCATCCGCAGGCAGCCGATGAGGCCGGTCGGGTCGGTGATCCGCGTGGTCAGCCCGCGCAGCGTCGGCACGAGGTCGGCCGGCGGCTGCTCCCACCAATCCATCTCGCCGGTCTGCATGGCCGAGGCGGCGGTCGCCTGATCGGGGATGACGTGCCATTCGACCCGGTCGATGAAGGCGCGCTTGGGCCCGGACGTCCATTGCGGCGCGGCGCCCTCGCGGGGGACGTAGCCGGCGAAGCGTTCGTAGACCACGCGGGCGCCGACCACCCGCTCGTCCGCCTTGAAGCGGAACGGGCCGCTGCCGACCATCTCGGTCACCTGGGTGAACGGGTCGGTCTTGGCGAGCCGCTCCGGCATGATCGCGCAGATCGAGGAGCCGACCTTGCCGAGGGCGTCCGGCAGGAGCGCGAAGGGCTTTTTCAGGCGGAACTGGATCGTCCGGTCGTCGGGCGCCGTGAGTTCGTCGGTGTAGGCCATCAGCGTCTGGCCCATGGCGTCGCGCTTGCCCCAGCGGGCGATGCTGGCCACGCAGTCGCGCGCGAGCACCGGGCTGCCGTCGTGGAAGGTCAGGCCGTCCCGCAGGGTCAGCCGCCAGAGCTTGCCGTCGTCCTCGACCACGTGGCCGGCCACCATCTGCGGCTGGGCCGCGTAGGCGGCATCCGTGCCGTAGAGCGTGTCGAACACCGCCAGGCCGTGGTTGCGGGTGACGTAGGCGGTCGTCCAGATCGGATCGAGCACCGTGAGGTCGGCCTGCGGGATGAACTTGAGGGTCCGGGCGGCCGTGCCCTGCGCCAGCGCCGGGGCGGCGAGCGCGGCGCCCGAGAGAGCCATGAAAGTCCGTCTATCCAGCATGCCAGCCTGCTCCGTCCGGTAAAGACTGAGGGATCGTAGCATAGGGCGGGCCATGCGGTGCTACAGGGCACGCGACCATACGGGGGGCGCCGGGGCTCGCCGCCGCCGCCGGGCGGTTCCCGGGCCTGCTCGAACTCGACTGGCCAAAACCACATTCGGCCTGTGCAAATCGGTAAGAACAAGCTTTCGTCAAGATAATGGCTTTATCCGCGGCCATGGAGCGGCGTCGCTCGGGCGCGATCCCGACCCTCGAACCGCGGCCGCCCGCCCGTCCCGCGAACGGGCCGCGCAGACCAGGATTATCTCGATGAACTTCACCGTGTCCGCACGCCTGTCCGCGCGCCGGTTCGCCTATCAGCATGCCTCCGTGCTCGCCGCCTTGGACCAGGGCATGAGCCTGATCGCGGCCGGGATGGCCGATGTCACGATCACCGACGGCAACGGCCGGGCCCGGACCCCCGCGGCGGTGTACCAGTCCCTGTTCGGGGCCGGGCTGGCGCAGGTCCGCGCGGTCCAGGCGCAGGCGGCCTGAACGGACGGGAAGTCGGTCCCGGTCGGGCCGCCGATCCGTCATGCAGACGGTCGCCGATCGTGGAGACAAGCACAGGAAAGTTGACGAGTACCGGTTCGTCTTTCTGGACATTCTCCGAGATCAGGCATAGCCTCCGAGTGTTCGCGTCGCCGATGTGCCGGCTCGAATGCTTCCGGAGATCGTCTTACATGAAGCGCCGCAGCGCGCGACCGTTCATGGTCGAAGTCAAGAACACCCGGGCCGGACGGGCATCGCTGACCTCCCCCAACGTGCGGACGCGGCCGGACGCGAACCTGTGGCAGGAACTGGCTGAGGCCGAGGCGAGGCCGCCGCAACCGGATATTCAGCTTCCCGCGCCGCCGCGGCCGGCGCGGAAGGAGCCAGAGGCGCCGGCCCGCCGTGTCCTGCCGAGCCTCGTCCCGATGTTCGAGCCTCCGGCGGAGCCCGAGCCTGAGGCCGTCGCGCCGCCCGTGCGGCGGCCACGGACGCGCAGCGAGCGGGCTCCCGCGGTCGCTCAGGCCGCGGCCGCACCCCCGGCGCCGAAACCGGCGGCCAAGCCCCGCCCCGCCGCAGCGCGACCCGAGCCCCCCGCCGCGTTCGCCGTCGAGCCGACCGTGCGCGCGCCGAAGGCCGAGCCCGCTGAAGGCCCGTCGCCCCGCCCCGCGCCCTGGCGCCGGACCAAGGAGTTGCGGCTCGGCGAGCGCTGGAAGCGCCGCCTGCCCCCGTTCGCCCGCTGACCGGACTCCGAGCCGGCGGGTTTCGGGTTGCCCGCAGCCTCAGGCGAAGAACGGCCTGAAATTCTCCACCCAGCCGCGCAGCCACGCTTCGCAGCCCTGCTGGGCGCCGTGAGCATCCTGCCCGTGGCCCCAGATGTCCTCGACGAGGGGACTCCACCACGTCCACAGCCGGTTCGATCCGTCGTACTCGCAGATCCCGACCACGACGGCTCCGACCTGTCCGACGTAGCGCGGGAGCGGCACGCCGGCGGTCACGTCCTGGGTCCAGGTGATCAGGCTCTGAGGCATCCCGTTAGAACGGCGCCGCGCCCCGGACGTTCACTCCGCCGCCCGCGCGCCCCGGTCTTACGCGGCTTCCCGCTCCGACGGCGCACCCGCGGCCAGCCGCGAGTTGCGGTAGCGCGGATCCGCCGTGACCTCCCGCTCGGTCCAGGGCGGCACCACCACCGGCTGGTCCTCGCGCTCGAGTTCGATCTCCGCCAGGATCAGGCCCGCGAGCGCCCCGCCGAACACGTCGACGTCCCAGACCGCACCGGCGTGCGCGACCCGATAGCGGGTCTTCTCGAGGCGGCGGCCGGGCGGCACGCGGGCCAGGAGCGCCGCGCCGTCCCGCGGCGCGATGGCAAACTCGATCTCGTCCCGGCAGGCGCCGCGCCGGGAACTCTTCCAAGTGATCAGCGTGCGATCCTCCGCCTGGCGGATGCGGATCGTGTTGGCGTCGTCGGTGTAGAGATAGCCCTGAACGAAGTGTGTTCCCGACCGGCACAAGGCCAGCACGGACGGGTGCGCGATGAACTTGCGCTCGATTTCGACGGGCATGCCGCGACTCGCTGCCGTTGGACGGAAGAGGTTTCGCGGACCAGCGCCCACAAGACAAGCGGGGCGGCGGTGCCCGAGCGCAGCGTTACAGGCATGGCTCGCTGATCACCGTGACCGGATGCAAATTCGCCATCTTCAACTATGTAAAACCCTTGCGTGTCGGGTAATTGCAGATTCGCCCGGAGAAGAACCACCCTCTTTCGTTCCCGAGGTCAGCGCTGAAGACGGCATCCAAGCGGTCGAACCTGAAGAAGCTGTTGCGGAGGGCCCAGGCCAAGCCGCTCAAGCAGGTTGCGGCCTTGCCGTTCCGTGTCGGGGCGGACGGCCGTCTCGAGGTGCTGCTGATCACCTCGCGCGATACCGGCCGCTGGATCATCCCCAAGGGCTGGCCGATGATCGGCCGGAAGGCCCACCGGGCCGCCGAGCGGGAAGCGTTCGAGGAGGCCGGGCTGCAGGGCCGGATCGCCGCGAGTCCGGTCGGCTGGTACCGCTACGAGAAGCGCCTCGACCACGGCCAGGCGCTCCCCTGCAAGGTCCGCGTCTACCCGCTGCGGGTCGAGGTCCAGCACGAGCGCTGGCCGGAGCGGGATCAGCGCACGCTGCGGTGGTTTCCCCCGGAGGAGGCGGCGCGCCTCGTCCACGAGGACGAACTCCAGCGCCTGCTCGTGGACTTCACGGCGCCACCGGTCGACGGCCGCACCTGAGCGGCCCGGACGCTGCGACGGTCCGGGTGAGGAACCGGCCGGTCCCTCCGCCGTTGAATCGATAGATTGGATCGTTTCTAAGTTCCAAGTCTTCGTTCCACTGCAGGGCGGCCCGGGGCCGCCGAGCCCCAGGAGCCTGATTCATGAACGCGAAGTGTGAGAGCTGCCGGTTCTTCGACGAGCACAAGGGCAACGGTGCCGTCGCGCAGAACGATGCCGGCCTGTGCCGCTTCAACCCGCCCGTCAGCCAGCCCGCGCCCTACTCCAAGGGCCTCTGGCCGGTGGTCGCCGCCCAGGATTGGTGCGGCCACTACACCCCCGAGATGACCGCGGCGGAGTAAGGGCCGCCCTGATCGGGCGGCCGGGATCCTTCCCGGCTGCCCGGTCGCGTTCACCCCGTCATCCGCTTCGACCCCGCCATCCTCGCGAGGGCAGGGCCGTGATCCGGAAGCGTGAGGGTCCCCGACCCGACGCCGAGTCCGGAGCGTGGCTCCGCTCGCGGGGATGTCTGCGTGTCCACGCGTGCCGGATGCGGGTCCCAGTCGAGGGCGTCGGTCGAAGCTTCGCTCCGTCCTCGCGGACGCGGCACCCGACCCGGGGCGGGGCCGGGTGGACCGGGGAACCCGCCCTCCATCGAGCGCCGACGACTCCGCCCCGCGGCGCCGACATCCCTCGGCATCCCCGCCGCGGGCAAAAAAAGACCGCCTCGGGTGAAGCGGTCCGGAGTCTTGGGAGGAACGCCCACGCGGGGCTGCAGCACGGCGATGCCATCGCGGTGCTGCACGGCGTCAACCCGGCCGTAATGGTCTTGTTCCGGGCCGCGCCCCGGCGGACCCAGCTCCGCATGCCCCCTCCGCGGCGGGCGCCGGGGAGGGGCGACCGGAGCGCTCGAACGGGGCCGGAGCTTGCCGTCGGCGAACGCGGCCCGGTCGGGCCGCTCCGGGCCCGCTCCACACGCATGAGGCCTCGCCGGGGTGCCCCGACGCGGTCGGTCCGCTGGGCGTCGCGCCGGGGCCGCCTGCCGCCGACGTGCGGGAGAGGGCGGCGCCCGGGCTCCCCCTCGCGGGGAGGGGGCCGGTTCAGGTCGGCGGGACCGGCGGGGTCCTGTGGGCGGCTTGGCCCTGTCGTGCCGGATCCGGGTCGCTGCGACGACAGGCTTCGGCGACGCGTCAGGGGAGCCCTGAAGATCTGCCCGGCGCGTCGAGCCAGGACCGTCAGTCCCGCGCGCGCGCGTCCGCGGCCGGTTCGCCCGCGGCGGGTCGGGAGGCACCCGCGCCCGGCCGTCCGCGCCGCTTCGCCGCCTCGTAGAGAACCTGGGCGAGCTGCTGCGCCGAGTAGGGTTTGCGCACGAGGGCGAAGCCGTGGGTGTCGTCCGTGGCGAGCACGTGGCTGTAGCCCGAGGTCAGCACCACCGGCAGGTCGGGGCGGCTGCCCTGTAGCTGCCGGGCGAGGGCGAAGCCGCCCATGCCGGGCATGACCACGTCCGAGAAGATCACGTCGAACCGGTCCGGCGTCCGGGCGAGTTCGGCCAGCGCTTCCTCGGCGGATTTCGCCCAGATCGGGGCATGGCCGAGATCCTCCAAGATCTGGGTGCAGAACCGCCCGACCCCGAGATTGTCCTCCACCACGAGGATGCACAGGCTTCGCTGGGGCTCGGCGTCCCGCCGGTCGTCGCGGCCGTCATCCACCGACGCCGCGGAGGCCTCGACCTGCGGCAGGTACAGGGTGAAGGTCGTGCCGCCGCCGACCGCGCTCGCGACGTCGATGTCGCCGCCCGACTGCTTGGCGAAGCCGATCACTTGGCTGAGGCCGAGCCCGGTGCCTTTGCCGATCTCCTTGGTGGTGAAGAACGGCTCGAAGATCCGGCCGAGATCCGCGGCCGGGATGCCCGCCCCCGTGTCGACGACCCGGACGGCTACGAACGGTCCCCGCGCACCGGCATGCCCGCGGATCGGGGGCATCGGCCGGTCGCCCTCGAGGCGGAGCGTCAGGCCGCCTTCCCCATCCATGGCGTCCCGGGCGTTGACCGCCATGTTGATCAGCGCCGTCTCGAACTGGCTCTCGTCCGCGCGCACGAAGCGGGGCGCGTCCGGCAGCTCGATGGCGACGCGGATGCGCGCGCCGGTCACCGAATCGAGCATGTCGGCGATGCTGCGCAGGCGGGCGCCGATGTCGAAGACCTGCGGCTTGAGGGCCTGCCGCCGCGCGAAGGCGAGGAGCTGGCCGGTGAGCTTGGCCGCCCGGTCGACGGTGTCGGAGACCGCGTCGAGGTAGCGGCGGCGGCGTTCCTCCGCGAGGTCGGGCCGGCGCAGGAACTCGACGGAGGAGCGGATGATGGTCAGGAGGTTGTTGAAGTCGTGCGCCACCCCGCCGGTGAGCTGGCCGATCGCCTCGAGCTTCTGCGATTGCCGCAGCGCCTCCTCGGCCTGCCGCTGCTCGGTGATGTCGCGCCCGAATCCATAGAACAGCCCGTCCTCCGGGACCACGGTCCAGAGCACGCGGCGCCGGTCGCCGGCCTGGGTCCGGCAGGACAGCTCGACATCCTCGACGCGGCGATCCGCGCAGAGCGGCCGCAGGGCCGCGTGCGCCGCCTCGCGCTCGGTCGGCGCCACGAAATCCAGGGCGGGCCGGCCCAGGGTCTCGGCCTCCGACCAGCCGAGGGCCCGGCTCCAGGAGGGATTGACCGAGTGGACCCGTCCGTCCCGGTCCGAGACGAGCTTCAGCACCGGCGAGAGCGTCCAGACCCGGTCGCGGTCGCGGGTCTGCGCGGCGACCTGCGCCTCCAGGCGCTCCGCCCGGGTCTGGAGCAGCGCCTCGATCCGCTTCCGCTCGGAGACGTCGTGCGCGAAGACGTAGAACCCGTCGACTCGTCCCGCGGCGTCGCGGCGCGGAAGGTAGCGGGTGTCCGCGGTCCGGACCTCCCGATCCGGGAAGGTCCAGACCCATTCGTGGCGGACCTCGTGCCCGGCGAGGGCCTGCTCGATCGCCGGGCGCCGGGCCTCGAACGCCTCCGGGCCGAGCAGCTCCTGCACGGTCCGGCCGACGACGTCCGCGGCGGACTGGCCCGTCCAGGTCTCGTAGGCGGCGTTGGCGAACTGGTACACGAGGCTGCGGTCGATGAAGGCGATCAGCACCGGCATGGCGTCCGCCACCAGCCGGAGTTCGGCCTCCCGCGCCTGGAGCGTCAGCTCGTTCCGGCGGCGCTCCGTGATGTCGTTGAATAGGACGGCGACCCGGTTCCGCGCCGGCCCGTCGACCCGGTAGGCGTGCACGTCGTACCAGCGGCCCAGCGCCTCGGCCGCTTGCTCGAAGCGGATCGGCTCGCCCGTGAGCGCGACCCGGCCGTAGAGATCGAACCAGTGCTGCTCGTGGCCGGGCACGAGGTCGCGCATCGAGCGGCCGATCACGTCCCGCAGGCCCGTCTGCCGCTCGAAGGCGGGATTGACCTCCAGGAAGCGGTAATCGACGGCGCGGTCGCCGTCCGCGAACGTCATCTCGACGAGGCAGAACCCGGCATCGATGAACGCGAACAGCGAGCGGTAGCGTTCCTCGTTCCGGCGCAGGGCCGCCTCGGCGCAGCGGGAGTCCAGCTGCGTCATCACGGTCCGTGCGAGCGCCTTGAGGATGAAGATCTGCTGGTCCGACAGGGTGCGCGGCTCGCGGTCGAGGACGCAGAGCGTCCCGATGGCCCAGCCGTCCGGCGTCACCAGGGGCACGCCGGCGTAGAAGCGCAGGTGCGGCTCGCCGGTCACCAGGGGGTTGGCGGCGCTCTCCGGGACGGCCGCGAGATCCGGCAGCACGAGGACGCCGTCCTCGCGCATCGCCTCCGTGCAAAACCCGAAATCGAGCGGCATCTGCCGCGGCGGATGGCCGAAGGCGGCCTTGATCCACTGCCGGTCGGCGTCGATGAAGTTGATGTGCGCCATCGGCGTGCCGCAGGCCTGGGCGGCCATCTCGGCGATCTCGTCGAATTCGCGCTCCGGCGGCGTGTCGAGGATGGCATAGGCCCGCAAGGCGGCGAGTCGCTGAGAATGCTGGGGCTCGAAGCCCGACAGGGTGGGCATTGTCTCGTTCCGCGACACGGGAGCGTCATAGCCCACGCCTCCGACCCTCCCAAGTGAGTCCTTGCAACGCTGAACCGGCGACGTGGCGAACCATTGGTTTCCGCGACGGTAAGCTCTTGAGGGGCTGAACCGGATCCCGCCGCGGGCCGAATTTGTCCGGCCTCCTCGACGGGTTGCCCCACCTGCGGATGCCCGCACCCGCGGAGTCGGATCGGGGCCGCGGCCCGTCTGCCTTGAGCCGCGCGGGCCCCGCGGGGGGCGCCCGCCGCGCGCCGTGCCGCCTGTGGATCGGATCGCCGCGGACGGGAGCCCGCGGGGCCGATGCGGCGTTGCCGGCTCAAAGGGACAGGCTCGGGACAGGTTCGGATCAGGCATGGCCAAGCGCAGGACGAAGGCGGACGCGCAGCAGGGACTCGAGGACGCGCCGCTGATGCCCACCGGCGCCCTGGCGGTGGCGCTGCTGGCCCTCGCCGAGGGGCCCGGGCCGGTCGTGCACGTCGCGCGGGATGCCCGCCGCCTGGACGAGCTCGCCGCGACCCTCCGGGCCCTCGATCCCGACGCGCGGGTCGCGGTCTATCCCGAATGGGATTGTCTGCCCTTCGATCACGCCTCGCCGTCGCGGGCCACGATGGGCGCACGGGCCGCCGTGCTGCGCTGGCTGACCGACCGGGGCGCCCTGCCGGACTTCGTGCTGACGACCGCCCCCGCCCTGGTCCAGCGCGTGCCGCCGCCGGAGACCTGGGCCGCGGCCCGTGTGACCCTGCGGATCGGCGATCCCCTCGACGTCGCCGCCGCGACCGCCGACCTGAAGCGCCTCGGCTACATCCTCGACGAGCGGGTCGACGAGCCCGGCGAGATCGCGGTCCGCGGCCGCACCGTGGAGGTGTTTCCCGCCGCCGCGCCGCGCCCCTGCCGGATCGAGCACGCGGAGGGCCGCGTCACGGCGATCCGCTCCTACGACCCGATCTCGCAGCGCTCGGTGGCGGAAGCGGACGCGCTCGTCATCGACCCGGCCACCGAGATCGTCCTGGAGCCCGGCTCCGGCCAGAGCTTCGCGCCGTTCACCGGCCAGGAGCACCGCCTGGACCGCTACTATCCGCGCCTCGTCACCCTCCTGGACTACGTGCCCGAGGCGCGTCTCGCGGTCGAGGACGGCGCGCAGGCGCGGATCGACGCCTTCTACGAGCAGATGGACGAGGCGCGGGGACGGCTCAAGGCCCGCGACGAGCGGGGGCTGGCCGGCGCCAGGCTCTATCTCACCCCCGCGGCGTGGCGCGACATCGTCGTCCGCCACGGCCGGCTCGCCGCCACCGAGGCGGCCGGCGAGTCCCGCACCATGCCGTCCCTCGCCGGGGAGCGCCGACCCGGGACGGCCTTCGCCAAGGTCATGCGCGAGCGGCTGAAGGCCGGCGACGTGGTCGTCCTGGCCGGCACGGTCCGGCCCCTCCGGCGCCTCGTGCGCCAGGCGGGTAAGATCGCTGAGCGCCCGATCCGCCTGATCGACGGCTGGGCCGACGTGGCGGCGGCGGCGCCCGGCGACGTGCTCGCCCTGGAGGCGCCGCTGGCAGCCGGGTTCCGGGTGCCCGAGCAGGGCGCGACCGTGATCGCCGCCGCCGACCTGTTCGGCCCCGAGGCCGCGGTCGCGGGCGGCGTCCGGGCGATGCTGCCGATGGGGGAGGTCGACCTGCGCCCCGGCGACGTCGCCGTCGACCGCGACCACGGCCTGTGCGTGTTCGAGGGGTTGGAGCAGGTCGCGACCCAGGGTGAGGAGCCCTCCGAGGCCCTGCGCCTGCGCTTTGCCGGCGACGCGATCCTGATGGTGCCGGTCTCCCAGGCGGACCGGATCTGGCGCTACGGGCCGGAGCCCGACGCCGTCACCCTCGACAAGCTCGACGGCGGCACCTGGCCCCGGCGCCGCCTGGAGGCGGAGGCCACCATGGCGCGGACCGCGCGCCTGATGCTGGAGGCCGCCCGCGCCCGCCGGGAAACGGAAGCCCCGGTCTTGGCGCCCCCGGCGCGGGAGATGGAGCGGTTCGCCGCCGGCTTCGGCTTCGCCCCGACCCCCGACCAGGCCGCCGCGGTGGACGCCCTGATGGGTGATCTGGCCTCCGGACGGCCAATGGACCGGCTGGTCTGCGGCGATGTCGGCTTCGGGAAGACCGAGGTGGCCCTCCGGGCGCTCGCCGCCGCGATCTTCGCCGGCAAGCAGGCGGCCCTGATCGCCCCCACCACCGTGCTGGCGCGCCAGCACGCCGAGACCCTGCGCCGCCGCTTCGGCCGGTTCGGCATCGAGGTCGCGCAGCTCTCGCGCCTCGTGGCGCCGGCCGAGGCCAAGCGCGTCAAGGCGGGGCTCGCCGACGGCGCGATCCGGCTGGTGGTCGGCACGCACGCCCTCGCCGGCAGCGGCGTCCGCTTCTCCGATCTCGGCCTGACGGTGATCGACGAGGAGCAGCGGTTCGGCGCCAAGATGAAGGCGGACCTGCGCCGCCTCTCCGAGGGCGGGCACGTGCTGACGCTCACCGCGACCCCGATCCCCCGGACGCTCCAGGCGGCCCTCGTCGGTCTCCAGAGCCTCAGCGTGCTGGCGACCCCCCCGGCGCTCCGCCAGCCGGTCCGCACCGTGGTGGCGCCCTTCGACGCGGACGCGGTCCGCGAGGCGCTCATCCGCGAGCACCGGAGGAGCGGCCAGAGCTTCGTGGTCTGTCCGCGGATCGAGGATATCGGCCCCATGGCCGAGCGCCTGCGCGCCCTCGTGCCGGGCCTCGACATCCTAGTGGCGCACGGCGACCTGAAGCCGTCGGCCATGGACGAGGTCATGGTCCGCTTCGCGGAGGGCGACGGCGACGTGCTGCTCGCCACAGCGATCGTGGAGAGCGGCCTCGACGTGCCCCGGGCCAACACCATGCTGGTCTGGGAGGCGGCCCGGTTCGGGCTGGCGCAGCTCCACCAGCTGCGCGGGCGGGTCGGCCGCGGGCAGCGTCGCGGCACCGTCCACCTGCTCAGCGACCCGGGCGCGCCCCCGCCCGCGGCGGCCCTCCAGCGCCTGCGCGCCCTGGAGGCCCTCGACCGCCTCGGCGCCGGCTTCGCGGTGAGCGCCCGGGACCTCGACCTGCGCGGCGCCGGCGACCTCGTCGGCGAGGATCAGGCCGGCCACGCCAAGCTCGTCGGGCTCGGTCTCTACCAGCACCTGCTGCAGCTGGCGCTGACCGCCGCCAAGGGCGAGCGCGCCGAGGATTGGAGTCCGGAGATCGAACTCGGCCTGCCGAGCCGGATCCCCGAGGACTACGTCCCCGAGCCGGAGATCCGCCTGAGCCTCCACACCCGGCTCCTGCGCCTGCGCGAGCCCGAGGCGATCGAGGCGCTGGCCGGAGAGGTCGAGGATCGCTTCGGCACAGCGCCCGCCCCGGTGCTCGCCCTGTTCGACCTCGCGCGGCTGCGCGCGGCCTGCTGCGAGCTGGGCGTGGCCCGGCTCCGGGGCGGTCCGCAGGGCGTCGCGGCCGACCTGCGGCCCGACCGGCCGCTGCCCGCGATGGCGGCGGCGGAGGGCATCGTCCTGCGCGCGGGGCGGGTGGTGTGGAAGCGTCCCTGTCCCGAGGCGGCGGCCTGCGCGGAGCTGGCATCCGAGCTCCTCGAACGCGTCCGCGCGGCCCGGGAACGCGCCGCCTGAGCCTGCACCGGCCGAGCTTGCGCGAGGCTGGACAAACGGTCACAGGCTGTCGCGCAGACAACGCGAACGGGAGGGTCCCATGCACGTTACGATCGAGCAAGCCGAGACGGCGATCGCCGCCGCCCGGGCCAAGGCCACGGAGCTCGGCACCCAGATGTGCATCGCGGTGGTCGATTCCGGCGGCAACCTGAAGGCGTTCCACCGCATGGACGACGCCTGGGTCGGGTCCATCGACATCGCCCACAAGAAGGCCAAGACGTCGGTCTTCTTCGGCATGATGACCGGCCAGATCGGGCAGCTGTCCCAACCCGGCGGCCCGCTCTACGGGATCGAGCACTCGAACGACGGCCTGATCACATTCCCGGGCGGGATCCCGATCGTCGATGCGGACGGCGTGATGTCGGGGGCCATCGGTGTCAGCGGCTCGACGGTGGAGAACGATCACACCGTCGCGGAGGCCGGCGCCAAGGCCATCGGCCGGACCGAGCTGCCGGCCCATCCCTGGCGGACCTGAGGGCCGGCATCGCCCGCCCTCAGGGCATGCGCCCGGCGAGCGTGCGGCCGATCCCGAGCAGCAGCATGCCGGAGAGCATCTGCAGATGGGTGTCCCCGTGGCGTTCGAGCGCCGCGTGGGCCTGGATGCCGTGATCGGCCGCGGCCTCCAGCGCGCCGCCCGGCCCCGGGCCGGCGCCGTTCGTGAGCCGCCCTGAGCGCGTGTAGAGATCGGTGACGTCGAGATACGCGCCGCGCCCGTGCAGCATGCCCGACGGATCGGAGGCCAGGAACCCCCGATTGAGGATCCAGCGGACTTCGCCCGGCCCGGACAGCACGCGGAATTCGAGGGAGACCGGTCCGCCGGTCTGCCGGACGCGGCGGATCTTCCCGAAGACCCAGTCCCGATCCTCGGGATGGACGCGTCCGAGCGCGGTCTCGAGGGCGAGCGGTTGGCCGGCGAGGTCCGGGTTTCCGGCCAGCACGGTCGCGGCGCCCGCGTCGAGCACGGACCGGCCCGCGGGGACGTCGGTGTCCCAGGTCCCGACGAATCCTGCCGCCCGCAGGGCAGCCATTGCCTCGGACGACAGCTGCATCAGGCCCCCCTCGCGTTATTGCAACCTATGTTTGTGCACTGATGCACGATTGCCCGAGAGACAGTCAGCCTGCAACCGGCCTGTCCAGGGGGGCGACGTTTCCCGGGAGTTCGGCCGCCTCTGACATGGTGTCGCGGTGGTGGGTGCCGGCCCGCCGGGCGGCGCACCCGGCCCGGTGAAGAGGATGCGTGACCCCGGCCCGATCTCCGGTGGGCGGTGACGGGCCTAGTTCGGGTCGGGTGCGGCGGATACGTTGCGAGATTCTGCTGGAGACGCCTCGCCTGTATGCCGCGCGGTCCAGGAGGGGCGCGCTGTTTGCGGATCCGTCGCCCTGAAGGCGGTCTCGTCCGAGCGGGATGCCGATCCTGGCAGCCCACCCCTCGCGCAGATGCCGAGGCGTCGCCGCTGTCGGGTGCGCGATCGGGGTTCCTGTCCCTGGTGCCCGCCGGAATCAGGGCCTAACCTCGCCGGCTCCCGCACGCATTCGCCAGAGGCTCCATGGTTCGCATCACGGACCGCACCAACCTCCCGCTCTCGCAGGACCGGCTCTGGGACAGCCTCATGGAGCTCGCCCGGATCGGCGCGCTCCCCAACGGCGGCAACGACCGGCAGACCCTGACGGACCGCGACGCCGAGGGGCGCGCCCTGTTCCGGCGCTGGGGCGAGGCGGTGGGGCTCACGCTCACCGTGGACCGGGTCGGCAACATGGTCTTCCGTCGCCCGGGGCGGGATCCGACCCGCAAGCCGGTCGCCATCGGCAGCCACCTCGACACCCAGCCCACCGGCGGCAAGTTCGACGGGCCGCTCGGCGTGCTCGCCGGCCTGGAGATCATGCGGGCGCTGCACGAGGCCGGGATCGAGACCGAGGCGCCCCTCCTGCTGATCAACTGGTGCAACGAGGAGGGCTCGCGCTTCGCGCCGCCGATGAGCGGCAGCGGCGTCGCCATGGGGATCGTCCCGGAGGCCGAGATCATGGCCACCCGGGATCTCGCCGGCCACGTCTTCGGTGACGAGCTGCGGCGGATCGGCTGGCAGGGCGAGGCGGATCCGGCCGCGCTGCAGGGCATCGGCGCCTATTTCGAGCTGCACATCGAGCAGGGCAAGCGCCTGGAGGATGCGGGCTTGACGATCGGCGTGGTCGACCGGGCGCTGGCTCAGATCTGGTACGAGATCACGGTGCTGGGCGAGGAAGCCCATGCCGGCAGCCCCATGGCCGGCCGGCACGACGCGATGATGGCCGCGGCGGCCCTGATCGCCGCGCTCGAAGACATCGCCCGCGATGCGGTCGGCGCCGGGGACGAGCGCGGTCGCGCCACCGTGGGCGTGCTGACCGCCGAGCCGGCGAGCCGCAACATCACGCCCGGCCGGGTCTGGTTCAGCCTCGACACCCGCCACGGCGACACCGAGCAACTGGAGGCGATGCGGGCGCGGATTCGCGCCCGGGCCGACGCCCTGGCGGCGGAGCGGGGCGTCTCGATCCGCGTCGCGGAGTTCTGGCGCGCGCCGCCGACGCCGTTCGACCCGGTGCTGGTGGACCGTGTCCAGACGGCCGCCGAGGCGCGGGGACACGCCTGGACGCGCATGCCCACCGCGATCTACCACGATGCCGTCTACTGCGCCCGCGCGGTCCCGGCGGCCCTGGTGTTCTGCCCCTGCCACGGCGGCATCAGCCATAACGAGGCCGAGAGCATCACGCCGGACTGGGCCCGGGCCGGCATGGAGGTTCTGGCCGACGCGGTCCTGACGACGGCGGGTCTGGCACCGGCAGGCTCGGCAACGTCTGGCTCGGCAACGTCTGGCTCGGCACCGGCGGGTTCGGCCGCGCGCGCCTGAAGGGACGGTTCTCCCATGTCCGACGACAACGTCATTCGCCCGGCCTTCGGCAACCGTCGTCCACCCGTGGAGCCGGATGCCGCGCAGCCGCCCCTGCGCGTCCTCGGCACCGGCGCCGGTCACCGGGTCGGATTGATCCGGGATCCGTCGGCCGAGGAGGGCGACGTGGTCCGGGTCGTGGTCGGACCGGAGGAGGGGATGATGGTCGAGACCGTGGCGCTGCTGCCGGTCGCCGAGGGGGCGGAGGCGGAGGCGGAGCGGATCGGTTTCGCGATCCTGCGGACGCTGGAGGTCCTCGAGGGGGCGATCTGAGCCGCGCGACGCCGGATCTCCGGGGAGGCCCGTTTGCCGGGAGGGATGCATGACGGTCAGCCGGATCAGCAGCGCCGAGATCCCGATTCCGGCACGGGCCGGGACGGTCTGGTCCGTGCTGACGGACCTGGAATCCTATCCGGCGTGGAATCCCTTCATCCGCAAGGCGGAGGGCGGGCGGCGCAGGGAAGCGCGCTGGCGCCTGGAGCTCACCCTGAACGGCCGCTCATACCTGACGCTGCGGGTTCAGGTGACCTGCTGGGAGCCGGGCCGGCGGCTGACGTGGCGCGGCGGGCTCGCGCGGCCGCACCTGCTGACGGGCTGCCACGACGTCCGCATCATCGAGACCCGGCAGGGCGTCAGCCTCGTCCAGGCGCAGACCTTCGCGGGGCTGCTCGCACCGGGCCTGTTCCCGTGGCTGCGGCCCCGCCTCCAGGCCCGGTGCGCAGAGATGAACGAGGCGCTGCGGGAGGAGGTCGCCCGCCGGCTCGCCGAGACGGCCTGACCGGCCCGCACACGGTCTCGACGGGCGCGGTCATCGGGGCCGGGTGGCGCGGTCCGGGCTCGGGCTGGACGCGCCCCGCCTCACGCCACCGGCTTCGGCTTGACGATGGGCGAGCGCGTCAGGCTCTGGATCTCGCGGCCCGGCCGCCCGGCCTTGCGGGCGATCTCCTCCTCCTGCTCGGCGATGAGCTGCCGGGCCGGCTCGTCGCCGTCCAAACCGCCGAGGATCTCCACTGGCACGCGCCGGTTGGAGGCCCGAGACCCGTCCGTGTAGACGATGTCGAACATAATGAAGCCCCGCTCCTGCGGTCTGGACTTGATGCGCTTGGCCATAGGTGCTGATACGCCGCCGGAATCGATCGCGGCAAGGCACGGTTCCGGGCACGGGGTTGCGCAGCGCGCACAGGCCGCACCCGTGGACCGCCCCGCCCGTGCCGTGATCCTCTTCCGCCCGCCAAGTGTAAGGACGCCCCCGTGATACCCTGGGTTCATCTCGACACCGGCAGCGTGCCCGGTGGCGGCACCGACCTGCGCCTGATGCGGCGGGGCGACGAGTTCGCGATCCTGGCCGACACGATCGAGCTGATGAACAACCGCCGCAGCGGCTCCGAGGTGGCGCTCGCCGCGCTGACCTGTGCCCGGCTGAAGGATCGACCCCGGGCCCGGATCCTGATCGGTGGCCTCGGCATGGGCTTCACCCTGCGGGCGGCCCTCGACGGGCTCGGCCCGGAGGCGCAGGTGGTGGTGGCCGAGCTGGTCCCCGCGGTGATCGCCTGGGCGCGGGGACCCCTGGCGCACGTCTTCGCCGGCTGCCTGGACGACCCGCGGGTCGACCTGCAGGAGGCCGACGTGAACCGCCTGATCCAGGCGGGCCCGGACCGGTACGACGCGATCCTGCTCGACGTCGACAACGGCCCCGAGGGGCTGATGCGCCGGGCGAACGACCGGCTCTACGACAATTGGGGCCTCAAGCGCGCCCGGTGGGCGCTGCGGCCGGGGGGCATCCTGGGCGTGTGGTCGGGCGCCCCGGACCGGAAGTTCAAGGGCCGTCTGCAACGCTCGGGCTTCGCGGTGGAGGAGATGCGGGTCCACGCGAGCGGCCGCGGCAGCGGACCCAAGCACGTCGTCTGGCTGGGCCTGCGGACCGAGGGCGCGGGAGAGACGTCCAGGACCGAAGCCGGCCGGTCCCGAGCGGCCCGGTAGCCGCTGCCACTCACGGTCGCACCCCCTATCCCGGCACCGCCCGATCCCGCACATTCTACGCATGGGTGCGAATGGCGGGCATCTCTACACGGTCGAGGTCAGGCCGAGCCGGCACGATCCCGGCCGGTTCACCTGGGCGATCCGCGACCGCGGCAAGCTGGTCCGCGGGTCGTACCGCCCGCATGCCTCGGAGCGGGCGGCCCGCGCCGTCGCCCTGGCCGAGGTTGAGCGCCTGATCGGACACGACGACCGTCCGGATATGCCGTAGGGGCGTGTTGCCATGCTCCCCGGGAATGCGGGATCGATCGGACCCCGTTACCTATGCATGTCTCTCGGGCCGCCTGACCGTTGCATGCCGCAATGCGGTATCCTATCTGTGCAGTGCGGGATCGCGATGGCGTCGCGGTCCCGCAGCCCTTCTTGGGCGTTTCCTCCCTAGACTTCGGGCCGCTCCTTCGGGAGTGGCCTTTTTTCTGTCCGGTCGTGCGACCCGAGGCGCGCCTGCGATTCCGATCCCGCGGAACCAGGAGCTTGGCCGTTCGTTTTTCCGCTATGGAACACTTCCGGTCTACCCTCGCAACCACTGCCATTGCCGTATTCGGGCTGGTCGTGGCCGCGCGTAGTCTGCATCCGGGCATTGCTGAGCCACAGGCCGGCTCGATCCGGCCCGTCGCCGCCGCGCCGGTGGCGTGGACGGACCCGCCGGCCCGCGTCGCCGCCCCGGAGACGACCGGCACGATCCGGGCCGATGCCCGCGCTGATGCCCGCGCCACTTCGGATGACCTTCCCCGGGCCGTGCCGGCGCCGCAGCGCGTCGCCGTGATGCCGCCCGGCGCGATGCCGGCTCTGCCGCTTCCGGGGGAGATGGCCGGCCCGGCCGAGCCGCTTCGGAAGACCGCGATGGCACGCCGGCCCCGGGCCTCCGAGCGCGCGGCGCATCGGAATACGCGGCTGCGCCACGCGGCCCTCGCCCGCACCGCGACCGCCGACCGGGCCGCCGTCGCGCCCGCCGCCCCCCAATCCACCCCGGCCGCCCCGGCCGCGAAGATCGATCCGATCGGCGACATCCTCCGCGGCCTCGGCATCGGCCGCGATAGCTGACCCGATCCCCGGACCGGTCGGTCTACTGGACGTGAATGGTCAGCTTCATCTTCGGGTGGATGCCGCACTGGATCACGAAGTCGCCCGGCTCGGCCAGCGTCAGGTGCGTCTCGGTGCCGGGTTCCTGGTCACCGGCATCGAAGGAGAACCGGTCCGTCTCGATGAAGGCGTGGTGGATCAGGCTCTCGTCGCCGTTGCGCAGCGTGATCGTGTCGCCGCGGCGCAGGTACAGATCGGTCGGCATGTAGTGGCGTCCCTTCTGCAGAACGATGCGGGCCGCACTCGACAGCGACGCGAAGGCCGGCGCCCCCGCGAGGCCCGATCCGGCCAGCGCGAGCGCGCCGACGACGAGAAGGGTGGTGTGCAGGCACCTGCTGCGAAGGGGCATGACGGGCGTCCGCGCGAGAATTGATGCGGTCCGGCGCCGCGGAGCGGCCGCCGTGCGGCTCGGGACGCCGCTGCACCGCATCGTGCAGGCGAGCCCTCAAAACCGGGATACGCCGGCCGATACAATTTTATCGATTTAGCGCTATTTAGCGCGCTTATAGTGATGACCTTAGCTAGTTGCCTGTATTCGTGGCACAAATTATCGGCCTTGCTGGGCTTTCATCACACGTCGTGAGCGCGCCGCGCACGTGTTCCCGGAACACCTGAACCCGGGCCGGCAACTCGCGGCCCGCGAGGGTGACGGCCCGCAGATGCGCGCCCCGGGTTGCCCAGGGGCTCAGGACGCGCACGATCTGGCCTGCCGCCACGGCACGGGCGGCGACGAGGCTCGGGAGATGGCCGATCCCGGCCCCCGCCAGGGTCAACCGGTGGGCGGTGGCGAAGTCGCTGACGCGGATCGCCGGAGTGACGGCCAGCGGCTCTGTGCGGCCCTGCCCGTCGGTGAGGGCCAGTCCCCCGGTACCGAACCGTTCGCGGGCGAGGATCAGGTCATGGTCGCGCAGCCCGGCGAGGTCCGTCGGGGCCGGGCGGCGCAGGAGGTAGCGGGGGGCGGCGTAGAAGCCGACCGCCAGGGTCGCCAGCACCAGCGCGCGGTAGCCGGTCTCCTCCGCGCCGCCGAGCCGTAGGGCGAGGTCGATCCGGTTGGCCGCGAGGTCGAGGCGCGCGTCGGTGTTCAGCATCTCCACGGTGATCTGCGGGTAGGCTTCCCGGAAGCTCGCGACGATCTCGGGCATCACCTCGATGCCGAAATCGATGGAGGTGGTGATCCGCAGATGCCCGGCCGGCACCGTGCGGGCGTCGCGGGCGGTCTCGGCCGCCTCGTCGAGGAGCGTCAGGCTCGCCTGGGCCTTGGCGTAGAAGGCGAGACCCTCGGCGGTCGGCGACACCGCCCGCGAGGTCCGCGCCATCAGGCGGGCGCCCAGCGCCTGCTCCAGGCGGGAGATCCGCCGGCTGACGCTGCCCTTGGTCTCCTGCAGGCTCGCGGCCGCGGCCGTCACCGTGCCGAGATCGACGACGGCGCAGAAGGCCCGCACATCCTCGAGTCCGCCCCGGAAGGTTTCCGATCTCGCAACCATGCGGTTCCGGATAGCAGGCTCAACCGGTCCCGTGAACGGGTCTACAGGGCTGCTGCGGCGCAACGAATCGCGCTCGACCGTCTGCCCTGTAGGAGACACCCTTGAAGTCGATTCTCGCCTCCGGCCTGCTGGCCCTGCTGATCGCCGCCCCGGCCGCCACCGCCGTCCGAGCCCAGACGCCGCCGACCCGCGACCCGGCGCAGATCCAGGCCGGCACCTACGCGGTTGATCCCGGCCACACCCAGGTCGGCTGGCGCGTGTCCCACATGGGCTTCTCGAACTATGCCGGCGGCTTCTCGGACGTGTCCGGCACGCTGGAGCTGCAGCCGAAGAACCCGGCTTCCGCCAAGCTGTCGGTGAAGATCCCGGTCGCCTCGGTGACGACCACCAGCGCCAAGCTCACCGACGAGCTCAAGGGCGACCAGTGGCTCGACGCCGCCAAGTTCCCCGACATGACCTTCGTGTCCACCAAGGTCATGTCGGCCGGCAAGGACCACGCGAAGGTGACGGGCGACCTGACGCTCCATGGCGTGACCAAGCCGGTGACACTGGACGTCACCCTGGTCGGCGCCGGCGTGAACCCGCTGAGCAAGAAGGTCACGGTCGGTTTCGAGGCCACCGGCACGCTCAAGCGTTCCGAGTTCGGGGTGAAGACCTACGTCCCGCTGATCGGCGACGAGCTGCACCTCACCATCGCGGGCGCCTTCGAGCGCCAGGAGTAAGGGCCGCGGGCAGGAGGATCCGCCATGGCGAACGGGGTTTCCGCGCGGCGGTACTCGGCCGTGGCGATCCTGCTGCACTGGGCGAGCGCCCTCGCGGTGCTCGTCCTGATCGGCATCGGGCTGACCATGACCCACGCGGCCCTGGCGCCGCTGCGCCAGTTCCAGCTCTACCAGTGGCACAAGTCGGTCGGCGTCACCGTGCTGGCGCTGACGGCCCTGCGGGTCCTCTGGCGCCTGACCCACCGGCCGCCGCCGCAACCGGCCGGCATGCCGGCACGGGAGCGGCGGGCGGCCGCGGCGGCGCATCACCTGCTCTACCTGCTCCTCGTCGGGCTGCCGTTGACCGGCTGGGCCGTGGTCTCGCTGTCGCCGTTCAACATCCCGACGGTGCTGTACGGGATCGTGCCCTGGCCGCACCTGCCGCTGGCGGGCCTCGTCCCCGACCCCGCCGCCGCCGAGGGGATCCTCAAGCGGGTCCACGCCCTGGGGGCGTGGGTCCTGGCGGCTTTGCTCGCCGTCCACGTGGCGGCGGCCCTGCGCCACCATTTCCTCCTGCGCGACGACGTGCTGCGCCGCATGCTGCCGGGGCGCCGGCCGTCGACCGCCCCGATCGTGGAGCCCACCCGATGAACACGCGTCACCTCGGCCGGCTCGCGGCGCCCCAGAGAGCACTCTCTGGGGTGCTGTTGGGGGCGCTGCTGGGCGCGCTCCCGGGCGCGGCCCTGCCGGCCTCCGCCGCCGAGTGGACGGTGGATCCGGCCAAGAGCGCGATCCGGTTCTCGGGCGTGCAGGTCGGCGTCCCGTTCACCGGGCGGTTCGAGCGGTTCGAGGCCGCGGTGGAGTTCGACCCCGCCAAGCCCGAGGCGGGGCACGCGACCGTGCTGGTCGACCTCGCCAGCGCGCGGACCGGGGACGTCCAGCGCGACGAGGCCCTGCCGCAAAAGGACTGGTTCGACGTCAAGGGGTCGAGCACGGCCCGCTTCGAGGCGACCCGCTTCGTCGACAAGGGGCAGGGCGACTACGCTGCCACCGGGACGCTGACGATCCGCGGCACGAGCCGGCCCGTGACGCTGCCGTTCCACCTGGCCGTCGAAGGCGGCGCGGCGCACGCCACCGGGCGGGTCGGTCTCGTCCGAACCGAGTTCGGCGTCGGGCAGGGGGCCTGGGCCTCGGGCCAGTGGGTGGCGCTCGATGTCGGCGTCGAGGTCGACCTCGTCGCGACGGCGCGGTCCGCCTCAGGCCACTGAGCCACCCGCTACCCCGGCCGGTCCCCCGACCCCGTCCCCAGCGCGCGCTGGACCATCACGCTGTCCGACCAGTGGCCGTACTTGAAGCCCACCGCCCGCAGGTAGCCGACCCGCTCGAACCCGCAGGCCTCGTGGAGGCGCAGGGACGCCGCGTTCTCGGCGTCGATGTAGCCGATCATCTGGCGGTAGCCGCCCGCCGCGCAGGCCTCGATCAGGGCCGGCAGGAGCCGTCGGCCGATCCCGGCATGGAGGTGGTCGGGATGCACGTAGATCGAGTGCTTGAGGGTGTAGCGGTAGGCCGGGCGCTTCCGGAACGGCACCGCGTAGGCGTAGCCCGCCACCGCGCCGTCCCGGTCGGCCACCAAGTGCGGCAGGCGCTTCTTGCGCATGGTCTTGCGCCGCCGCTTCAGGTCGTCGGGGAGCAGCCGGTCCTCCTCGGCGACGCCGACATCAGTCACGCCCTTGCCGATATGGTGCTCGTAGATCGCCACCATCGCCTCGACATCGGCGTCCGAGGAGGCGCGGATGACGATGTCGGGGCAGGCACGGGACGGGAGCAGGCCGGGCGCCTCGACCTCGATCTCCATCAGGCCCCCTCCCGCGCCACGTAGGTGTGGAAGCGGATCCGCCCGTCCGGGTCGACCTCGCGGTAGACGCCCTGGATCTCGGCCTCGAAGCCCGGGAACAGGTTGGCCGAGGCCTCGAACATCTTGAAATAGTCGAGCATCGGCTTGGCGCGCTCGTCCAGGCGCTCGCCCGGCAGCACCGTGCCGATGCCCGGCGGGTAGACCAGCATCAGCGTGGTGGCGATCCGCCCCTCGGCCTCGGCGATCGGCACGTAGTCGACCTTGTTGCGGGTCAGCAGCTGGGCGGCGCGCTTGGGCGGCATCACCATCTCGGGCAGGTGTTCCGGCGCGAACTGGCGCCGCTGCAGCGCGGAGGTGCCGGCCTCCCGGTGGAAGGCGTGGAGCTCGCTGCAGAGGTCGCGCAGGCGCACGCCGCGGTAGCGGTTCGGCCGGCGGTTGACGAATTCCGGCATGGCCTCCTCCAGCGGGGCGTTGTCGTCGTGGTACCGCTTGAAGGCGACGAGGCCCGAGATCAGCGTGCCGGCCTTGGAGGATTCGACCCCCGGGGTCAGCAGGAAGAGCAGCGAGTTCAGGTCGTTCTTCTCGGCGACGATCCGGTTCTCACGCAGGTATTGCGCCACGATCGGGGCCGGCACGCCGTGCTCCGCGTAGGCCCCCGTGTGCCGGTCGAAGCCGGGGGTCAGCACCGTCAGCTTGTTCGGGTCGGTGATGGCGTAGCCCGGCGCCACGTGGGTGAAGCCGTGCCAGCGGGCGCCCGGCTTCAGCTCCCAGTGGCGAGGCGTCGCGGCGAGCTCGTCGGTGGGCACGCTCTCCCACGGCACCTCGGCGCCGTCGGCGTTCCGGGTCACGTCCGGCACGAAGGGATCGAAGAACCAGCGCCGCGCCGGGTCGCGCTCGTTCTCCTCGAACTCGCGCCGGATCGCCCGGACCTTCTTGCGCCACTCGATCCCGAGCCGGATCGTGTCGTCCCACAGGATCATGCCGGAGCGCCCCTTCATCATCTGGGCGCCGACATCGAGGGAGGCGAAGAGCGGGTAGAAGGGCGACGTCGAGGCGTGGACGAGGAAGCTCTCGTTCAGCCGCTTGTGCTCGACCCGCCGGGTCTGGCCGCGGATGTGCCCGTCCCGGGTGTGGATCTGCGAGGCCTGGGAGAAGCTCGCGAGCTGCTTGTGGGTCGATTGCGTGGCGACGATGCCGGGCGAGGTCTCATCGAGGCCGGTCAGCCCCATGGCGAAGCGCCGCGCGTAGAGCGGGTGGAACTTCATGAAGCCCGCCCAGGCCTCGTCAAACAGGATGTAGTCGCAGAGGTGGCCGATCTTCTCCAGGATCTCCTGGGCGTCGTAGATCGTGCCGTCGTAGGTGCACTGCTCGATCACCGCGACGCGGAACGGCCGCTCCCGGCGCCACGCCTCCGGATCGGTCACCAGCGGGTTGCGGCGGATCTTCTCCCGGATCCGGGTCTCGTCCAGGGCCTCGTGGAAGATCGGTCCGATCAGCCCGTAGGCGTTGCGGTCGGTCTCCAGGAAGATCGGGATGCCGCCGCCCAGGAACAGGGCGCCGTGATGGGCCGCCTTGTGGTTGTTGCGGTCGAACAGGACGAGGTCGTCCTCGGCCACCAGGGAGGACAGGACGATCTTGTTCGAGGCCGAGGTGCCGTTGAGGACGAAGTAGGTCTTCTCCGCCCCGAAGATCTTGGCGGCCTCCTTCTGGGCCTTCAGCGCCGGCCCCTCGTGGGTCAAGAGGTCGCCGAGGTCGAGCACCGAGTTGTCGAGATCGTCGCGGAAGATCGCCTCGCCGAGGTGCTCCACGAAGATCCGGCCGATCGGCGACCGGTTGTAGAAGATGCCGCCGTTGTGGCCCGGGCAGGTCCAGAGCTGGTTGCCCTTCTCGGCGTAGTCGACCAGCGCGCCGAAGAACGGCGTCTTGAGGGTCTGGGCGTACTGCGTCACCCGGCTGACGAGGCCGCGGGCGATGAATTCCGGCGTCTCCTCGGCGAGGAAGATGTAGCCGTCGATGAAGTCGAGGAGCTCGACCGGGATGTCCTCCAGCCGCTTGCGGCGGACCATGATGACGATCGGCATCTCCAGGCCGCGCTTGCGCATCATGTCGATGAGGGCGGCGGCCTTGCCGTCGAGGCCGCGCTTGCCCCAGTCGACCACGAGGCAGCCGACCGCCGCGTCGGTCTGCACCGCGATGGCGGCGTCCTCCACCCGCCGGGCGCGCACCACCTCGAAGCCGCGCTGCTCCACGGCCGCCACGATCTGGTTGACCCGCGCGCCCTCCAGGTCATCCGGGTCGAAGGCCGGAGCGCACATCAGGACCGTGAAGCGGCGGTGGAAGTCCATGGAGCCCTCTCTGGCCTCGGATGCAGCGGGTGGCTTTCCGGCCCGTCTGCGACGATTGCATGACACGGCGCGCGGCGGGCGGTCGCGGTCCGGACGAAACGCGTGATCTGGGCCGGTCAGGAGCCCCGCGCGTCCGCGGAGGTCCGGCCGTCGCGAACTGCGATGCTCACGCGGGTCCGACCGCTCCGCGCATTCCCGCCACGGATCTCGAGCGTGCCCGCCAGGGGCTTGATGGAGGAGCGAACGGGGGAGGCTTGCTGCGCCGCGCTGTCGGGATCGGGCGCGGGCCTCCTCTCTGGTCCGGGAGGGGGCCGCGCCCTTCAGAGCTCGCGGCGGCAAGCCGCCTCCGGGCATCACGGCGCGCGGCGCCGCTCCCAGACAGCCGGATTGACCAGCCCGCCCGGCCGCCGGCCGGCCAGCACATCGACCACGCGGGCCGCGGCGGTCTCGGCGGTGCGGATCAGGGCCGCCCCGGTGGAGCCGCCGACATGGGGCGTCAGGATCGCCCGCGCCTGGCGGGCCAGGGGGTGATCTGCCGGCAGCGGCTCCTGCGCGAAGACGTCGAGACCGGCGCCCGCGATCGTGCCGGTCTCCAGGGCTTCGACCAGGGCGGCCTCGTCGATGAGACCGCCGCGACTGGTGTTGATCAGGAACGCGTCCGGCTTCATCCGGGCGAGCTGGTCCCGGCCGATCAGCCCGCGGGTGTCCGGGGTCAACGGTACGTGAAGGGAAACGATGTCGGCCTCGGCCAGGAGCGCGTCGACCGAGGGGGCCCGCAGGGCGCCGGCAGTGGCGAAATCGGCGTCCGGGCGGCTCGGCCCGTAGGCCAGCACCCGCAGGCCCAGGGCGGTGCCGAGCCGGGCGGTCGCCTGCCCGATCGCCCCGAAGCCGACGAGGCCGAGGGTCAGGCCGGCGAGTTCGACGAGGCGAGCCGTGAACTTGAAGCTGTCGTCGCCATCCCGGACCGAGCGGTCGGCGCCCGGCAGCGCCTTCGCCAGGGCAAAGATCAGCGCCAGGGTCTGCTCGGCCACCGATACGGCGTTGGCCCCGGGCGTGTTGACCACGACGATCCCGGCCTCGGTGGCCGCCGTCTTGGCCACGTGGTCGG
Organism: Methylobacterium sp. E-046; assembly: GCF_022829625.1. NCBI lineage: Bacteria > Pseudomonadati > Pseudomonadota > Alphaproteobacteria > Hyphomicrobiales > Methylobacteriaceae > Methylobacterium > Methylobacterium sp. E-046. Next base: position 7,168 of record NZ_JAKSYP010000034.1, on the reverse strand, counting down.
TGCCGGTCCCGTGCACGCCGATGACCCGCAAATCCGGCGCCGCCGCGATGGCCTGGGCCGGAAAGCCGGTGTTCCGGGTAATGACGGCGACACATCCGGCGACCTCGCGCGCCAGGGTCTCGGCGTCGGTGCCGCTGGCGGGGCGCGGCTCCAACCCCGCCGCACGCAGCCGGTCGAGGCCCGCCGCGTGGATCGGCTGGACGATGAGGCACGGACCGGTGATCACGGGCGAGGCAGCCTTTGCGGATGATGAGCGAGGGGCGGCAAGTCCTTTGCCGCAATCCTCTTGGGCGCTCGCCGCCGAGGTGGCAACCGCCTCACCCGGCGGTCTGCTTGGTGCAGGGGCCGGTGGAACGCTCGGCAGGCAGGCGCGGGGCCCCGCGGCGCGCGCCGATCCGTTCCTATTGGAGGGCCGATGTTTCACGGGAAACACAAGCTTAACCTTGAGCGGAGGCTGGCTCCGGAATGCGGCGCAGCCACATACGGATTTCGGCGTCGTCGCTCTGCCCGCCGCGGAACCGGATCGCTGTTGCATCGGCGCCGTCGCGTCCCGGGCGGCCGCGGGTTACCACCGGCCGGGCATGACGACATCCAGCTGGCGAACCCTCCGCAACGTGCAGGCCCGGGCGAGACTGGAGCGGGCCTTGCCGCCCATCTTCCCGGCCCCCGTGCTTCGGCATGCCCTGGCGCGTCCGCTAATTCCACCGACACCGCGGCTCGCCGTCGAGAGCTACTGGCGCGCCCACATCCTCCGCGCGGATCAACTCGCGCGGGCCCTGGCGGCCCGGTCGGGCACACCGGAGGGCTGGACGTGGCAGCTCGGCGCGGAGGGGCGATCCGGGAGTTTCCGAACGCCGCCCGCACCCTTCCGCGATCCGGCCTACGCCCGCGGCCGCGGCGCCTGCTGCATCTGCGGCCAGCCCGTCTATCGGTTCGGCTGGCACCAAGATCTCTGGGGGAGCGGCGCACCCAACGCCCGGGCCGGCTGGCACGCGGCCTGCGTCACCGCCTGGAAGTTCTGGATCGCGCCGCACGCGCAAGTGCGGTCGCTCAAGCTTCGCCAGCGCCACCGCTGCGCGACCTCGGGAAAGCGGTTGCTGCGCACCGCCGAGGTCGATCACGCGCTGCCGCTCTACCGGGTCTGGCGGGAGCACCGCGCGGCTCCTTGGCCGGAACTGCTCGGCTACTGGGGTGCGCCGAACCTGCAGGTGGTCAACCGGGCGGTCCACGTCGACAAGTGTCGCGACGAGGCGGCCGAGCGGTCCCAGACCCTGCGCCTCTCGCGGTTCACGGTGATCGAGGACGATGGGGGGTTCCAGGTGATCGAGGACGCGTGAGCCTCCGGCTCAGCCGCCCAGAGCCGCCAGGCCGCGGGACAGGTCCGCCAGCAGATCCTCCTCGGCCTCCAGCCCGACCGAGAGGCGCAGCAGCCCATCGGTGATGCCCGCGATGGCGCGCGCCTCTGGGTCCATCGCCGCGTGCGTCATGGTCGGCGGATGAGCCACGAGGCTCTCGACACCCCCGAGCGACTCCGCCAGCGTGAAGACCTGCAGCGCCTCGACGAAGCGCCGCACGGCGTCGCGCCCGCCCGCAAGCTCGAAGCTCAACATGGCGCCGAACCCGGCCTGCTGCGTCCGGGCAAGGGCGTGCCCCGGATGCGACGGCAGACCCGGGTAGTGGACGCGGCTCACCGCCGGATGCACCTCCAGGAAGGCCGCCAGCGCCGCGGCGTTCCGCTGTTGCTGCTCCACCCGCACGAACAGCGTGCGCAGGCCCCGGAGGGTCAGGTAGGCGTCCAGCGGCGATCCCGTAACGCCGATCGTGTTCGCCCAGGCGGCGAGATCCTCGCCGACCGCCTTGTCGGCCGCGACGACGACACCGCCGATGACGTCGGAATGGCCGTTGAGGAACTTCGTCGTCGAGTGGACGACGAGATCCGCCCCGAGGGCGATCGGCCGCTGCAGGGCCGGCGACAGGAAGGTGTTGTCCACCACGGCCAGCGCGCCAGCGGCCTTCGCGTCCGCGGTGAGGCGCCGGACATCCACCACCCGCATCAGCGGATTGCTGGGGGTCTCGATGAGCACGACCTTGGGGGCCTCGGCCAGCGCCGCGGCGACCGCGTCGGGGTCGGTCTGGTCGACGAACGCCACGCGGTAGTGGCCCCGGGCGCCGCGCATGCTGAGGAGGCGATGGGTGCCGCCGTAGCAATCGTGGGGTGCGACCAGCAGATCGCCGGGGCGCAGGCTCGACAGGGCGAGATCCAGCGCCGCCATGCCGCTGGCGACCATGACCGCCCGGGCGCCGCCCTCGAGCTTGGCGATCGTGTCGGCGAGCTGGTCGCGCGTCGGGTTGCCGAGGCGGGAGTAGTCGTAAGGTCCGGGTTGCTCGAAGGCCGGGAACTTGAAGGTGGTGGACAGATGGATCGGCGCGATGACTGCGCCGAAGGCCGTATCCTGCGCGACGCCGTTGGTCGCCGCGATCGTGCGCGCCGCTAAGTCCGCTGCCATCGGCTGTTCCCTCCTGCGCCGTTTCCGTGCCGCCTCGGAGACTCGGCACGTCCGGCGCGTTCTTTATGGAGAACGGAACAGACTTTCAAGAGAACGGACCGCGCCTTTCGGCCGCCGGCGATCCCGCGTGTGCCGGTCAGGCGGCGCGCGCGTCGGAGACGGGACGCGGGGGAACCGCATCCAGCATGCCCTGCACGGCATCGGCTTCCCGCACCATGACCTGCGCGAGGTGCCGAGCCCGCCCGGCCCAGAGGTCCCGTTCCTCCCGCAGGCCGTGGAGCCGACCCTCGGTCGAGGCCAGGGTGATCTGCAGGGCGTCGATCTCGGCCCGCAGGGCGCTGGTACGATCCCGCTCGCTGGCCAGCGCCGCGCTCAGCACGCGGAGAGCCGCTTCGGCGTCATCCCGCGGCGAAGCGGCCCCGCCTCCGGCGGACGGGGCGGCCGGCTCGCGATCCGGAGCGGGGGTGGCGCGGCCGAGCACGGCGACCGGCGCCGTGGCCTCCGGCCGCAGCTGCGCGATCTCCGCGCGCACCTGCGCGACGTCGAGGGTGGCCGCGGCACGGCTCGTCGGCGCCGGCGCTCCGGCCGGAAGGGCCTCTTCCTCCAGCACCAGACCGTGCAGCATGGCGAAGACCCGGTCGCCGTCGAGGCGGGCGAGGTCGAATCCGCTCTCGGCGGCGAGGCTGCTGAACCGGTCCTGCCCCTGGGCGGACTGGCCCACGAACGCCATCGACCAGGTCTCGAAGCCGCGGCTCTCCGCCGGCCCGCATTGCAGGACCGTCACGTCGCCGTGGCGCAGGTCGCGCTGGATCCGCTCGAAGGTGGCCTCGACCCCGCGGCGGGGCCCCTCCAGCACCTGCGCGAAGGCGCCGGCGTTGAACATCAGGGCGCCGGTCACGCCGACGTTCCGGTTGTTCCGCTGGGAGGCGTCCAGGATCTGCCGGACCGCCGCTGTCATCTCGGCCTCCGTTCCCTGGAGCAGGTTCTTGCTGGCGTAGACGAGGCGGTAGAGGTCGCTCATGGCAATGCGTCCGGGTGGGAAGGGGATCAGGCCGGTGGATAGAGGGCGAAGACCTCGGCGAGTTCTGCGGGCGGGACGGGTCTGCTGATGAGGTAGCCCTGGACGTCCGTGCAGCCCTCCAGGCGGATGCGCTGCATCTGCTCGGAGGTTTCGACGCCCTCGGCGACCGTGGTCATGCCCAGACTCTTGCCGAGGCCCGCGATGGCCCGGATGATCGCCTCGCCGTCGGGTTTGGTCGCCAGATCCTTCACGAAGGACCGGTCGATCTTGATCTTGTCGAAGGGGAACGAGCGCAGGTAGCTCAGCGACGAGTAGCCGGTGCCGAAATCGTCCATGGAGACCCGCACGCCGAGTTCCCGCAGCCGATGCAGGGTCTGGAGCGTCTTGGCGTTCTCCTGCAGCAGCACGCCCTCGGTGATCTCTACCTCCAGCCGCTGGGCCGGCAGGCCCGAAGACGCCAGCGCCGAGATGATCGTCTCCACCAGCCGGTCGCTCTTGAACTGTGCGGGCGAGACGTTCACCGCCACCGACATGTGGGACGGCCACGCCATGGCATCGCGGCAGGCCTGCCGGATGACCCACTCGCCGATCGGCACGATCAGGCCGATCTCCTCGGCGAGCGGGATGAAGTCGAGGGGTGACACCAGCCCCCGGTCGGGATGCCGCCAGCGGATCAGGGCCTCGCAGCCGATCAGCGTGCCGCTCTGGAGTTGCAGCTGTGGCTGGTAGTGGAGCTGGAACTCGCGCCGCGCCAGGGCTTGGCGCATGTCGAGTTCGAGCTTGCGGCGCGCCTGCATGCGCGCGTCCATCTCGGGTTCGAAGAACCGGTAGGTGCCGCGCCCGTCGAGCTTGGCCCGGTAGAGCGCGAGGTCGGCGTTCTTCAGGAGCCTGTCGCCGTCCGTCCCGTCCTCCGGGGCGAGCGCGACGCCGACGCTGGCGCCGATGGTCAGGAGGTGACCCTCGACCATGTAGGTCCGGCCGATCAGGTCGACGATCCGGCGGGCGAGCGCCTGCGTGCCCGCCGCGTCGCGCACGCCCGCCTGCAGGATCACGAACTCGTCGCCGCCGATCCGCGCCACCGTATCGGTCGGCCGCACCGTCGAGCGGAGGCGGTCGGCGACCTTCTCCAGCAGGGCGTCGCCGATCGGATGGCCGAGGGTGTCGTTGACCGGCTTGAACCGGTCGAGATCGATCAGCAGCAGGGCACAGGCCTCGCCGTCGCGCGCGAGGCGGGCGAGGGCCTCGGCGAGGCGCTCGCGCAGGTACAGGCGGTTCGGCAGGCCGGTGAGCGGATCGAGGCGGGCCATCGCGTCGGCCCGGGCCTCGATGGCCTTCCGGGTGCTGACATCCTCCAGAGTCATGACCCAGCCTCCGTCCGGCAGGGGCTGGAGTTCCGCCTGGACCGTGTGTTCCGCCCGCCGCAGCTCGAACACGGCGGGCTGGCGCCGGTCGAGCGATCGCCGCAGGGCCAGGAACGCCGCGCGCCGCGACGGGGCAGGTCCACCCCGCACCGCGCGCATCAGCGGAACGGCGGCGGCGTTCGTCCGCAGCCCCACCGACAGGTCGGCCAGGAGCCGCCGCGCGGGGCGGTTGGCGGCGATCACCGTACCGCCGGCATCAATCATCAGCAGGCCCTGCCGGACCGCGTCGAGGTAGGCCTGCAGGGGCTCGACCGGCGCGGCGCCCGGCCGCACCGGGATCGGCCACGCCGCTTCCCGGCGCGACTGGGCGGCAGGCTGGGGATCCGGGCTCATGCCACGTGCCTTGGAATGGGCTGCCGGGCGGCGCGCGGCAGAAGATCGGATTCCAATAGGCCGGTAGAAGCTAATTCGACGTTTAAATGCGCGAGATCGACAGCATTAATCTAAGTTAAATCGTTGATTGATCTGCGTTCATCGCAGCGAGGCCCGCCGTCGCGCTCCGACCCGCGGCGGCGGGCCGGACAGGTCAGGGGATGGTCAGCGCGGCCTTCGGGAGCAGCATGTGGACCCCCTTGTTGCCGTCCACCGTCTGGGTGATCCGCAGGTTCCCGGCGAGCGAGCACAGCATGTAGGCCTGGTTGCGCGTCAGGTGCGTTCGCGCGCAGACGAGGCGCACCATCCCGCGCACGGCCTGGCGCATGGCCTCGTCGAGGCTCTCGTGGAGGCCGATGCTCATCAGGTCGGTCGGGGTCTCGGCGAACGGCCAGGTGCCCTGGAGATCGCGGCGCGCGGTGAGCCGAAAGGTGCCGGTCAGTCCCGTCTCCAGGGCGGTGACGCAGACCTCACCGTCGCCCTGCACGCCGTGGCCATCGCCCGCGTAGAAGCCGCCGCCGCGATTGAACACCGGCAGATAGAGGGACGTGCCGACCTTCAGCTCCTTGTTGTCCATGTTGCCACCGAAGGCCCGCGGCACCGAAGTTCCGACCCGGCCCCAGGCGGCGGGCGGGGCGGTGCCCAGGATGCCGAAGAACGGGTCGAGGGGCAGCTCGGTACCCCAGGGGAGGCGGCAGACGCCCCGGGCCGTGTCGATGTCGGCGTGGACGGTCTCGTAGTCCGTGAACTCGTCCGGCAGGGTGCCGAGCAGCGGCAGGATCGACACGAAGCCCCAATCGAGGCGGAACTTCAGGTCGAGGATGTCGACCTGCAGCATGTCGCCGGGCTCGGCACCCTCCACGTGGATGGGGCCGGTGACGACGTGCGGCCCGAGGCCGCGCTCCAGCGTGTCGAGGGCGTGCCGCAGGTCGGCCGGCACCCGGGCCGGATCGGGATGGAGCGACTCGCGGCCGCCCGCCGGATGGGCGTGCAGGGTGACGGTATCGCCGGACGCCACCGTGAGGACGGGCGGTCGCGCGGCGTCGAAGGTGCCCAGCACCATTGCGTCGGGACGGGCGGGAATCTCGTAGTGACGCGACATGCCGTGTCCTCGTTCGATGCGGGGCGGATGGGCCGGCTCGCAAGTCGTGCGCCCCGACAAGGCTGCCGGAAGGCCCGATGATCCCGGGTCGCGTCGCGGGGTTGCGCCCGCGATCGGGGAGAGGGCCGGCGAACCCGCCGCAGCCCGCATCCCAGCCTGCGTCTTGCGCATCGCGATGCGGTTCACTACATCGGCTTCATCGGCAGCGACGGTACGCCGTCCGCCGATACTTCCATCCGCATCGCCGGCCGGCTTCGACCCTCGGGTCGGGACGCCGACGGGCTTGGGCCAGGCTCAAACCCGGTGCGCGGCGGCTGATGGAGCGTCCATCGTTCAGTGCCGGACAGGGATGACCCCCGGGTCGCCCCGCACGGCGCGTCGTCGACGGAGGCACCGGTGGTCGGCTCGGCCGGTTCGGTTCCGACGCGGGGAAAAAGGGCGGTTGACACGACGGTTCGGGGCAGCCTATACGGCGCCTCCCGACGCGGTCCGGAAGAAAAACGGAGCGGGTCGGACGGACTTCCCGAGGTTTAGAAAAGTAGATCTGGCGAAAGCCGAGGTACTTGACTTCTCCTCAGCCGGTAATTACGAGAGTGATTACTGATCTTTGACAAGTTGGATTGAGGAAGGGAGACGCGGGCGGCGTTTGTCCTTGCGGCCAAGCTTTAGGGCTTGGCGTGAGAGACTTGTGCCGATCTGTTGTTCTTCTTTCTGAGCTCACCGACGGGTGTTTGGCGCTGTGAAG
>NZ_JAKSYP010000212.1:0-303410 GCF_022829625.1 Methylobacterium sp. E-046 | reverse complement strand
GCCATGCAGAAGGTGGGCAACGAGGGCGTCATCACCGTCGAGGAGGCCAAGACCGCCGAGACCGAACTCGACGTCGTCGAGGGCATGCAGTTCGACCGCGGCTACCTCTCCCCGTACTTCATCACGAACGCGGAGAAGATGGTCGCCGAGCTCGAGGACCCCTACATCCTCATCCACGAGAAGAAGCTCTCCTCGCTCCAGGCGATGCTGCCGGTGCTCGAGGCCGTGGTCCAGACCGGCAAGCCGCTCCTGATCATCGCCGAGGACATCGAGGGCGAGGCCCTGGCCACGCTCGTGGTGAACAAGCTGCGCGGCGGCCTGAAGGTCGCGGCCGTCAAGGCGCCGGGCTTCGGTGATCGCCGCAAGGCGATGCTCGAGGACATCGCGATCCTGACCAAGGGCCAGATGATCGCCGAGGATCTCGGCATCAAGCTCGAGAACGTGACGCTCCCGATGCTCGGCCGCGCCAAGCGCGTCCGCATCGAGAAGGAGAACACCACGATCATCGACGGCGTCGGCGAGAAGTCCGACATCGAGGGCCGGATCGCGCAGATCAAGGCGCAGATCGAGGAGACCACCTCGGACTACGATCGTGAGAAGCTGCAGGAGCGTCTGGCCAAGCTCGCGGGCGGCGTCGCGGTGATCCGCGTCGGCGGCGCGACCGAGGTCGAGGTCAAGGAGAAGAAGGACCGCGTCGACGACGCCCTCAACGCCACCCGCGCGGCGGTCGAGGAAGGCATCGTCCCCGGCGGCGGCACCGCGCTGCTGCGCGCCAAGAAGGCGGTCGCCGAGCTGAAGTCCGACATCCCGGACGTCCAGGCCGGCATCAAGATCGTGCTTAAGGCCCTCGAGGCCCCGATCCGTCAGATCGCCCAGAACGCGGGCGTCGAAGGCTCGATCGTGGTCGGCAAGATCACCGACAACACGAGCTCCGAGACCTACGGCTTCAACGCCCAGACCGAAGAGTACGTCGACATGATCCAGGCCGGCATCGTCGACCCGGCCAAGGTCGTCCGCACCGCCCTTCAGGACGCGGCTTCCGTGGCCGGCCTCCTGGTGACCACCGAGGCGATGGTCGCCGACGCGCCGAAGAAGGACAGCCCCGCTCCGGCGATGCCGGGCGGCGGCATGGGCGGCATGGACTTCTAAGTCCAGTCACCTGTCGAGACGAGGAAGGGGGTCGCCGGAAGGCGGCCCCTTTTCTTATGAGAACGACCCGACGCTCAAGCCGGCGAAGGCGAGACCGAAAGGAACGGCAAGCGTGGCTCGGCCGATCGGAACCGGAAGGCGGTGAAGACGCGGTGCCAGATGCCGCCATCACCTGCACTTCTGTATCGAAGTCGAGCCCTGATCTTCCCGACATCGGATTGTGCCGAGTAGGGGCTGGTCAGGCTTATGTTTTCAGATTTGAGGATCGCAGCATCAAGTGCGGCGTGGTCTGCTGCGTTTCCATCTGGCCGAACGACGGCCCGCCCGCTGCACGACTGGTTTTAGTTCCAGGCCGCGCTTCTTCGGCCGCCGAACCCCTGAACAGACGGGGCGGCAATGTCCGATACGGTACAGGCTGTGTCGTGTCTGGGGGCGAGCATGCACCGAGGTGCCCCTCGCAGGGCCGCGTCTCAAGATCGTCTGTGCCGGACCATCTCGCCACGCCGACAGGCTGTGGTGGGGCCAAAGGTCATGTGCCGGATGGATCCCCCGAACCGCCCGGATCCGGCTTCATCCCGAGCGACGGGATCAGACTGCCCCGCCGGTGTCGCGCGTGACGCGTTCAGAGCGCCACGCTTCGCCGCGCTGACCGGTGAGTGGACCGCGACGAGGGCAGAGCCGCTCACCGCGGGCGGGCCGAGGTACGGACAACAAAAAACGGGACGGCTTGCGCCGTCCCGTTCGAGATTGGACCTATCGGCCTAAGAAGATCGAAGCCAGTCGCTGGAGCAGGCCCCGCGGTGCGGGCGGAGGCGCGCTCTGCCCAGGACCGTCCCCGATCTAAGCGTTGGCGGCGAAGGGGTGCTGCGCGGAGTTGCGCTGCTCGGTGACGGTCGAGGCCTTCGGCTCGCCGTTGACGGCGCGCTGGATCGACAGCTTGGTCGCCTCGTAGTTGTACTTCTGGATCTTGGCGTCGTCGGCCGCCTCCCAGTGGATGAACACGCCGACCAGGATGAACAGGTCGTCGGCCTCGTCCGCCGGAATGATGCCCTCAGCCACCGCGTCCTGCACGGCCTTGGCAACGCCGTGCTGGGCCGGGCCGAACATCTGGACGGCCTGACGGGCGTCGTTGATGGTGACCTTGTTGAACATCAGGGTGTTCGGCTTGCACGGCAGGTTCGGCGCGATGACCGCGAGCAGGCTGGTGAAGCCATGCTTGTTGTTCACGAGGCCGTTGCAGAAAGCCGACTCGGCCGGCGAACCGCGCGGTCCGATGATGAGATCGATGTGGGCGACCTCGTTGCCGTCGCCGACGAGTGCTTCGCCGACCTGAACCTTGGTGATCTTCGCCATTCGGTGTCTCTCCCTGGATTCCGAAAAAGAGCCGCGCGCCGGGCGGTGCCGCGGCCGGGAAGCCATCCTTGTTATCGGCGCCCGACCATGCCGGCCGAGCCGGATGGGCCGAGCCGGTTGGGCCGGACAGCGCGGCGGACCCTACAGCGGGGCCCTGCGGCTCACAACCCGCGCAAGGCCCTGACACGAAGGAATTTCTATCCTCCGGTCTGAGGAACCGCGGAACCCGCGCGCGGTTCAGGCCAATCGTGCGCCGGCGGTTGCGAGGGCGTCCCAGAATAGGGTCGCGACCGTGAAATCCGCGCTCGTGCCGGGGTTGAGGCCGCGCGCCTTCAACGTCGTGTCCAGGGCGAGAAGCCGCTCGACCGGCTTGGCCGCGAGATCCAGCCCCGCCAGGGCCGCTTCGGCCTCGCGACGGACGGAATCCGCCACGTCCGCCCCTGCCTTGCGAGCGATATGGCTGTCCGGCACCCATCGCAGATAGGCGAGATGGACCGCGGTGGTGCACCAAGCCGGATCGAGCCCCTGGCTCCGCGCCGCATGCAGCGCCGGGAGGCCGATCTCGGTCACGTCGGCGAAGCCGTTGACGAAGGCGCGCGCGATGCGGTCCCGATCCGCGGCTTCCGCCATCGCGCTCATCAGGGAGGTCGGCGCTGCGGCGGCGACGTCGTGCTTACCGGCCCGGCCCAGACCGCCGGGGTTGGCGAGGCGGATCGCGGCGTAGACGGCCTCCGCATCCGTGCTGTCCAGGCTACCGAGAACCGCCGATACGGAGGCTCCCCCTTCGGCCGCGACGGCCAGGGGGGCGCAGAGGAGCAGGATGCCGAGATTGGTGTTCTGGCCTGCCGCCGCCATCGTCGCGGCGACGCCGCCGTGGACGCGCGCACCGACGCCCGCCCCCGCCTGCGCCAGGGCCGGGGCCGACACGTCGGCGCTGGTGATGAAGTCGGCCACCACCATGCGGTGGCCGGCGGCGAAGGCATGAACGTTGCCGGGCTTGAGGGCGTCGAGCTCCGCCAGGCAGGCGGCCCGATAGAACGAGCGGATCCGCGCGGGGGCGAGCGCGGTCATGCCACCACGAGCCGGGGACGGCTCGCGCCGCGGACGGCGGACAGGAAGCCGCGCACCACGGCCGCCGCGATGTCGGCTTCGCAGACGGTCTGCAGTCCCGACCAAGCCGGCATAGAATTGACTTCCAGGATCGAGAAGCTGCCCTCCCCGTCCTCCACGAGATCGACGCCGGAATAATCGACCCCGACCGCGGCGGCCGCGGCTTCGGCGAGCTCAGCCGCCACCCGCGGCATCGCCCAGGTCAGCGGACGCCCCCCGCGATGAACGTTGGTGATCCACCCGTCCCCCTCGCGGATCATGCCGGCGATCGCCCGCCCGTCGCAGACGAAGACCCGGTAGTCGCGCCAGAGTCCGTCGTGGCGCGGAACGTAGCGCTGGAGGTAGTAGACCCGTGCCACCGCCTCCTCGTCCGGAAGATCCTCCGGCCGCTCGATCAGCGCGAGACCCTCGCCCTGCGACCCGAACAGGGGCTTGAGGACGAGGGGCGCGCCCGGACGCGCCTCGTCGGCGACCAGGGCCGCGGCGGCCTCGCGCTTCGAGAACACCCAGGTGGCCGGCGTCGGAAGGCCGGCGCGGGCGATAAGGAGCGAGGTGGCCGCCTTGTCGACGGAGCGCTCGATGGCGGTCGGCGTGTTCCAGACGGTGACGCCTGCGGCGACGAGGGCGTGCAGCACGCCGAGGCGCATCGTCGTGGCCTCGAAGGTGCCGCCCGCGATCGTCCGCATCAGCACGCCGTCCGGCAGCGTATCCAGAAAGCCCGGCACCCGCAGGGGCTCGCCGCCACCCGTCACAACGGCCACATCGGCGAGCGAGAACAGCACCGGCTCGACCCCCTGCGCGCGCAGCGCCGCGAGCAGCCGGTTCTTGTGCCAAGTGCCGTTATCGGCCGCGAGCCCGATGCGCATTGGGGGTCCTGATCGTCAAGGCCGTGGCCGGCCTGAATCGGAGGCGAAGCGAGGAGGTGCGGCGGGCCGATGGACGAATCCGCTCCCGCCCCGAGGCGGGGAAGGGAGAGAGGCGGAGCAGCTCACGCCGGATCCCCGATGGCCGGGGCCACCGGCCGCGCCGCCGGCCACCGGATCCCCACCCGCTCGTCAGGCGAAGGATGCGTCCACCAGCGTCGGCTCCAAGCGACCGCCGCGATAGGTAGCCCCCGAGCGTATCGACGTGACGATCGCCTCGGCCGGCGAGAACAGGGCGCCGTCGATCTTGTAGAAATCGCCGTTCACCCGGGCGAAGATGTCGGCGAAGGGCGCGCCGTGGTCGCTCGACGTCGTGGAGGGCAGCTGCTCGGCGAGCTGCTTGGCGTCCGCATCGTCGGCATCCACGAACAGTTGAACGCGCCCGCCATAGATGATCGCGTCGTTGGTGCGACCCATCGCCTTGATGAAGTCAGGATGCGGCGGCGACAGCGGCGCGGAGCCGATCCCGTCCACGATGGCGTGCAGGTCGAAGCCGACCGTGTGGGCCTTGTGGAGGGCAACCTCGAGCACGCGGGCCACGACCTGAGTGGAGCCGGCGAGGCTTTGGGTCGGGGCAAAGATGAAGGTCAGGTCCTCGGGTCGTAGGCCGCAAGCCTCGGCGACCTTGGCGACCACGCTCTCCGGCGGCCCGCCGGCCGCCTCGAGAACGAGGGCGGTCCGGGTGGCGGAGTCGCGGAAGCCGAGTTCCTTGTACAGATCTTCCACGGCGGCGACCGCCCGGCCGGGCCCCGAGCCCAGGGCGAAGAAGCCGGAATCGCCGGCTTCGTCGGCGAGGCTCCAGCCCGCGTACTGGCTCCCCAGGCAGGCGAGGACCGGGTCGGCGGAGTGGACCGTCACCGAGTAGGGCCAGGAGGCGATCGGACCGGTCGGCGCGATCGTCACGGTGCCGAGGCCGCCGAGGCAGATCTCGGCGATGCGTCGGCCCGCCTCGATCGAGCCTCTGGCCTGGGCGCCGGCATCGACCATCCGGGCGCCGCCCGCATCCTGTGACACGGAGAGCCGCAGGGTTGCGGCGTCGGCCACGAGACGCTCGACCAGCGGCGCCGAGAGGGCATTGATGCTGGGATAGGATTGGCTGGCACTCATCACAGGGCTTCCTCGGGGTGTGTTGTCATCGCCGCGCAGATGACCCGCAAGCGCGCCATCCGCGTTTCCAACAGGGCGAGCACCTCCGCCCGGTCCACGCCTTCGGCCAGCACCGTGCAGAGCGGCGCGTCGCGGCGGACGACCGTGCCAGGGCACGGGCGGTCACGCACGTAGTCCGGCCAGTCGAGGTCCGGGACAGGCGCAAGCTCCTGGTCCGCGTAACAGATCTGTGCGGCCGCCGCACCCGCCGGTTGCGGGCCGGGATCCGGCATCGTGCCCAGGCAGGCCGCGATGTGGGCGGTCAGCAGCGGTGTTGCGAACCGGTCCAGGATGTCGAGCGTCGCGCCCGGCCGGGGATTGATCTCGGTCAGCCACCAGTCGGTGCCGTCGACCAGGACATCGGCGCTGCCGAGGCCGCGCAGCCCGGTCGCGGCCACGATCCGCTCGGTCCCGGCGGCGATCGTCGCCATTAAGCCGGGGGCGAGCGGCGCCGCCTCGCCCGTGCCGCGGGCGAGCGCTCCCGCGTATCGGTAGGGCCGGACCGGCGACGGGGCGCACCATTGCTCGGTCAAGGCGAGGATGCGGAGCGTTCGGCCATCGGCGAGGAAGTTCAGGGCGTGCGGTCGTCCCGGAACACACGCCTGGAAGTAGTGAGAGGCCGGCGCCGGTCCCCGCGTGGCCGGCCGGATGTGGTTGCCGCCGCTGCCGCCTATGCGCTTCAGCAGCCACTTCCCCGGCTCCGGCAACGGTCCCGCGGCAACCGCTGGATGGGGCACGCCGAGGCGGGTGCAGAGAGACGCGAAGGCCATGGGGTCCTTCAGCGCCGCGATGGTTCCCGCAGATGCGCCGATCAGCCTGTGCCGTTCAGCAAGGCGCGCGACGAGGTCGGGAGCATCCTCGAAGCCGCTGCCGAGGATCAGGCCGATCGCACCTCCTGCGGCTTCCGTCAGATCGTCCAGGGCGGCGCACGTGGCCTCGGCGTTCGAGGCAGCACCAAACCGCCCGGGCAGCGCCCGGTAGCCGTCCGCCAGGGCGCGTGTGTCGGAGTCGCCGAACAGATCGGCCACGAAGGGTCGCAATCCGGCGCGTCGCGCCGCCTCGGCCAGGGCGCGCCCGGCCTGGGCGGCGACCAGGATTGCGTCCGTCATCCGACGGAAACTCGCAATGCCTAGCCGGCGATCTCGACCGCCAGGCTGTAAGCATCGCGGAAATCGAGGCAGAGCGGCGTATCGGAGCTGAGCATCCGGTCGAAGAGGCGCCGCTGCGTCTGGTACTTGACGTTGCCGACGGCCAGCGCGCCGATGCCGACGCCCTTGCCGGCGGGCAGGGCCACGTCGACGGCGTTGACGTCGATCCCCGCGATGCCGGCCGGCGGCACGGCGTTGACGTCCGAGGCGACGAGGAGCTTCGGCGCCAATTTCAGATCCTCCGCCGTGAGGATCGGGATGCCGGCCGGCCCAGCGGAGAGGATCACGTCGGCCTCACGGATGGCGGCGCGGCGATCCTCGGGCGTGGTTCCATCCACGGCGCCCACCTCGATGCCGAAGCGCCATTTCATCGTGAAGGCGATCTTGGACACCCGCTCTTCGCCGTCATGACCGACCAGCACGGTGGTTGCTCCCTCCAGGGCGCCGATCACCGCGGCCACGTAGGCGACGACGCCCGCACCGCCGAAGATGACGATGCGCTTGCCGCGGAGGTCAGTGCCGAACTTCTGCCGCAGGGCGCGGGAGACCTGCGCCACCATGGCGGCGCCGGTGGTGAACGAGCCTGCCGGATCGGCGAAGACGTGGTTCACGAAAGGCGGCACGAAGGCCTTCTTGGCGCGATCGACCATGTCGAGGGCGTCTTCGGCGTTCTTGCCGCCGATGAAGATGCCCGTGCGGGTGCCGTCCCCCGGCGCCCGCGAGAAGATCGAATCCTGAGTCAGCGACACGACGTCGGCGAGGCTGACCTCGGCGTAGGTCACCACCGTCTCGAAGCCGGCATCGACGGCCATGTTCACGTCGAACGGGCTCATGTGCCGGAGCGGCGTCAGCATGTGGAGGATCGAGCGGGCCATGGAATCCTCGTGCGGCGCGCGACAAGTGCGTCTGACCTCCGTCCAAACCCGGAGCCGCGGCCCGGGTCAAGTCCGGGACGCGCGGCTCAGGCCGGACCAGTCACCGCGGCTCCGCTGTTGCGGCCCCGGGCGATGACGAACCGGAGCTGGCCACCGCGATCGAGGCTCGCCACGACGGCGCGGGCCTCGGTTTCGGATGGCACCAGGACGAAACCGGTGGGTCCCCAGGAGGATTGGCCGTAGCCCGACAGACCTTGTGCGGCGACGGTCTCGAGCGCCCCCGCGACCGCGGCGCTGGCGTATCGGCCGCCCTGATGGGGCGCGAAATGGTCGCCGATCAGCGTCTGGATGCGGGTGATGCCAGCGCCGAAGCCCTGCGGCTCGGCCAGGGCCACCGCGGGCAGGACCTGCATCAGCGCGATCCGGCAGATCTCCGCTGCCTGGGCCTCGGGAAAGCGGGGCAGATCACGGAACGCCTCGACCTCGCGCGTTCCATGTACCCCGGCCATGCTGGGATCGAGGAGGAGGACGATCCGCCAGGCTTCAGGATAGGGCAGACGCGCGATGATGGGGGGCGGCCCGCCGTCCGGCCCGCGGCCGCCATCGACGATCAGGCCGCCGTCCGTGAATGCCCGCAATCCGACGCCGGACCGGTTACCCCGATCCAGGGTCGCCGCGAAGGCGTCCGGCGCGAACGGCTCTCCGGCGAGGCGGGCCATCGCCGCCGCGACCGCCAGGGCCAGTTGTGTCCCCGAACCGAAACCGGCATGCGCCGGGATCACCCGCTCGACCGTGACGGCGGCATTCCCCCGGTGGCGGAGATGGGCGGCGGCCGCCTCGACATAGCCGCGCACGCGTTCGGCCTCGGGCCCGGTGACGGTCGAGTTGACGGCGCGGCGGGCGGTCAGGGCGAGGAACGGCTCATCGATGGCGAGGCCAATGCTGCCGAAGCGGCGGCCGAGCCCGCCATGCAGATCCAGGAAACCGAAATGCAGCCGCGCCGGCGCCTCGACCCGCACGGCTTCGACCTCAGTCCCCTCGTTCCGCTCCGGAACCTCGCCCAACACAAATCCCTCGAATCCCACAGGTCCGGCGCAGCCACGGTGCGCTTGTCACACGAGGCCCGTCGGCCGGGCAACTTGGACGCGCCTCGTTCGATCCGCTCGGCGGCAACTTCCGTCCGGCGTCCGGGACGGGTCCTGCGTCGCGCCACCCCTGCGGGCGTAGGGGCCATGAAGGTGCAGCCGGGCCCTCGTTTCGGATTGGACGCAGCGCCGGCGGACCGCGATCCGGGACTCGACACGGGACGACGCTGAGCGGCGCAAACCGACTCGCGCAATCCACTTCCCGACGCACATCGCCGCCGGACCCCCTTGCCGCGATAGCCGGATGAATGCAAACCTAGGCCCGCGACGGCGCGCCGAGTTTGCCGTCCGTCCGGTCGTGCCGGGCGGGCGAGCCATTCCGATCCGGTGGGAACCCTCCCGATGAGGTGAACCCGCTTCGTCCGGTCTTACGGCCGTCGCCCGCTCCGAAACCAAGCAAGAATGTTGCGAGAGGGAGCATGGCAGCCTGGGTGAAAGGCGGCGCGACGGACGCGGACACCGCCATCGAGGCGGCCGCATCCCTGCTCGCCAAGGCGCGCGCGCCGGTGATCGCCGGCCTCAGCGCCGACGTGGCTGCGATCCGCGCAGCCTACGATCTCGCGGGACGCCTCGGCGCCTCGGTGGATACCGCCGGATCGGTGGCGACCTATGCCGAGCTCGGGTCGCTGAGCCGGGTCGGCGCTCTGACCACGACGCCCGCCGAGGCCGTCGGTCGCGCCGACGTGATCCTGGTCGTCGGGGATGCGGCGTGGCAGGCGCCGCTCCTGAAGCGGCTGATCGATGCGAAGCCGACCCGCGGGCGCACAGCCGGATCGGACCGCGTGCTGCTCGCGGTCGGGGCGAACGCCGCGGCATCGCTGGCGTGGCCGGCCGAGGGCGGCCTGCCGGAGGCGGTCGGCGTGCTGCGCGCCTACGCCCGCGGCCATCTCGCCGGAGATGCGCTTCCGGGGCAGATCGCTGCCCGGCTGGCCGACGCGCAGTACGGAGTCCTCCTCTACGATGCGGCCGAACTGGGCGAGGCCGGAATCGAGATGCTTCAGGGCCTCGCCATGGACCTGAGCGAGGCGACACGCTGCTTCACCCTCGCCAGCGGCGACGTCGGTCAGGACCGGGCGGTGGTGCCGGTCTCGGCCTGGCTCACCGGGCAGGCGCCGCGCAGCGGCTTCGGGCGCCGCGTGCCGGAGCACGATCCCTGGCGCTTCGACGCGGCCCGACAGGTCGCCGCGGGTGAGGTCGATGCCGTGCTGTGGCTGGGCGCGGTGCCCGTGCCGCGGCCGGACTGGCTGTCCGCCGTGCCGTCGATCGCGCTGGTCGCGGACGGCGAGGCGAAGGACGCCAAGGTGGTGATCGCGGTCGGCCAGCCCGGTCGCGACCATGGTGGCGTCTTGTGGAACGAGCAGCGCGCCGCGCTGACCTTCTGGCCGGCCTCCGCGCCGTCGGATCTCCCGTCGGCCGCCGCGGTGATGGCCGCCCTCAGGGAGCGCGTCGGCACGCATCAGGCCGCGTCGAGGAGTGAACCCGCATGCTGAGCGTGATTCGGGGCGGGCGCGTCGTCGATCCGACCGCGTCCCGCGATTCCGTCGGTGACGTCTGGATCGAGGACGGCCGCGTCATCGATCCGCCGGGCCGCGAGCCCGACCGGGTGATCGATGCGGCGGGCTGCGTGGTGATGGCGGGCGGCGTCGAGGTGCATTCGCACATCGCGGGCGGCAACGTGATCACGTCGCGGCTGCTGCTGCCCGACCTCTACGTGAGTGAGGCGGCGCCCGACGGCCACCCCTTCGCCCATGCCGGCGGGGCCGCGGCCTGGATCGGCTCGACCTATGCGCGGATGGGCTACACTACGGCCGTCGAGCCGGCGATGCCGCCGACCCACGCGCTTGGGACGCAGCTCGAACTCGCCGACATCCCGCTTCTCGACCGCGGCGCCCTCACCGTGATGGGCAACGACGACCAGCTCCTCCAGCTCCTCCGGGACCGTCAGGGCGGCAACGCCGTGCGCGACCTCGTCGCCCTGTCGGTCGCCCAGTCGCGCGGCCTCGGAGTGAAGTGCATCAATGCCGGTGGCGCCTCTGCCTTCAAGGACGGAGCGCTGCGCCTGTCGCTGGACGAGGAGATCCCCTGCTACGGGCTTACGACGCGGCAGATCATGGGATCGCTCCTCGACGCGGTCGAGGCGATCGGCGTACCGCACCCGCTCCACGTCCACTGCAACAACCTCGGGCTGCCCGGAGCGGACGACAGCTTCATGGCCACTCTCGATGCGGCGGAAGGTCGGCGCATCCATTTCGCCCACGCCCAGTTCTACGCCTACGGGGTCTCCGATCCGGCCAATCCCGGCACCGGCGGCTTCCGGTCGGCCGCCGAGCGGATCGCGCGGGCGATCAGCGACAATCCGAACGCCACGCTCGACATCGGGCAGGTTGTGTTCGGGCAGACGGTGACGGTCTCCCTCGACATCCTGCGTCAGTTCGCGGGCCGGAAGGGCGCGAAGCCGAAGAAGTGGGTGCTGAACGCGGGCGATGCCGAGGGCGGCGGCGTCGTGCCGTTCCTGTACCGGCCCCGGGGCCCGACCAGTTCGCTGCAATGGGCGATCGGCCTGGAGATCATGCTGCTCTCCACCGATCCGGAGCGGACGATCCTGACCACGGACCATCCGAACGGCGGACCCTTCACCCAGTATCCGCGCATCATCCACCTGTTGATGGACAAGTCCGAGCGCGACCGCGAGATCGCGACGCTGCCGGCCATCGTGGGCGAGCGCTCCGGATTGCCGGGTCTCGAGCGCGAGTACTCGCTCTCGGAGATCGCTCAGCTGACCCGTTCCGGACCCGCCAAGCTCCTGGGCCTCGCCGACCGTGGCCATCTGCGGCCGGGCGCCCGGGCGGACGTCGCGGTCTACGGCGACGACACGGATCGCACCGCGAT
Source organism: Methylobacterium sp. E-046 (assembly GCF_022829625.1). Classification (NCBI taxonomy): domain Bacteria; kingdom Pseudomonadati; phylum Pseudomonadota; class Alphaproteobacteria; order Hyphomicrobiales; family Methylobacteriaceae; genus Methylobacterium; species Methylobacterium sp. E-046. The sequence goes on along the minus strand of NZ_JAKSYP010000212.1, from coordinate 291,672 downwards.
GTTCACCGCCGCGAAGCTCGTCCTGAAGGACGGCGTACCGATCGTCGAGGACGGCGAAGTGGTCGAATGGCGCGCCGGCCGCACGCTCTCGCTCACGGTGGAATCCGACCACGCGATGGAGAAGCGCGCCGATGCCTACCTGACGGAGCGCTTCGGCGCAGGGCTCGACAGCTTCGCCGTGCCGGATGCGGCTTTCGGTGAGGGCACCGAGAACTTCGAGGCGGTTCCATGCCGGGCCTGATCAGCGGGGCGAGCCGCGGGAAGAACGATGTCTGATCTCACCCTCAACGGCATCCCGGTCATCGATACCTTCGCGGAGGCGTTCGACGTGGCCGGTACCGCCATCGTCGTCACCAACGACACCGCCAAGTGGGCGATGATCGCCGCGACCACGATGACGGGCTTCGCCACCTCGGTGATCGGCTGCGGCGCCGAAGCCGGCATCGACGCCGAACTCTCCCCGGAGGAGACGCCGGACGGGCGGCCGGGCGTACGCATCCTGCTCTTCGGCTTCGAGCCGAACGGGCTCAAGGACCAGCTGATCAAGCGGGTCGGCCAGTGCATCCTCACCTGTCCGGGCACCGCCTGCTATGCGGGCGTCGATGGGCCGACCAAGATCAAGCTCGGCGGCGCGATCCGCTATTTCGGCGACGGCTTCGCGGTGGCCAAGCGCCTTCCCGACGCCACCGGCAAGGCGCGGCGCTACTGGCGCATTCCGGTGATGGACGGCGAGTTCCTCTGCGAGGACACGGTCCGCGCCGTCGATGGCGCGGTCGGCGGCGGCAACCTGCTGTTCCTCGGCCGCACCCATGCCGAGACGCTGAAGGTGGCGGAGATCGCGGTCGAGGCCGCCAAGGCGGTGCCCGGCGCGATCCTGCCGTTCCCCGGAGGCATCGTCCGCTCCGGCTCGAAGGTCGGTGGCCGGACGAAGGGCATGATGGCCTCGACCAACGACGCCTATTGTCCGACCCTGAAGGGCCGTGCCGGCTCGGCGCTGCCGGCCGAGTGCGGCGTCGTGCTGGAGATCGTCATCGACGCCCTCACCTCGCAGGGCGTGTCCGATTCCATGCGCGCGGGCCTGCACGCCGCCACGGAAATCGGCAGCAGGCACGGGTTGGTCGCGGTCACGGCCGGCAATTACGGCGGTAATCTCGGCCGCCATCACTACCACCTGCGCGACCTGATCGCGCCGCATGACGCCACGAAGGAGGGCTGAGCCTTGAGCACCCTCACCCTGCGCGCGGCCCCGCCCGAGCGGCTGGACTTCCTCGCCGTCAACCCGTTGGCGCTCAGCGGCCTCTCGCAGAGCGAGGCTGAGCGCCTGAATGTCGGAACCACCCGGACGGGCGTTCGCCTCGGCGATTGTTTCGCCGTCAAACTCGACGGCTCCGACACCCTGATCATCGAGGGTGGCCATGAACGTCTGGACCGCGTCGGCGCAGCCCTCTCGGAAGGCACGATCCGCGTGACCGGTGACGTCGGCCAGCGCCTCGGCGCCGGCATGTCGCGGGGCAGCCTGACGGTCACCGGCAATGCCGGCCCCTACGCGGCCTCCGGCGCGACTGGCGGCACGATCCTGATCGAGGGCGACGCTGGCGACCATGCCGGCGGCGCGGTCTACGCCGCCAAGGCGGGTCTCGACGGCGCCACGCTGATCATCCGCGGGACGGCGGGCGACCATCTCGGCGACCGGATGCGGCGCGGGACCATCGTGGCCGGCCGTGCGGGCGCCTTCGCGGGTTCGCGCATGATCGCCGGTACCCTGGCGGCCCTCGCGGTCGGTGACCATCCGGGTCTCGGCATGCGTCGCGGGACGCTCGTTCTGGGTTCCCACGGCCGGATGGCCGCGACCTTCGTGGAGACCGGGACGCACGACCTCGTGTTCCTGCGCCTGCTGGCCACGGCCCTGCGCGGTCTCAGTCCCGAGCACGCCGAACTCCTCGGCCGGCCGCTGCGTCGCTACTCGGGCGATCTCGCCACGATCGCCAAGGGCGAGATCTGGGTCGCGGCCTGACGCCACCTGGGCAAGGAGCGTGGACGCATCCTATGCTTCCCGCCAAGCCGGCCCGTCCGAGGCCGGCAGCCCGGGAGCGCGCCCATGCTGTTGCTGCTGTCGATCTGCCTCGTCGCCCAGCCCTCGACCTGCCGCGAGGATCGGATCGAGATGTCGTTCGAGAAATCGAGCCCGTTCGTGTGCCTGCGCAATTCGCAGAGCGCCTTGGCGACCTGGCAGGCTGCGCATCCCGAATGGCATGTCGAGCGCTGGCGCTGCGCCGCCAAGGGCAGCGTCCCGAAGGATCTGTGAGGGCACCTTGGTTCTATGGGCGAGTGATGACATGCTCGCCCCGGTCCTGAGACCCGGGTCTGCATCACCATCGCGGCCGGGCGACGCCCGGAACTCACCATGCGCTCGCTGAAGGTCCGCTTCGCGCTGTTGCTCGGTGGTACGGCCATCGTGGTGGTGCTGGCCGCGGCCGCCGCGCTGGCGGCGATCGGGGCCGCCGAGCGGACGGTCGACCGCACCCTCGAAGCGCAGCGGCGCCTTGAGCTGCTGGCCGAATTGTCCGGCCGCCTCACGCAATTCGGCCTCGCGGCCGTGGAAACCGTCGGCAGTCCCGACAACCAGCCGGAGGCCATGGCGATCGCCCGCGACAACGCCGACCGGGCGCTGACCACCGTGGACGAAGCCCTCGCCAGGAGTTTCCCGCCGACCGACGATCCGGCCGACCGGATGCAGTACGCGGCGCGCACGCGTCCCATGGCGCAGCTGCGGGCGGCCCGCGTCGTCCTCGACCGGCAGGTGGCGCTGATCAGCCGGCAGACGGAGCCGGAACGGCGCCAGGACGCCATCAAGGGAGCGCTGAACGGCTTCGGCGCCATGACCGGCCAGCCGCTCTCGTTCCTGATCGAGGCCGAGCGGCGCAGCATGGCGCTCGGGTCCGAGCAGGCCCGCGCCCTCTCGGAGCGCCTGCGCGTCGCGGCGGCCTCCGCGGTGGCCGCCGCGCTGGTACTCCTCGCGATCCTCTATCGGAGCGTCACGCGGCCGACCCTGGCCCGCATCGAGGAGGTGCGCCGGGCGGCGAGCGCCATCGGTCACGGCGCGCTGGACACACGCCTGTCCGTCGCGACGCGGGACGAACTCGGCCTGCTGATGACCAACGTCAACCGCATGGCCGCGCGCTTGGCGCGGCGGGAGTCGCGGGTCGCGGCGGATCGGGCCGCGCTCGAGGACACCGTGGCAGCGCGCACCGCCGACCTGCGCGCCGCCAATGCCCGTCTTGAAGCCGTCGATCAGTCCCGCCGGCGCTTCTTCGCCGATGTCAGCCACGAGCTGCGCACGCCCCTGACGGTCATCCTCGGTGAATGCGACCTCGCCCTTCGCGGTGCGTCCCGCGGCGCGGATCCGGGACCGGTCTTCGCCACGATCAAGAAGCGGGCGCAGCGGCTCAAGCTGCGCGTCGAGGACCTGCTGCGCGTCGCCCGGTCCGAATCCGGCGAGATCGAGTTCGACAGGCGCCCCCTCGGGCTCGCCCTCGTCCTGTCCGAGGCGGTGGACAACATGACTTCGGAAGCCGCCCGCCGCCGCGTCGGCCTCACCCTCGATCCCGGGACCCGGGACGTGGAGTGCCTCGCCGATCGGGAGTGGATCCGGCAGACCGTCGAGAGCCTCGTGGACAACGCCCTGCGCCACGCCGCCGGTGTCAGCCGGGTCGAGGTCGCCCTGACGCCGGGCCCCGGTCCCGTCGGACGCATCACCGTGACGGACGACGGGCCCGGCTTCGGCGCCTCCGAGACCGAACTCTTCGAGCGTTTCCGGCGTGGCAAGAGCGCGGGTCCCGACGAGACCGGCTTCGGTATCGGCCTCGCCCTCGCGCGCTGGATCGTCGAACAGCACGGCGGCACGATCCGGCTGGGCTCCGGACCGGACGGACGCGGCGCCCGCGTCAGCCTGGACATGCCCGCGCTCGATCCGGCATGGATTGCGGAGACGGCCGGGAACGCGGCCGGCGACGCGCAGGTGAAGGAGTCGGCCGCATGACGCGGATCCTGATCGTCGAGGACGACGTCGACATCCGGGGGCTTCTCGCTCGGGGACTGGAGGCGGAAGGATTCGAGGTCGGTACGGCGGCCTGTGTCGATGAGGCGCTCAAGGCAGCGCACGACCCGGCACCGGGCGCCGTCCTCCTCGACATCAACCTGCCGGACGGGTCCGGCCACGACGTCTGCCGCTCCCTGCGCGAGGGCGGCTTTCCCGGCGCGATCCTGTTCCTCTCCGCCCGGGACGAGATCCGCGACCGGGCCGAGGGGCTGGCCCTCGGCGCCGACGACTACATCATCAAGCCGTTCGAATTCGACGAGCTGGTGGCGCGCCTGCGCACGCATCTCATGCGGCGCGAGCAGGCCGAGGCACCGCGTTCACGCATCACGGCGGGCAAACTGATGCTCGATCTCGACACCCGCCAGGCGAGCTGCGGCGAGGCCAGTGCCCGCCTGACGCCGCGCGAAGCCGACCTGCTCGCCATGCTGATGGAGAGCATCGGAAAGCCGGTTTCCCGGGCCGACATCTTCGACCGCCTCTGGGCGAGCCAGGGTGGCCTGTCCCTCAACGTGGTCGACGTCTATATCGGCTACCTGCGCTCCAAGATGGCGGATTTCATCCGCTACGGAGGCCCGGTTCTGGTGACGGTACGGGGCAAAGGCTTCATGCTGGAGCTGCGCGGACCCGACTTCCGCCAGTGAGCCACTGTACTTAAGTCGCACCCGCGCGCATTTCTCGATGGTTTCCGGGCGTTTAGGAAGTCTCTCACGAAAAATTTGGGAGGATCCGGCAACTTAGTGCTTGAAGCGCGCTGTTGAATCGTCGATACCTCTCCCGCGCCAGAAATGAGAGCGCCATCAGTGTCTTAGGGTCCTCTTAGGAACCGCGTGACGCTCGGTGTAGATGTCGCCAAGGAGAAACACCATGAAGTGGGCTGCCCCGATCGTGTCCGAGATCTGCGTCGGCATGGAAGTGACGAGCTACGAGTCGGCCGAGATCGACACCTTCAACTGAGTTTAACGGGCCGGGGATCTCGGGAGCCGCACCATGCGCGTCGTGATCCTCGGTTCCGCAGCCGGCGGCGGCCTTCCACAGTGGAATTGCCGCTGCCCCATCTGCACCCTGGCACGGTCCGAGCCGGATCGTGTGCGGCCCAGGACGCAGTCGAGCATCGCGGTCTCCGCCGACGGATCGGATTGGCTGCTGATCAACGCGTCGCCGGACATCCGGCAGCAACTCTTCGACAACCCGCAGATGCATCCGCGCGAAGGCCTGCGCCATTCGCCGATCCGCGCCGTCCTCCTGACCAACGGCGATGTCGATCACGTCGCTGGATTGCTCACGCTGCGCGAGGGCCAGCCCTACGCGCTCTACGCCACCCGCGGCATCCTCGACTCGGTCAGCGCGAACCGCGTCTTCGACGTGATGGCCGAGGGCGTGGTCGCCCGCCAGGCAATCGGCATGGATCAGGTCTTCGAGCCCCTGCCCGGACTCTCGGTCACCCTCTTCCCCGTGCCCGGCAAGGTGCCGCTCTGGCTCGAGGACGAGACGATGGAGATCGGCGCCGAAACCGAGACCACGGTGGGCGCCCTGATCGAGGCCGGGGGCCGGCGCCTCGCGTATATTCCCGGCTGTGCCCGGGTCACCGATGGTCTGCGGGCCCGGATCGCCGGCGTCGACGCGTTGCTGTTCGACGGCACCGTGCTGCACGACGACGACATGATCCGGGCCGGGGTCGGAACGAAGACCGGCTGGCGCATGGGGCACGTTCCGATGCGCGGCGAGGGCGGCTCGATCGACGCCCTGGCGCAGGTCGATCTCGGTCGCCGCATCTTCGTGCACATCAACAACACCAATCCGGTGCTCGTCGAAGGATCGCGGGAACGGACGGAGATCGAGACGTCCGGTTGGACGGTGGCGCACGATGGATTGAGCCTCTCGCTCTAGATCCTGCGCCCTGTGCCGCAGGCACGAGCGGCTGGGAACGGGCGCGCCGCAGGGACGGAAGGTTGGGCTCGCCCACCACCGGCACTATATCGTCCCAACGCTGAGAAGCGCGCCCCGAGGCCAAGGGCGTGACCACGAGCAGGAAACGCGACCCGAGGACGGACGCCGGACACGCCATGAACGCAGTCTTCCCGACACCCGATGCCGCCGACAGCCAGCGTCTGCTCAGCCCAGAGGAGCTGGAAGCGGCCCTGCGCGAGATCGGTGCGCGCCGATACCACAACCTGCACCCGTTTCACCGGCTGCTGCACGATGGCAAGCTGTCGAAGGATCAGGTCCGCGCCTGGGCGCTGAACCGCTACTACTACCAGGCGATGATCCCGGTGAAGGATGCGGCGGTGCTCGCCCGGATGACGGATGCGGCGCTACGACGGATCTGGCGTCAGCGCATCGTCGATCACGACGGCGATCACGAGGGCGATGGCGGCATCGAGCGCTGGCTCAAGCTCGCCGAGGGCGTGGGTTTCGACCGCGATTACGTGCTCTCGACCCGCGGCATCCTCTCGGCGACAAAATTCTCGGTGGAGGCCTACGTCCATTTCGTCTCCGAGAAGACGTTGCTGGAAGCGATCGCCTCGTCGCTCACCGAGATGTTCTCGCCGACGATCATTTCCGAGCGCGTCGCCGGGATGCTGAAGAACTACGACTTCATCACCAAGGACACGCTGGCCTATTTCGACAAGCGCCTCACGCAGGCGCCGCGGGATGCCGATTTCGCCCTGGACTACGTCAAGCAGCACGCGACCACGCCCGAACTTCAACGGCGGGCGATGGCGGCCCTGACGTTCAAGTGCAACGTCCTCTGGACACAGCTCGACGCCCTGTACTTCGCCTACGTGGCACCCGGCATGATCCCCCCGGACGCGTGGCGGCCAGGCGAAGGCCTCGTCGCCGATGCCGCACCGGTCCGGGCAGCGGCGGCAGGCGGGAAGATGACCGCCGCCGACCGCCCGCGACTCCCCCGCGGCGTGCGGCTGCGCAACGACGAGACCCGCGGCAAGTACGTTCTGCTCGCCCCCGAGCGCACCTTCGATCTCGACGACAACGCCGTCGCGGTGCTCAAGCTCGTGGACGGCACCCGCAGCGTCGCCGATATCGCCGACGAGCTGGGCCGAACCTACGCGGCCGATCCGCGGGCCATCGAGGCCGACATCCTGGTCATGCTGGATGGTCTCGCGGAAAAACGGGTCCTCGAGCGATGAACGCCCTGACCCCGAACCGGCCTGCGGTGCCGGCACCGGTCGGTCTGCTCGCCGAGCTGACCCACCGGTGCCCCCTGCGGTGCCCCTATTGCTCGAACCCGCTGGAACTCGACCGCCGCTCGGGCGAACTCGATACGGCCACGTGGCAGCGCGTCCTCACGGAGGCGTCCGGCCTCGGTGTCCTCCATGTCCACCTCTCCGGCGGCGAGCCGACGGCACGCAACGACATCGTCGAGATCACCAAGACCTGCGCCGATCTGGGCCTGTATTCGAACCTGATCACGTCAGGCGTCGGCGGTGCGCTGGCGAAGCTCCAGGCGCTCTACGATGTCGGCCTCGATCACGTGCAGCTCTCGGTCCAGGGCGTGGACGCCCAGAACGCCGAGAAGATCGGTGGCCTGAAGAATGCGCAGCCGCAGAAGTTCGCGTTCGCCGCCAAGGTGGTCGAACTCGGGCTGCCGCTGACGCTCAATTCCGTCATCCACCGCGGCAACATCCACGAGGTCTCGGGCTTCATCGATCTCGCGGTGAAGATGGGCGCCAAGCGCCTCGAGGTCGCGCACACGCAGTATTACGGCTGGGCCTACGTCAATCGCGCCGCGCTGATGCCCGACAAGGCGCAGGTCGATGAGTCGATCCGCATCGTCGAGGCCGCCCGGGAACGTCTCAAAGGTCAGCTGGTCATCGATCTGGTCGTGCCGGATTACTACGCCAAATACCCGAAGGCCTGCGCGGGTGGCTGGGGCCGCAAGCTGATGAACGTGACGCCGCAGGGCAAGGTCCTGCCCTGTCACGCCGCGGAGACGATTCCGGGTCTGGAATTCTGGAACGTCAACGACCATTCGCTGGGCGACATCTGGCGCGACGCGCCGGCCTTCACGGCCTATCGCGGTACCGACTGGATGAAGGAGCCGTGCCGCTCCTGTGACCGTCGGGAGAAGGATTGGGGCGGCTGCCGCTGCCAAGCTCTGGCGCTCGCCGGTGACGCAGCGGCCACCGATGCGGCCTGTTCGTTGTCGCCGCTCCACGCCAAGGTGCGCGCGCTCGCCACGGAGGAGGCGGCCGAAACCCCGCCCGATTACATCTATCGGACGATCGGCAGCAACGTTCGATCGCCGCTCAAGGAGGAAGTCGACTCGTGAGAGTTCTTGCCACGACCACCGTCGCGCTGGTGCTGGCCGCGCTGCCGGCTCTCGCCGAGGATGCCCCGAAACCCGCCACCGTGACGCAGGCCAATGCCGCGGCGGCGCCCAGCGCCTCCGACCTTCTGTTCGATCAGCCGCACATGAAGAACGCGGCACCCGGCTCGACCATCACGTACGACTATCTCCGGCGCTCCGGCATCGCCAAGGGTCCGTTCGGAGCGCCTCTCGAGGACACGCTCAAGCTGAAGCTGGAGCCGGGCAAGAGCCCCGAGGCCCGCGACATTACCGTGACCATGTTCTCGGGGCTGAACCGCGTGCCCGCCGGGCCCTTCGAGGATATGGCCGGCAATCCGGTCGTCTCGCTCTTCCTCGAAAATCACCTGAAGTCGTTGGCGAAGGTCCTGGAGGCCAACCCCCGCTACCTGAAGCTCGCGATCCGGAAGGGTCTGCGCGAGAAAGCCACCGTGACGCCCACGAAGGTGAGCGTCGGTGGTCGGGATGTCGACGGCTGGCGCGTCGTCACCAAGCCCTTCGAAGGCGACTCGATGGCGCAGCGCATGCGCGGGCTCGACGACATGACCTACACGTTCGTCACCGCACCCTCCGTACCCGGCGAGATCGTCTCGATCGAGGCGTCCTCCAAGAGCAAGGACGGCGGCGAGCTACTTGAGGAGAAGCTGAACTATGATCAGAAGGCTGGCTGAACGCGGCGCGCTGGCGGCTCTGGCCCTGACCCTGTCGGGCCTGGCCGTCCGTGCGGCCGACGACAACGATTACCCCACCGACGCGCGGGTCGATTACGTGTTCGGCTGCATGGCGGCCAACGGTCAGACCCGCGAAAGCCTGCAGAAATGCTCCTGCTCGCTCGACCAGCTGGCCGCGATCCTGCCCTACGACAAGTACGTTCAGGCCAGCACGGTCCTGTCCATGCGTCAGGGCGTGGGGAATCGCGCCAACGAGTTCAAGTCGACCAAGATCTTCGACGACAAGGTCGCCGACCTCCGCCGCGCCCAGGCCGAGGCCGAGATCCGCTGCTACCGCGGCTGACCGCGGGATCACGCCGGCCGGCGTTGCGCCGGCCGTGCGATTCGCGCACACCGGCTCCCGAACCGCGTTCAAGAACGGGACCCGCTCCGTGACCCCCTCCTCCGGCCTGTCCGACCTGCTGCCCGATCTCGGAGGGCGCACGCTGGTCATGGGCATCCTCAACGTCACGCCGGACTCCTTCTCGGATGGCGGTCTGTTCGCCGGGGAGCAGGAGGCCGTGGCGCAGGCCGAGCGGCTTGTGGCGGAGGGTGCGGCGATTCTCGATGTCGGCGGCGAGTCGACGAGGCCCGGTCACGTTCCGGTCCCGGCCGACGAGGAGCAGGCGCGCGTGCTTCCGGTGATCCGGGCCGTCGCTCCGCGGCTTGCGGTGCCGATCTCCATCGACACCTACAAGGCGTCCACGGCGCGGGTCGCCCTGGAAGCCGGCGCCCGGATCGTGAACGATGTCTGGGGTCTTCAGCGCGAGCCCGACATCGCCTCCGTGGCTGCCGCGCACGGCGCTCCGGTCATCATCATGCACAACCGCGAGACCATCGAGGCGGATCTCGACATCGTCGCCGACATGCTGGCCTTCTTCGAACGGTCGCTCGCCATCGCGCATCGCGCAGGCATCCCGGATTCCGAAATCGTGCTCGACCCGGGCGTCGGCTTCGGCAAGACGTGGACGCAGCACCTCGAAGCGCTGCGCCGGCTCCCCGAGATCCGCGCCCTGGGCTTTCCGGTCCTGGTCGGCGTCTCCCGCAAGTCGCTCCTCGGACGCCTGCACGATCGCGAGACCCGTCCGGCAGACCGGCTTCACGGATCCCTGGCCGCGCATGCGCTCGCGGCCACGCTGGGAGCCGATATCGTCCGCGTTCACGACGTGGCTGCGCACATCGACGCGATGCGAGTGGTCGATGCCGTGATGCGGCCGGAGGGCCGGTGAGCATGGGACGCGACCTGATCCGTGTCAGCCGCATCGCGGTGTTCGGTCGGCACGGCCTGCTGCCCGAAGAGGCCGTGCTCGGCCAGCGCTTCTACCTCTCGCTGGAGGCGCGTCTCGACCTGAGCGATGCGGGGGGCTCCGACGACGTCGCCGGCACGGTGAGCTACGCGGACCTGACGCAGGTCACGGTCGATATCGCCACGGGCCGGCGGTTCAATCTGATCGAAGCGCTGGCGGAGTCGATCGCCTCGGCCATCCTGACGGGGTTCCCCTTGGTCGAGGAAATCACCGTTCGGGTCGATAAGCCGAGCGCACCGGTCCCCGCGATTCTGGACGGCGTCAGCGTCGAGATCACGCGCCGCCGCGAGGACCGCCCGTGAAAGCCTATCTCGGCATCGGCAGCAACGTCGGCGACATGGCTGCCATGCTCGAACGGGCAGTCACCGGGCTGGCGGCAACGCCAGGCGTCAGCGTCTTGAAGCGCTCGGCCGATTACCGCACGCCCCCGTGGGGCAAGACCGACCAGCCATGGTTTCTCAACGGTGCGGTCGCCGTCGAGACGGAACTCGAACCGCACGGGCTGCTCGATACATGCCTGCGGATCGAACACGAGCTCGGTCGCGTACGCGAAGAACGCTGGGGTCCGCGGGTGATCGATATCGACGTGCTGGCCTACGAGGGCGCAGCCGTGAACGACGCGCGCCTCGTCCTTCCGCATCGTTTCGTCCGCGAGCGGGCTTTCGTTCTGGTTCCGCTGGCCGAAATCGCCCCGGACCTCGTTATCGGCGGCGAGCGCGTCGCCGATGCCTTGGCAAAGCTGGATCGCACCGGTATCGCGCGGGCCTGAGCGGCCCGTCTTCGGGATGACGAAGCACCCCGACTTCCGCGGTCCCGGGTCCGTCAGCGTTCGCCCGGCTCTGCCAGCTTGTTTTCCTCGTCATCGAGGAGCGGCACGTCGAATGCGCGCAGAACCGCATCGATATCCGCCTTCCGCTTGCGCAGAATGGTGTTGAGCGACCGCTTCCAGTCGTTCTCGCCGATCCGAACGCCCATGGCGATCCGGTAGGCCATCGGCGGCCGCTGCGGCTCCCTGAGCAACGGGACGACGCGCATGGCCGTCCCGGATTGCTTCGCCAGCCAGCCGGCCGCAGGTCCCCAGAGCACAGCAGCATCGATCTCCTTGGCGGCGAGCGCCCCGACGATCTCGGCTCCGACGGTCTGATAATTGCGCGAGGGGTCGAGCTGGTAAGGCGCGTAGGCCTTCATGGAGGACACCAACCCGACCTCGCCCATCCGGTTGACGGGCGGCGTACCGGCGATCACGCCGACGCTCTTGCCCTTCAGGCGCGGGTCGTCAAGGGCCTCGATGCCGTCGAACTCCCCCGATCGGGTGACCAGCGTATAGGCGGAACGGTAATAGGGATTGGTGGTCTGAACGAGGTCGCTGCCGAAGGCCTGCCCCATGATGAGGTCGCAGAGGCCGGTGCCGAGGGTATTGCGGACGAAGCCCGGTCCCTGGGTCAGCCAATAATAGCGGACCTTCACCTTCAACTCGTCGGCGATGATCGCCGCGATCTTGTTCTCGAAGCCGTCCTCCTTGCGCTCGGAGAACGGCATGTTGCCCGGATCCCCGCAGACGCGCAGGACGTCCGTGGTGACCATATCGGGCACATGCTGAGCATGGGCACCCTGCGCCACTGTCAGAGACAGGGCGCAGAGCGCTGCAATCCGTGCGAAGGACGACATCAGCCGCCCATGCATTCCTTCTCCGCCTTCCGGGCGGTTTCGGGCTTGTCCTCGTGATCGGAAGGCCGGATACGCCCGATCGCCCCGGCGGCACGCGCCTTGAGGTAGACGTAGAGGTCGTCCGAGTAGCACATGACGTTCTTGTTGTCGCCGAAGGCGGGCATGACCTTCTGCTCAGCGGCGCTCACGTCCTGCTTGCCGCCGACCAGGATGCCGATGAACTCCTCGTAGGAGAGGTGCTTCAGCGAATCCTTCAGCGCGGGCGCGTAGGTGGAGCCCATGCCGTCGGGGCCGTGGCAGACGTGGCACTCGGCATGATAGCGGCGGTAACCCGAGTAGGTATACCAATCGAGCTTTTTGCCGTCCTGCGTCACGCGGAAGGTGGGGTGACCCTCGGCGTCGACATACTTGCCGTCCTCGACCTTGACGGCCGCGTCTTTCTTCAAAAGCTTTTCGTCCTGCTCGGCCGTCTTGTCATTCGCGTTGAGCGAGTTGGCGAGGGCGGGATCGGCAGGCTTGGCATCCTCAGCATGTACGGCCACCGCGGAAACGGTGGCTAGGGCGAGGGCGGCGATAACCGGCCGCGTTACGATCGTGCTGAGGTTGAGCAACGCATCTGTCTCCCTGGAGCGAGGCCTTTCGTCTCCCTTCGAGCCGCAGCCTCTTGCGCCTAAGTCTAATCACAAGGATGCCGGCGCGGGAACCCGCGCCGGCATCTATTTTACTCTTGCACCTGCGGCCGATTAGTTCGGCAGAGCGAAGACGGTGAGCTGACCACCGAGGTTGGTGTACTGCGACAGAGCCGCATAGCCACCCACCGCGCCGAGGCCGGCGTTCGGGTCGGTCAGGCCGGCCGCGAGGCCGATGCCGGCCCAGCCGCCGACGCCCGACAGGACGCCCACGTACTGCTTGCCCTTGTGCTGGTAGGTCATCACGTTGCCGATGATGCCCGACGGGGTCTTGAACTTGAACAGCTCCTTGCCGCTCTTGTCGTCGACCGCCTTCAGGTAACCCTCAAGCGTTCCGTAGAACACCACGTCGCCGGCGGTGGCCAGAGCACCGGACCACACCGAGAACTGCTCGGCGTTGGACCACTTGATCTTGCCGTTGACGCCATCCCACGCGATGAAGTTGCCCATGCCGCCGTGCGAGTTCGGAGCCGGGTACATCGAGAGGGTCGCACCGACGTAGGGCTGGCCCGGGGTGTAGGTCACCCGGAACGGCTCGTAGTCCATGCAGACGTGGTTAGTGGGCACGTAGAACAGGTTGGTCTTCGGCGAGAAGGCAGCAGGCTGCTGATCCTTGGTACCAAGCGCCGCCGGGCAGATGCCCTTGGAGTTGGTGTCCTCACCGTTCTGCTCAGTCGAGTACTTCGACACGACCAGCGGCCGGCCGTAGTTCTTCGAGCCCTTGTCCATGTCGACCTTGGTCGCCCAGTTGACGGCCGGGTCGAACTTCTCGGCGACGAGCAGGCTGCCGTCCGCGCGGTTCAGCGTGTAGCCGAAGCCGTTGCGGTCGAAGTGGGTCAGGAGCGGCTGCTCCTTGCCGTCAACCTTCTGATCCGTGAGGATCATCTCGTTGATGCCGTCGTAGTCCCACTCGTCGTGGGGGGTCATCTGGTAGACCCACTTGGCGACGCCGGTATCCGGGTTACGCGCCCAGATGGTCATGGACCACTTGTTGTCGCCCGGACGCTGCTTGGGGTTCCAGGTCGAGGGGTTGCCCGAGCCGTAGTACATCAGGTCGAGCTTCGGGTCGTACGAGAACCAGCCCCAGGTGCAGCCGCCGCCGGTCTTCCACTGATCGCCTTCCCAGGTCTTCAGCGAGGAGTCCTTGCCGACGGGCTTGCCCAGCGAGGTGGTCTTCTCCGGGTCGACCAGCATCTGGTCGTCCGGGCCCTCGGAGTAGCCGCGCCACACCTTCTTGCCGGTCTTCAGGTCGTAGGCCGTGACGTGGCACTGCACGCCGAACTCGCCGCCCGAGATGCCAACGATGACCTTGTCCTTCACGGGCAGAACCGTGGCGGTGTTGGTCTCGCCCTTCTTCGGGTCGCCGTTCACGACGGACCAGTTGACCTTGCCGGTCTTGGCGTCGAGCGACACGAGGGTGGTGTCGGCCTGGTGCAGGAGGATGGTGCCGTCGGCGTAGGCCAGACCACGGTTGACCGTGTCACAGCACATAACCGGGATCACGGACGGATCCTGCTTCGGCTCGTACTTCCAGACGATCTTCGCCTCGTGGTCGAGGTCGAGGGCGTACACGATGTTCGGGAACGGAGTGTGCACGTACATCATGTTGCCGACGACGAGCGGCGAGCCCTCGTGGCCGCGCAGAACGCCGGTCGAGAAGGTCCAGGCGACCTGGAGGTTCTTCACGTTCGACGCATTGATCTGGTCGAGCTTCGAATAACGGGTGTTCGCGTAATCAACCGTCTGGAGCACCTGCTCCGCCGGGTTGGCGATGCCCTTCATCACGCTTTCGTTGGCCAGGGCCGGCGCCGCGACTGCCGCGACACCTGCACCGAGCGCAAGGAGATGTACCGCTCTCATGGGTTCCTCCGACAAGTCTTTGAGAGTATTCGCGCGCACCTAGAGAGTGGTGTCGCTCAGACCCCGACCTGACTGTTTGCGACAGGGATGGACGCCTCGGTAGCGGGCATTTCGGACTTGAGGAGATCGAGAGATCTCCGAGCCAGGAGCCGCCATCCCTGAGGCGGCCCCCTCGAAACCGAGGCTTGCGGCGACCTTAAGAGATTTTTGAGCGCCGTCAACTCGCTCTTGGCCTTCGCGATGCTCACGGTGAAAGCTTCATTTCCGGTGACAGAAGCATGGCTGTTGTCATTGCTTCGCAAAAATTAATTTTGCGCCGCACAACGACCGATGCGTTCTTTGTGGCAGATCCTGCGGCTACGTGGGGGCTTCTCATGCAGGTCTTGCAATCCAGAGAGCTTTGCTGGAGCGGCTCATGCGGTGGCGACTTGGTTCATCTCGCTGACGCGAGGAAGCTGAGCCGTGGGAGGGCAAATCCGCCCGCGGCGCAACGACCCCTCCGGACCCCGGGCGTCACCACCAGAGCAGGCCCGATACGGCTGCGCCCAGTCGCCGCAGACTACTCGGTGCCGGATCTTTCGCAGGCTCGGGGTGTTTGCGGGGCGAAATTTGCCGAATCGTCCCGTCCAGCGGAGCGGCTGTTGAGAGGTTTGTGAGACGTACAGCCTGACGAACCCGGGCTGTCGGCAGCGCCGGTGGGAGCGCCGGATCAGAGGGCCCCGATCGTCCCGATCCCTTCGAACTCGGCCGTGTCGTTGACGAGATCGGTGATCGAGATGTTCAGCCGCCGCCCATTGGCGAGGCGGAGTTGCGCGTCTGGTTCGAGCCAGATCGGCCGCAGGCTCACATGGCTGCCGTAGAGGTTGCCGTAGGCGACGACCCCGCCTTCCCGACGCTCGACGACCACGCGATAACGAACGCGCGCGGATCCACAGCCTTCCGCCGAGACCAGCCCGCGACCGGTCAGGGTCTTCAAGACTTCATTCGGCTCAAACATTCACGCGACGCACGATGGGACTTATCGGCAAGCCTATTGCCGTTTAATCCCGGTCCGCCTGTGTGTCACGCCGGCAAGGACGGTTTGCCGTCCCGCGGGTGGTGCCGGATCAGCCGTTCTCGTCGCGTCCGGCACCGGGTGCTTCATCGGGTACCTCACCGGGCGAAATGCCCTGGAGTTCCCGCACGACGATGCGACCTGCCACGACCGAGAGCGCTACACGGCCCTGCTTGAGCGCCAACGCCTTCTCGCCGAAGAGCGACCGCCGCCAGCCTTGAAGAGCCGGCACCTCGGCAGCGTCGTCGTCCGCGAGCGCCTCAAGGTCGTCCACGGTGCCGATGATCTTGGGCGCGACGCCCTCGGCCTCACAGACCGCCTTCAATAGGACTTTCAGGAGCTCGACGATCGCGCCGTTGCCGCCGCTCCGACGGATCCGCTCCGGCAGGCGGATGTCGCTCGTGTCGCGGTTCAGGCCCCGCTCCACCGCCGCCATGATGTCGGCTCCGGTCCGGGAGCGCTCGAAGCCGGCCGGGATCGTGCGCAGCCGGCCGAGGGCTTCGGCGTTGCGCGGGGCCGCGGAGGCCACGTCGATCACCGCCTCGTCCTTCAAAACACGGCCGCGGGGCACATTGCGCGCCTGGGCCTCGGCCTCGCGCCAGGCGGCGACCTCCATCAGAACGGCGATCTCGCGGGGCTTGCGCATCCGGCCGGACAGCCGCCGCCAGGCCTGCGCGGGGTCGGCACGGTAGGTTTCCGGCGAGGTCAGAACCGCCATCTCCTCGTCCAGCCAAGCGCCGCGGTCGGTGCGCAGCAGCTCGGCCACCAGGACTTCGTAGACCTTGACCAGGTGGGTCACATCCGAAAGCGCGTAGCTGAGCTGCGCCTCGGAGAGCGGCCGCCGGGACCAGTCGGTGAACCGCGACGACTTGTCGATCTTCGCCTTGGCGACGTCGTTGACGAGCTGCTCGTACGAGACGGAATCGCCGTAGCCGCACACCATGGCGGCGACTTGTGTGTCGAAGAACGGGTGCGGCAGGATCCCGCCCATCAGCCAGATGATCTCGAGATCCTGGCGGGCCGAGTGGAACACCTTAACGGTCCGCTCATCCGCCATCAGATCGATAAACGGCTGGAGATCGATCCCCGGAGCCAGGGGGTCGACCAGCGCGGCGGTCCCATCCGGAGCCGCCATCTGGATCAGACAGAGCTTCGGGTAATACGTCGTCTCGCGCATGAACTCCGTGTCGACAGTCACGAAGGGCTGCTCGGCAAGGCGCACGCAGACGTCGCGCAACGCGGCGGTGGAAGTGATCAGATCCATATCCCGGCTATACGCAACCGCCGCGAACATGGGGAGGCACCGCCGCAAAGCTCCCCATCTTTCCCACGTCCCCTGTCACGAAACTGCATCCGCCGACCCGGCGAGGACGGCCTTGCGGCGCGCGAGGGCCTGTCGGCGGATCCGTACAGCGTCGGCGCGACGCTGGGATTCAGCCCGCGCGAGCAGACGATCCAGGATACCGGTCTCGACACGCTCGCCGGTGGCGCCATCGACAAGTCGGCGGATCCGATCGACCCGGAAGCCTCGATAGCCGCCCCGCCGGGCGTCGATTCCGCCGAGCAGCGTCCGACCGGGGCCCAGCTTCAGTTCGCGCGCCGCCAGGGACCGGTTGCTCCAGGCGCCGGCCGCGTCCTCGTAGACGAGGTCGAAATGGCCGTCGAGGGGCAGCGTCCGCCACGCGCCGAGGTTGGTCTCCGATGGCGGATCACGGGACACGGCTGGAGGGAAAAAAGCGTTCTGCTTCATAGACATCATATGGGTATCGAACGGGCCGTCCGGTAGTCCGGAACACGGGAAACGCCCGCCTTTCGGGGCCTCGGGGCGCCGCCCGCGCTTGACTTGGGGGGCACCGCGTGAATGGTGCCGGCCTTCCGTCAGAAGAAGCCCGTCATGCACCGTTACCGTTCCCACACCTGCGGGGCGCTCCGCCCGTCCGACGTCGGGCAGAGCGTCCGCCTCTCCGGCTGGTGCCATCGCATCCGCGACCATGGCGGCGTGCTCTTCATCGATCTCCGCGATCATTACGGCCTGACGCAATGCGTGGTCGATTCCGACTCACCGGCCTTCAAGGCCGCCGAGGCCGGGCGCTCGGAGTGGGTGGTGCGGATCGACGGCCGCGTCCGCACGCGGCCGGCCGGCACCGAGAATGCCGAGCTGCCGACCGGCGCAGTCGAGGTGTACATCGACGATCTGGAAGTGCTGGGCCCGGCGGGCGAGCTGCCGCTGCCGGTCTTCGGGGACCTGGAATACCCTGAGGAAACGCGCCTCCGGTACCGCTTCCTCGACCTGCGTCGGGAGAAGCTCCACGCCAATATCATGAAGCGCGGCGCGATCATCGACTCGCTGCGGCGGCGGATGCGCGAGGGCGGCTTCTTCGAGTTCCAGACCCCGATCCTGACGGCCTCCTCGCCGGAGGGTGCGCGCGACTACCTCGTGCCGTCGCGGGTGCATTCCGGCAGATTCTACGCCCTCCCGCAGGCGCCGCAGCAGTTCAAGCAGCTGACGATGATCGCGGGCTTCGACCGCTACTTCCAGATCGCGCCCTGCTTCCGCGACGAGGACGCCCGGGCGGACCGGAGCCCCGGCGAGTTCTACCAGCTCGACATCGAGATGAGCTTCGTCACCCAGGAGGACGTGTTCCAGGCGGTGGAGCCGGTCCTGCGCGGGGTGTTCGACGAGTTCGCCAATGGCAGGCGCGTCACCCGGGAGTTCCCGCGGATCACCTTCGCGGAGTCGATGTTGAAATACGGTGTCGACAAGCCGGACCTGCGCAACCCCCTGATCATCGCCGACGTCACCGACCTGTTCGGCCGCGAGGACGTGGCCTTCAAGGCGTTCAAGGGGGTCATCGCCTCGGGCGGCGTGGTCCGGGCGATCCCGGCGACCGGGGCTGCGGCACAGTCGCGCTCGTTCTTCGACCGGCTGAACGACTGGGCCCGCTCAGAGGGGGCGCCGGGCCTCGGTTACATCGTGTTCGAGGCGGAGAACGGCGGTCTCGCCGGCAAGGGGCCGATCGCCAAGTTCATCCCGGCCGAGGTTCAGGCGCTCATCGCGGAGCGCGTGGGCGCGAAGGCCGGCGACGCGGTGTTCTTCTCTGCCGGCGCCGAGGTTAAGGCGGCCGGACTGGCCGGCAAGGCCCGCATCCGCATCGGCGACGAGCTGGGCCTGTGCGACAAGGACCAGTACGCGTTCTGCTGGATCACCGACTTCCCGATGTACGAGTGGAGCGATGAGGAGAAGCGGATCGACTTCTCCCACAACCCGTTCTCGATGCCGAACATCGACCGTGAGGAGTTCCTCAATCTCGATCTCGATGCGCTGGCCGCCGAGGACGAGAGCGGTGCCAACACCCGGAAGATCCTCGGCATCAAGGCGTTCCAGTACGACATCGTCTGCAACGGCATCGAGCTGTCCTCCGGCGCAATCCGGAACCATCGACCCGATGTGATGGAGAAGGCCTTCGCCATCGCGGGCTACGGCAGCGAGGTGCTCGAACAGAAGTTCGGCGGCATGCTGAACGCCCTGCGCATGGGCGCCCCGCCGCACGGCGGCATCGCGCCGGGTGTCGACCGGATCGTCATGCTCCTGTGCGACGAGCCGAACATTCGCGAGGTGGTGCTGTTCCCGATGAACCAGCGCGCCGAAGACCTGATGATGGGCGCACCCGCCGAGGCAACCCCGAAGCAGCTGCGCGAGCTGCATATCCGGCTCAACCTGCCCGAGAAGAAGGCCTGAGGCCCGGTTAGATCCGCCGCGCGGTGGCGGGCTCCGTCGCGATGGTCGTCGCCGTCGTGGTCGCCCATGACAGCGCCGACGTGCTCGCCGCCTGTATCGGGGCGCTCGCCGGCCAGGGCGTGCCGGTGATCGTCGTGGACAATGCCAGCCGGGACGCCTCCGCGGCGGTCGCGGAGGCCGCCGGCGCGCAGGTCATTCGCAACGTCCGCAACGAGGGCTACGGCCGCGCCAACAACCAGGGCATCCGCGCCGCGGAGACGGCGGAGCACGTGCTCATCGTCAACCCGGACGTTGTCCTGCGCGCCGGCGCCGTGGATGCCCTGCGCGACGCGGCCCGCTCCTGGCCGGAGGCCGGACTGTTCGCGCCCCGCCTCGTCGAGCCGGACGGCCGCTTCTTCTTCCAGGCGCGGTCGCTGCTGGCGCCCTATCTGACCAATCCCGGTGGCCGCCGCGCGCTGCCTGAGGGCGATGCCTGCGCACCGTTCCTCTCCGGGGCCTGCCTGATGAT
This sequence comes from Methylobacterium sp. E-046, assembly GCF_022829625.1. Lineage (NCBI taxonomy): Bacteria > Pseudomonadati > Pseudomonadota > Alphaproteobacteria > Hyphomicrobiales > Methylobacteriaceae > Methylobacterium > Methylobacterium sp. E-046. The sequence goes on along the minus strand of NZ_JAKSYP010000212.1, from coordinate 271,711 downwards.
GCCCCGCGCCCTGTTCATCGAACTCGGCGGCTTCGACGAGAACATCTTCCTGTTCTACGAGGATGACGACCTCTGCCGGCGCGTGGCGGATTCCGGCCGCGCCCTGATCCACGTCCACGGCGCCGAGGCACTGCACGGCCGCGGCCGTTCGTCGGCGCCGGAGCCCGGGCGGGTCTTCCGCTCACGCTGGCACCAGGCGTGGTCACGAGCCTATGTCAGCCGCAAATACGGCTTGCGCGCTCCGAGCTTCGCCGACCTGATGACCAACCTGCCCAAAGCGCTCCTGTCCGCCGTCGTCCTGCGCCGGGCCGGGCTGGAGCGCTACGGCGGCTCCGCCACCGGGGCTCTCGCGTTCCTGTTGGGGCGCACGGCTCTGGCCCGCGAGGGTCTGAGCCGATGAGTGCGCCGACAATTGCGACCGCGCTCGACGCGCGGCGCAACGGCTTCACCGGCCTGCGGCTCGCCCTGGCGCTCGCGGTGGTCGTGTCCCACGCCTTCAGCGTCGCCACCGGCGCTGCCGGGGATGAGCCCCTGGCCCGGCTCACCGGCTACACCCTCGGTGAGCACGCGGTGAACGGCTTCTTCGCCGTGTCGGGCTTCCTGGTCACCATGAGTTGCGACCGCCGCGGGCTGCGCGACTACGTCCTCGCCCGGACCCTGCGGATCCTGCCCGGCTTGCTCGCCGCGACGACCGTGGTTTCGCTGGGGCTGGGCGCCGCGCTGACCCGCCTGCCCGTGTCCGAGTATCTGCGTGAGCCGGCCGTGTGGTCGTTCATCCGCGGGACGCTGACGACCTTCAAGAGCAACGCCGCCCTCCCCGGGCTCTTCGAAGCCAACCCGTACCGGGCGCCCCTCGGCACGGTCTGGACCCTCAAATACGAGGTGCTGTGCTACCTGGGGGTTGTGGTCGCCGCCCTGTGCGGACTGCTCCGGCGGCGCTGGCCGGCGCTCCTGATCGTGGCGGGACTGGCGCTGGCCCTCTCGGTGGCCAGCGGCCTGCGCGGTTCGGATCTGCCGAAGGGCGTGGAGACCGCCCTGCGCCTGCCGATGATCTTCGCCGCCGGCGCGTGCCTGTATCTCTGGCGCGCGCAGCTACGCGTCTCGGCCGCCGCCCTCGCCTGCCTGACCTTCGGCGCCGTCGTCCTCGCGCGGACGCCGGCCTACCCGGCTCTCCTGTTCCTCGCGGAGGCTTACGGCGCGGTCTGGCTCGCCCTCGGCCCGCTGGCGCACAGAGTGTTCGATCCGCCCGCCGACCTCTCCTACGGGATCTATCTCTACGGCTGGCCCGTCCAGCAGAGCCTGCACGCGCTCTGGCCGGACGTTTCCGGCCCGGCCCTCCTGATCCCGGCCCTCGGCCTGACGCTGCCGGTGGCGGCCCTGTCGTGGTACGGGATCGAGCGACCGGCCCTGTTGCTGAAGGCCCGCGCGCTCGGGCGGAAGCGTTTGGGCACGATCGAGCCCGCCGGGCCGTGAGCGCCGACAGGGCGCTTCCGCCGCTGGCGTCCCTCGCCCAGGCAGCGCGGCTGCTGGAGGAGCACGGCTTCTCCATCGTGGCCCGGAACGAGCGCGGCGACAGCCTGTACCTCCGCCGCGCCGAATGCGCCTGGCACCTGCGGCTGTCGAACCACGCACGCACCGCGAAGCAACGTGCCCGCCGCGCCGACATCCTCACAAGCCTCGTCATCGACGGGCCGCGCGCTCCCGAACAGATCGGAAGGCTCGTCCGGGATGCCGTTCGGAACTTCGAGGCGGCCCTCGCGAGGGCCGATCAGACGTCCGCCGCGGGCTCGCGGAAATAGGGCTCCACGGCGCCCTTCAGCTTGACGGTCATCGGGTTTCCGGCGCGGTCGAGAGTCTTCCCGGCCGAGAGACGCACCCAGCCCTCGCTGACGCAGTACTCCTCGACGTTGGTCTTCTCGACGCCCTTGAACCGCACGCCGACGCCGCGCTCCAGCAGTTTCTCGTCGTAGAACGGGCTGTTCGGGTTGGAGGCGAGGCGGTCGGGAGGCGTGTCGGTCATTGTCCGGTTCTCGGGTCGGGTTCGTGGTGTGCCCTGTGGGCATCATGCGGAGACTCGGCCCCGCCGGTACGGGAATCCGCGCCCGTGCGCAACGCCGCGAGCAGGTCCGCGACCCGGCCGCTCTGCAGGAGCGGCACGAGGCGCGTCACGACCTCGTGGGGCCGGTCCCACCAGGCGGCGGCTTCCAGCGCCTTCGCGGTGGCCTCGTCGAAGCGGTGCCGCACCACCCGGGCCGGGTTGCCCGCCACCACCGCGTAGGCCGGCACGTCGCGGGTCACCACCGCCCGGGCGGCGACGACCGCACCCGGCCCGATCGTGACCCCGGAGAGGATCATGCAGCCGGATCCCAGCCAGACATCGTGCCCGATGACCACGTCGCCCCGGGAGGCGTGATAATCCTCCGGTGCCCGCGCGTCCGGGAACAGGCCGCGCATCGCCGCGAAGGGATAGGTAGACGCCCAGTCGAGGCGATGGTCGCCACCGAGCAGGATCTCGACTTTGTCTGCGATGGAACAATAGCGGCCGATCGTCAGCCGCCGCCCGCTCTCGGCAAAGCGCACCTTGGGACGCCCGTACGAGTAAGCGCCTATGGAAAACCCGTACCGCTTCGCCAGCTTGGCGAGGTGGACGCGGGTCTCGTTATGCGGGTTGCGCCCCCTGCGCAGCCGGTGCAACAGACCGATCAAGACGCAAACCGGTGCGATGCGCGATCGCGTCGTCCTCGGGAAAGCAGGTGAGCGGGAGCGTGGGCGATGGCCGATAACATGTCCGAGGACCTCAAGGCCGGGGCGCTCGTCTACCACCGCCTGCCCAAGCCGGGAAAGCTGGAGATCCAGGCCACCAAGCCGCTGGGCAACCAGCGCGACCTCGCGCTGGCCTACTCGCCCGGCGTCGCCGCCGCCTGCATGGCGATCCACGACGATCCCCAGGAGGCCGCGACCCTCACCATCCGCCAGAACCTCGTGGCGGTGCTCTCCAACGGCACGGCCGTGCTGGGCCTGGGCGATATCGGCCCGCTGGCCTCGAAGCCCGTGATGGAGGGCAAGGCCGTCCTGTTCAAGAAATTCGCCGGCATCGACGTGTTCGACATCGAGGTCGACCAGAAGGACGTGTCCAAGCTCGTGGACGTGGTCTGCGCCCTGGAGCCGACGTTCGGCGGCATCAACCTCGAGGACATCAAGGCCCCCGAGTGCTTCGAGGTCGAGGAGCAGTGCCGGGCCCGGATGAACATCCCGGTCTTCCACGACGACCAGCACGGCACCGCGATCATCGTGGCGGCCGCCGTCCTCAACGGCCTGGAGCTCGCCGGCAAGAACCTGTCCGACGTCCGGATCGTGACGTCCGGTGCCGGCGCGGCGGCCCTGGCGTGCCTCAACCTGCTCGTATCCCTCGGCGCCACCCGCGAGAACATCACGGTTACCGACATTAAGGGCGTCGTCTACAAGGGCCGCGCCGAGCTGATGGATCGGTGGAAGGACGTCTACGCCCAGGACACCGACAAGCGGACGCTGGCCGAGGTCATTCCGGGCGCCGACGTGTTCATCGGCCTCTCGGCCGGCGGCGTGCTGAAGCCTGAATACCTGAAGGAGATGGCCGAGAAGCCGCTGATCATGGCGCTCGCCAACCCCTATCCGGAGATCATGCCGGATCTGGCCGAGAAGGAGCGGCCGGACGCGATGATCTGCACCGGCCGGTCGGACTTCCCGAACCAGGTCAATAACGTCCTGTGCTTCCCCTACATCTTCCGCGGCGCGCTCGATGTCGGCGCCCACAAGATCAACGAGGAGATGAAGAAGGCTGCCGTCAAGGCGATCGCGGGCCTGGCGCACGAGACCACCTCGGACGTGGTCGCCCGCGCCTATGGCGGCGAGGCCCGCCCGTTCGGTCCGAAATCGCTGATCCCGAGCCCCTTCGACCCGCGCCTGATCCTGCGCATCGCCCCCGCGGTGGCCAAGGCCGCGATGGATTCGGGCGTCGCCGGCCGGCCGCTCGCGGATTTCGAGGCCTACGCCGACAGCCTCGACCGGTTCGTGCATCGATCCGGCCTCATCATGAAGCCGCTGTTCTCGAAGGCGAAGGCCGAGCCCAAGCGGGTGATCTACGCCGAGGGCGAGGACGAGCGCGTGCTGCGCGCGGTCCAGGCGATCGTCGAGGACAAGGTCGCCTTCCCGATCCTGGTCGGCCGGCCGCGGGTCGTCGAGACCCGGCTCAAGCGCTTCGGCCTGTCGATCGAGCACGGCCGCGACTTCGAGCTGATCGATCCCGAGGACGATCCCCGCTACCGCGCCTACGTTCAGACCTATCTGGAGGTGGCGGGCCGCCGGGGCATCACGCCCGACGCGGCGCGCACGCTGGTGCGCACCAACAGCACCGTCATCGGCGCCATCGCGGTCCGCCGCGGTGAGGCCGACGCGCTCATCTGCGGCCTCGAGGGCCGGTTCGAGACGCGCCTGCGCATCATCCGTGACGTGATCGGGCTCGCGCCCGGTGTGGAACAATGCGCCGCGATGAGCCTCGTGGTGACTCACAACGGCGCCTACTTCCTGGCCGATACCCATGTCCGCCAGAATCCGACCGCCGAGGAGATCGCTGACGTGGCGCAGGCCTGCGCAAGCCACGTCAGCCGCTTCGGGATGACGCCCAAGATCGCGCTCCTGAGCCACTCGGATTTCGGACAGTCGGATTCGCCGTCCGCCATGAAGATGCGCGAGGCCCTCGCGCTCCTGCAGCGGCGCGATCCGGAGCTTCAGGTCGACGGCGAGATGCAGGCGGATTCGGCCCTCAACGAGATGGTCCGGGAGCGGGTGCTGCCCGGGTCGCGGCTGAAGGGGGCGGCCAACGTCCTGATCTTCCCGAATCTCGACGCGGCCAACATCGCCTTCCAGTTCGCCAAGGTGCTGGCGGATGCCCTGCCGGTCGGCCCCCTGCTGATCGGCCCGGCCAAGCCCGCCCACATCCTGACGCCCTCGGTGACCGCGCGCGGCATCGTCAACGTCACGGCCGCCGCCGTCGTCGAGGCGCAGGCGGACGAGGCGCCCGCGCCGAAGCCCGAGGAGGCCGGGCTCGGGATGATCTCCGAGTGAGGCCGCCCCGCGACGGCCGCGAGAGTGGCCGTCGATTTGCTTGGCCGTTTTCGGGGGAAGGCGAGCCACGGAAGTCGACACCATGTGCCAGGGCGATGATCCGAACTGCCACGCCTTCGAGGCGCATCGCCGCGGCCTGCGGCGGGACCTGGAGCCGGAGCGGCGCGCCTTCCTGAAGAGCAGCTTCGTGGCGACCGGCGCGGCGGCCGCGGCCTTCGCGGCGGCCGGACCGTCGCTCGTGAGCCCCGCCCTCGCCCAGGCGAGTGGAGCCAAGATCGCCGCGACCGCGCATTACCACCTGCCGGCCAACGCCGAGACCGTGCACTGGGGCTTCTTCAGCCGGAGCCTCACGCCGCAGGTCGAGATCGGCTCGGGCGACTACGTCACCATCGAGACTCTGACCCACCAAGCCAGCGACGACGCCGAGCGCATGATCCAGGGCGATCCCGGCGCCGAGAGCGTCTATCTCTGGACGAAGGACAAGATGGGCGTCTCGCCCCGGGGCGCGGGCGCCCTCGACGCCAAGGTCGGCCCCGGCGGCGGCCTCGGGGTGCATATCTGCACCGGCCCCGTGGCGATCCGCGGTGCCGAGCCAGGGGACGTTCTGGAGGTCCGAATTCTCGACGTGGCCCCCCGCCCCTGCGCCAATCCCAAGTACAAGGGGCTGACCTTCGGCAGCAACGCGGCCGCCTGGTGGGGCTACCACTACAACGACCTGATCACCGGCGATAAGCCGCGGGAGGTCGTGACGATCTACGAGGTCGACGCCACCGGCGAGCGTGACTGGGCCCGGGCGGTCTACAGCTTCCGCTGGCCCGGCGTGACCGACCCGTTCGGCGTCGACCACCCGACCATCGACTATCCCGGCCTGCCGGTGGACCACACGAAGACGCAGAAGACCTTCGAGGTGCTCAAGGGCATCCGGGTGCCGATCCGCCCGCATTTTGGCACGATGGGCGTGGCGCCCGCGGAGGCCGACCGGGTCAACTCGATTCCACCGAGCTACACCGGCGGCAACATCGACAACTGGCGGATCGGGAAGGGCGCGACCCTGTACTACCCGGTGGCGGTCCCGGGCGCCCTGTTCTCGGTGGGCGATCCCCATGCCAGCCAGGGCGATTCCGAATTGTGCGGCACCGCGATCGAGTGCTCGCTCACCGGCACCTTCCAGTTCATCCTGCACAAGAAGGCCGATCTCCCCGGCACGCCGCTGGAGGCCCTCGACTTCCCGATGATCGAGACGCGCGAGGATTGGGTGCTGTCCGGCTTCAGCTACCCGAACTACCTGCGCGACCTCGGTCCGGACGCGCAGACCGCGATCTTCCAGAAATCCTCCGTCGACCTCGCCATGCGCGACGCCTTCCGGAAGATGCGCCAGTTCCTGATGCACGCGAAGGGGCTGACCGAGGACGAGGCGATCTCGCTGATGTCGGTGGCGGTCGATTTCGGGATCACCCAGGTGGTGGACGGCAACTGGGGCGTCCACGCCGTGGTCAAGAAGGCGATCTTCGCCGATCGCGCCGCCTGAGGGGTTCCGTCAGGGGCAGCGCGAATCCCGATCGCGCGCCGGAGCCGCCCCGGGGCAAATGCTCGTTGCATCTGCGTAGCCGGAACCCCGGCTCCGCTGCGGCAGCCCGCAGATGACGGCGCGGCAGCAGGCCAGCACCGTCCGGGAGGGGCAATCGAGCCACGCGCATCCGACATACAGGTGAGGCGGCGCGGTCGCCTCCGGCGTTGAGCGAGGGGACCGGGCCGCTCAGACGATCTCGATTCGTCCTTCCAGGCCGACGATACGGCCGAGACCGCGGATGCGGTTCAGCAGGCGGTCGCCGCTCAGGGCCTCCCAGTCGCGGGACAGCCGCAAGGTCACGCGCCCGTCCACGACGGTGAGGGGCGCCCGACCCAGGGCTCCCCCCATCCCGGCCGAGATCGGGTAGGCGACGCGCAACAGGGCACCGAGGAGGCGCGCCCGCTCGAACAAGCGCGTTCCCGCCACGCTGCGCAGGATCGGGTTGGCCTTCTCGAGGGCGAGGCCGGTATGCCGGAGCGAGACCGCCAGGGCGAGATAGGCCCGCCCCGGATGGTCGACGCCCACGAAGGCTGCGTTCTGGATCGCCGCGATGCTCTGCTCGTCGCGATAGTCCGGATGGGCGCGCCAGCCCACGTCCGAGAGCAGGCAGCCCGCGTGGCGCAGGCGGCGCTCGTCGGCGGTCTCGTGCCCGTCCAGCGTCTCCACGAAGCGATCCGTCCAGGCGATCAGCTCCTCCCCGTGGCGCGGGGAGCGGGCGCGCAGGGCATTGAACTCCGCCGCCGAGGCGAGCAGCGGATCGATCAGGCGGACATCGCGGTCGAGCTGCTCGAACAGCAGGCCTTCGCGCACGCCCGAGGCCGAGATTGCCAGCTCGCGCGGTCGCCCGACCCGGATGATCTCCTCCAGCACCGCGGCGCCGTACGCGAGAAGGGGGCGCCGGGCCTCCGAGATGGCATCGACGTCCTGGAGCAGCGACACGTCGGTCTGCTCGACGATCTGGAGGAAGGTCAGCTCGTCGGTGGGCTCCACGGTGTAGCCATGCATCACGTGGACGGGATAGCCGCGGGCAGCCTGATGGAGCCGCGCGAGCGCCCGCCACGTGCCGCCGACCGCGTAAAAGGTCCGGCCGCGCAGGGTCTCCAGTTGCGGAGCCGCCTTGCGCATGTGCTCACGCACGATCTTGGCGGCCTTCTTCACCGAGCCGCCAGAGAGATCCTGCAGGGCGAGGCCGCCGAGCGGCATGGTCACGCCCTGGCCGACGATGCTCCCGCGCACGTCCACGAGCTCGAGCGATCCGCCGCCGAGATCGCCGACGACGCCATCCGGCGCGTGGAAGCCCGAGATCACGCCCAGCGCCGACAGCTCCGCCTCGCGCCGCCCGGAGAGAAGCTGGATCTCCTGTCCGCAGGCCGCCTCGGCGGCGCGCAGGAAGTCCGGCCCGTTCGCGGCGTCGCGGGCCGCCGCGGTCGCCAAAACGAAGACCCGGCCCACCCGCATGGTCTCGCACAGCACCCGGAACCGGGCCAAGGCGGCGAGTGCCCGGGCCACCGCCTCCTCGTTCAGCCGCCCCGTGGTGAGGACATTGCGGCCCAGTCCGCAGAGGACCTTCTCGTTGTAGAGCGGGGTCGGCGCCCGGGACAGACCGTCATAGGCGACGAGGCGGACCGAGTTGGACCCGATATCGATGATGGCGATCGGGGATCGCGCCGCCTCCACGGTCGGGTCCGCGGAATGGGCGAGGATGAGATTGGCGCGAGGGCTGCCCAAACGTCCGTGTCCTTGCTCGAGCGCGACGGGCCCGACTTGCGCACCGTCGGTGCAATCTAGAGCCGCAGTCGATGGCGGTCCAATCGAGGCCGGGTCCGGATCGGTCATGTCATGTGCCGGTCGCCGCACAGGTATCCCGGTCGGCGACGCGGACATCGTGCGCCTCTGCGTCGGCGGCCGGGCCCTTCGTTTGCGCAGATCTTGGATCGCGCGCAAGTTCTTCGCGCAGAACCGCACCGCGGTCCTGCGAAACCTCTTGAGCCTGTTGTGCACAGGCCGGCCGTTCAGCCGCGCTGCGCCCGCCGGCTCAGGGCCCGCGGACTCGACTTCTTCGAGGCCTTGCCGCGGCCCGAGAGGCTCGGGTTGGTCATGAAGTACTTGTGCGCGTTGAACGGCTCCTCGCCCTCCGCAGGCTGGATCCGCTCGCAGCCCCCGGAAGCCAGCAGCCGCCAGCTCTGGCGGTTGTCCAAGAGGTTGGCCAGCATGATCTGATCGAGCACCTGCTGATGCACCGTGGCGTTGGTGATCGGCAGCAGCGCCTCGACGCGTCTGTCGAGGTTCCGGCTCATCAGGTCGGCCGACGAGATGTAGACCGTCGCCTTGGGGTGGGGCAGCCCGACGCCGTTGCCGAACGCGTAGATCCGGCCGTGCTCCAGGAAGCGCCCGACGATCGACTTCACCCGGATCGTCTCCGACAGGCCGGGGATTCCGGGCCGGAGGCAGCAGATGCCGCGCACCACGCAGTCGATCTGAACGCCGGCTCCCGAGGCGTCGTACAGGGCGTCGATGATCTGGCCGTCGACCAGCGAGTTGCACTTGATCCAGATCGCCGCCGGGCGTCCGGCCCTGGCATGGGCCACCTCGGCCTCGATGTGCTCGAGCAGCTTGTTCTTCGCCGTCAGCGGCGAGACGGCCATCCGCTCCAGCTCCGCGGGCTCGGCGTAGCCCGTGATGAAGTTGAAGATCCGCGACACGTCCCGGGCGATCGCCGGGTCCGCGGTGAAGAACGACAGGTCCGTGTAGATGCGGGCCGTGATCGGGTGATAGTTGCCGGTGCCGACGTGGCAGTAGGTGACGAGCTTCTCGCCCTCGCGCCGAACCACCAGCGACAGCTTGGCGTGGGTCTTCAGCTCGACGAAGCCGAACACCACCTGCGCGCCTGCCTTCTCGAGGTTGCGCGCCCAGCGGATATTCGCTTCCTCGTCGAAGCGGGCCTTCAGCTCCACGAGGGCCGTGACCGACTTGCCGAGTTCCGCCGCCTCGGCGAGGGCCGCGACGATCGGCGAGTTCGACGATGTCCGGTACAGCGTCTGCTTGATCGCCACGACGTTCGGGTCTCGGGCGGCCTGGGCCAGGAACTGCACCACCGAATCGAACGACTCGTAGGGGTGGTGGACGATGAAGTCCTTCTGCCGGATCGCCGCGAACACGTCGCCGCCGCTCTCGCGGATCCGCTCCGGGAAGCGCGGATTGTAGGGCTTGAACTTCAGGTCCGGCCGATCGATCCCGACCACCTGGGACAGCTCGTTGAGCGCGAGCATCCCCTCCACCAGGAAGATCGCGTCCGACGAGATCTCGAGCTCGTCCGCCACGAAGCTGCGCAGGTCCTCCGACATGCCGGACTCGACCTCGAGGCGGATCACGACGCCGCGGCGCCGCTGCTTGAGGGCGGTCTCGAAGTGGAGGACCAGATCCTCGGCCTCCTCCTCAATCTCGAGGTCGGAGTCGCGCACGACGCGGAAGGCGCCGCTGCCCTTGACGAGGTAGCCCGGGAACAGCCGCCCCGTGAACATCCCGATCACCTGCTCGATCGGGATCAGCCGCGCGGCGGTGTCGCTGTCGCTCACCGGCAGGCGCACGTACCTGTCGATGACCCCGGGCAGACGGATCAGGGCACGCAAAACCCTGCCGTCCTTCGGCCGCACCAGCATCAGCGCGATGGTCGTTCCGAGGTTCGGGATGAAGGGGAACGGGTGGGCCGGATCGATCGCGAGGGGCGTCAGCACCGGGAAGACGTGGTTGAGGAAGTATTCCTCCAGCCACGCCGCCTGCTCCGCGGTGAGCGAGGCAGGCTCGACGATGGCGATATCGGCGGCGTGCAGTTCCTCGCGCAGCTCACGCCAGCGGGCCTGCTGGTCGGCGGCCAGCCGCGAGACCTCGGCGCCGATGCGCAGGAGTTGCTCGGAGGGCGACAGGCCGTCCTGCGACGGGACCGTCAGGCCAGCCCGCACCTGATCGATCAGGCCGGCCACGCGGACCATGAAGAACTCGTCGAGGTTGTTGGCGGAGATGGAGAGGAAGCGCAGCCGCTCCAGGAGCGGATGGTTCGGATTGGACGCCTCCTCCAGAACGCGACGGTTGAACTGGAGCCAGGACAGCTCCCGGTTCACGAACCGCTCCGGCGAATGGCGCAGCGAGCGCCCGGCCTCGACCACCGACTCCCGCGCCGCGCCCGTCGCCAGCTCCGACGGGGAGGCCGCCGCCGGCCACTCGTCGTTGGCATCCGGGACGGGGCCCGCGGGATCCGCCGCGCCGCTGGCGAGCTCGGCCGCGGCACGCTTGACCGCGGGGGCGCGCCGCGCTGTCGGACTGGCCGCCGAGCGCCGACGGGGCTCCGCTGCCTCGTCGGCAGCGTCGCGATCCATGGGCTTCTGCGTCGATTCCATCCCCGGTTCCTGTCTCTTCCCGTGGCTCCGCAAGGTGGCGGAGCCTGTATCACTCAAGACCGGCGGCCATCACGACAGTTTCGTGACGGGAGCCGCATTCCGCGCTCAGCCATGCGGATCGGACTCGTCGTCCAGGCCCATGCGCCGCAGCACCGCCAGGGCGAGCGGCCGGCTGATGCGGCGCCCGCGGCCGAGGGCGTCGCGGTCCAACTCGGCGACCACGTCGCGGGCGCGGCCCAGGGACCGGTCGATCCGCAGCGCCAGCGAATCGATGACGCCGAGATCGACAACGAGCTGCCGGTCGACGAACAGCTTGACCAGGACGGCGCGCAGGAGGGCGTCGTCCGGCGCCTCAATGGCGATGCGCGGGGCGAGCCGCAGCCGCGAACGCAGATCGGGCGTGGCGAGACCGAGGGCGTCGATCCCGGTGGCGCTGGTCAGCAGCACCGGGCAGGCCCGCTCCCGCGCGCGGTTGAGCAGGTGAAACAGGGCCGCCTCGTCGCGATTCTCGGCCCGGTCAACGTCCTCGATGACCAGCGCGCCGTTCGAGACGAGGTGCTGGACCGCGTCGGCGCCGACTTCGGAGGCCGGGATGGTCCAGGCATGGGCGCGCTCAGCCCAGATCGCCGCCAAGTGGCTCTTGCCGCTGCCGGGCGGCCCCGTCAGCACCAGCACGCTGTCGGGCCAGTCCGGCCACGCCTCGATCAGCGTGTAGGCGGCCTCGTTGGCCGGTCCCACGAGGAAGTCCTCGCGCCCGTACCGGGGATCGAGCGGCAGGTCGAAGGCCAGCTGCCGCGGTGGTGCATTCTCGCGCATGCGTCGTCCAGGATTGCGGCGTCCAGCATCATCCCGCGCCCGCGGAGGTCAAGGCTGCGCCATGCTCGACGTTATGCTCAATCAGGACCGGTTGTCCGGCGTGATAGAGGCGGCTTTCGAGATACCGGGCCAGGGCGAACCGCACGAGCACGCCGATCGAGGCCGCGATCGGTACGGCGAGCAGCAGCCCGACGAAGCCGAACAGCGTGCCGAAGGCCAGCAGCGCGAACATCAGCCAGACGGGGTGCAGCCCGGTCGAATCGCCCACGAGCTTCGGCGAGACGACGTTGCCCTCCAGGAACTGGCCCACCAGGAACACGCCGACGGTCAGGCCGAGATGCAGCCAATCGGCGGATGGCCAGAACTGGACCAGCGCCACGCCCACCGAGAGCAGGAAGCCCGTGAGGGTGCCGACGTAGGGGATGAAGGTCAGGAACCCGGCGATCAGCCCGATCAGCACGCCGAAGTTGAGGCCAACGAGCCAGAGGCCGACCGCGTAGAAGCTGCCGAGGATGAGGCAGACCAGCGTCTGGCCGCGGACGTAGCCGGTGACCGCCCCGTCGATCTGGCGGGCGAGGTCCCGCACCGTCGCCCGGTGCCGCGGAGGCACCCAGCCGTCGATCGCCGCAACCATCCGGTCCCAGTCGACGAGGATGTAGAACGCGACCACCGGCGTCACGACCAGCAGCGACGCGATCGAGATCAGCGCCTGGCTGCCCGACCACAGCGACTTCAGGAAGGCCAGGAGCCACGTCCCCGCCTGCGTCGCGAGGGTGCCGACGGAGGATTGCAGCTCGGTCAGCACATCCGCGCCGCCGACCCGTTCGAGGAGCGTACCGGAGCGCTCGGCGATGATCGCCTGGAGCCGCGACACCATTCCCGGAAGGGCGTTGACGAGGGCGACGACCTGATTGGCCGCGAGCGGAACCAGGATCAGCAGCGTCACCACCAGCGTGACGACGAACAGGGCCAGGATCATCAGGCTCGCCGCCAGCCGCCCGAGTCCGAGCCGCTCCAGCCGGTCGGCCAGGGGATCGAGGAGATAGGCCAGGGTGATGCCGGCCACGAAGGGCAGCATCACCTCGCGGAGCAGGTAAACCACGAGTCCGAAGGCGACCACGGCGGCCAGCCCGATCACAGCCCGTGTGCGCACGAAGATGCTCCCCCTGCGGACATCCGCCAGCGCGCAGAGTGGGTATGCGGCGCACGCCGATCAAGGCGCCCGCTCGGCCGACTCGCGCGCCGCGTCGTAAGTCGCTAGAGCGGGTTCCTTATCGAACGAGGTTGCGCGGGCATGACGGCCAGGGACGGCAAGGAGCCGAAGACGGGGCTGACCTACGCGGCGGCGGGCGTCGACATCGATGCCGGCAACGCCATGGTCGAGACGATCAAGCCGCTGGTGCGATCGACCCGGCGACCCGGTGCCGATGCGGAGATCGGCGGGTTCGGCGGATTGTTCGACCTGAAGGCCGCGGGCTTCCGCGACCCGATCCTGGTCGCGGCCAACGACGGCGTCGGCACCAAGGTCAAGATCGCCATCGAGACCGGCCGCCACGACACGATCGGCATCGATCTCGTGGCGATGTGCGTGAACGACATCATCGTCCAGGGTGCCGAGCCGCTGTTCTTCCTCGACTACTACGCCACCGGCAAGCTGGTCCCGGGGGTCGGCGCCGACATCGTGCGCGGCATCGCCGAAGGCTGCCGTCAGGCGGGCTGCGCGCTCATCGGCGGCGAGACTGCCGAGATGCCGGGCCTCTACGACGGCTCCGACTACGACCTCGCGGGATTCTCCGTGGGCGCCGCCGAGCGCGGCACGCTGCTGCCGCGCCCCGGCATCCGCCCCGGCGACGTGGTGCTGGGCCTGCCCTCCTCCGGCGTCCATTCCAACGGCTTCTCGCTGGTCCGCCGGATCGTCGCCAAGACCGGTCTCGCCTGGGACGCACCGGCGCCGTTCGATGCCGGTCGCAGCCTCGGCGAGGCGCTGCTGGAGCCCACCCGCATCTACGTGAAGCCGCTCCTGGCGGCGCTCGGCGCGACGGAGGGGATCCGGGCGCTCGCCCACATCACGGGTGGCGGATTCCCCGATAACCTGCCCCGGGTCCTGCCCGACGAGGTCGGCATCGCCATCGACCTCGACGCGGTGACGCCGCCGCCGGTCTTCGGTTGGCTCGCCCGCGAGGGCGGCGTCGCCGAGGCGGAGATGCTGCGCACCTTCAATTGCGGGATCGGCATGGTGGTGATCGCTGCCGCCGACTCGGTGGACGACGTCGACGAAGCCCTGACCCGGGCCGGCGAGACCCCGGTCCGCCTCGGGCGGATCACGGAGCGGGGCTCCGAGCCGGTGACCTTCAGCGGTCGCCTCGCCCTCTGATGGCGACCGTCCGCAGCCGCAGGACCCGCGTCGCCGTCCTGATCTCGGGGCGCGGCTCGAACATGGTGGCGTTGCTGGAGGCGGCGCGGGATCCCGCCTATCCGGCCGAGATTGTGCTGGTCGTCTCGAACCGTCCGGAGGCCGCCGGCCTCGCCAGGGCGGCGGCCTCCGGCATCCCGACACGGACCATCGACCACAAGGCCTTCGCCGACCGCGCCGCCTTCGATGCCGCCCTCGACGCCGCTCTGCGCGGGGCGGACGTTGACCTCGTGTGCCTCGCGGGTTTCATGCGGATCCTGACGCCGGATTTCGTCGCGTCCTGGGCGGGCCGGATGCTGAACATCCACCCGTCGCTCCTGCCCTTGTTCAAGGGTACGCACACGCACCGGCAGGCGCTCGAGGCCGGCGTGCGTCTGCACGGCTGCACGGTCCATTTCGTCGTGCCCGAACTCGACGCGGGCCCGATCGTCGCTCAAGCGGCGATCCCGGTTCGGCAGGGCGACGATCCGGACAGCCTCGCGGATCGCGTGATCGTGCAGGAACGCCGCCTCTACCCGGAGGTGCTCGCCCTGGTGGCGGGCGGCCGCGCGCGCCTGGAGGGCGATCGCGTGGAGATCGCCGACGCGGCGCCGGACGGCGTGCTGTTCAGCCTCTGAGGTCCTGTCCGGCGCCCCGATCCGGCTGATCCCGCCCCACTCCGTCGTCCTGACGTGCGACGCGGCACGACTTCGAACCGCGCGAGTCGCCGACGGTACCGGCCGTTGCGATGCCACGGGGCGGCGCGCGGCGATCCGGCGGCGCCGCGCGCCACGACGTCCCGCTTCCCCGGGTTGCTTCGCCGCGCTCGCGCGTGGGCGGCGGACCGAAGCAACCCCGCGCGCTCCTCAGACCGGGCGCTGCAGCTTGCAGCTGTCCAGCGCCGCGAGCGCCTTCGCGCGGGCAGAATCGTTGAAGTAGCCGGTGACCCGGTAGGCCTCGATCTCCGTCGCGTCGAGGCTGCGCAGCGTCTGGCGGGCGTAGCATCCGCAGGGACGCTCCAGGGATGCCTCGGGTGCGCTGGTCAGGCGGGCCTGGACGACCGTGCAGGCGTGGCGCACCCGGCCCTCGAGGTTGGACTTGGTGGCGGTCTTCAGGGCCGGATCCGGCTCGTACTGCTGGAACGGAGCCGGGGAGCCGCCCGCGAGGGCGGCGGTCGCGCCGAGGGCGAACAGTCCGGTCGCGATCAGCAGGGGCAGGCGGCGCATCGTCATGGTCGTGATGGTCCAGGGCTGGGATTGGTCAAGCTCAGCCGTTGGACTCTTCCGGGCTCCATTCCGTCAAGGACGGCTCGGTCACACAGGGCGGCATTCACCGCCCTGGCGGATGCGGTGCCGGACGATGGCGGGAAGGTGTGCCCGAGCCGCCACCGCCCTCGCCGTCAGGCGGCGATATCGGAGTCCTGGAAGAACTGCGCGATCTCCATCTTGGCGTTCTCAGCGCTGTCCGAGCCGTGGACGGTGTTCTCGCCGACCGACTCGGCGAACTTCTTGCGGATGGTGCCCTCGGCGGCCTGGGCCGGGTTCGTGGCGCCCATGACCTCACGGTACTTGGCCACCGCGTTCTCGCCCTCGAGCACCTGAACCACTACCGGGCCGGAGGTCATGAAGGTGACGAGCTCGCCGAAGAACGGCCGCTCCTTGTGGACCTCGTAGAACTTCTCGGCCTGGTCCTTGGTCATGCGGATGCGACGCTGGCCGACGATGCGCAGGCCCGCCTCCTCGATCACCGCGTTCACCGCGCCGGTCAGGTTCCGCCGCGTCGCGTCGGGCTTCAGGATCGAGAAGGTGCGCTCGGTGGCCATGGTGCGTCCGGTCTGTCTGTGGAAAAGAATGTGCGGCGCGCCGGAAGTCCGGACGCGCCGCGGCAGCGAGAATTTCGCTTCGGCGACGGGCTTATAGCGGGCGCCCCCCGGTGTCTCAAGCCACGGATCGGAACCCGACCGGCCAAGCGTGGCCGTGGCGCTGCCGCAACACCGCCGAAAAATCGCCCGATTGCGGCGGCTCAGTCGCGCATCGACCGATTTCGTCCACCCCGGGCGTCCGCAACGCCCCAATCCCGGAGACGAACCATGCGACTCGCTCTCAGCGCCGCCCTGCTTCTCACCGGCCTCTCCGCCGCTGCCGCCGACACCGGCAAGGACCCCTCCGGCACTTGGCTCACCGGCGACGGCCGCGCCAAGATCCGCATCGACCGCTGCGGCCCGGGCCAGAAGCTCGTCTGCGGCAAGGTCGTCTGGCTCAAGGTGCCGAACGACGGCGGCGCCCCCCGCACCGACCTCAAGAATCCCGATCCTAAGAAGCGCGCCCGCCCGGTGATCGGGCTTCAGCTCATCGAAGGTCTCAAGCCCGACGATGAGAAGTTCACGGGAGAACTCTACAATATCGAGGAAGGCAAGATCTACACGGTCAGCCTTGAGCGCGAGAGCGAGGCCGAACTCAGCGTCTCCGGCTGCATGCTCAAGGTGCTGTGCGGCTCCCAGACCTGGACCAAGGTGCCGGACGTGAACCAGCAGGCCGCCAACAAGAACTGACCGTCGGTCAGATCGACGCGAGGCCGCGCTGCACCGCCGGCCTCGCCAGGATGCCGTCCAGCCATCGGGCCACGTTCGGCAGGGTGGCGATGTCGACGCCCTGCTTGAAGTTGAGCTTCGCCCAGGTGAACGTCGCGATGTCGGCGATCGAGTAATCGTCGGCCAAGTAGGCCCGTCCCTCGAGCCGCCGCTCCAGCACGCCGTAGAGACGCTTGGCTTCCGCGGTGAAGCGCTCGATCGCGTACGGCACCTTCTCGGGCGCGTAGATCTTGAAGTGGTGCGTCTGGCCGAGCATCGGCCCGAAGCCCGCCACCTGCCAGAACAGCCACTCATCGACGACGACGCGCGCGCGTTCGT
This sequence comes from Methylobacterium sp. E-046, assembly GCF_022829625.1. NCBI lineage: Bacteria > Pseudomonadati > Pseudomonadota > Alphaproteobacteria > Hyphomicrobiales > Methylobacteriaceae > Methylobacterium > Methylobacterium sp. E-046. The sequence continues at coordinate 254,528 of NZ_JAKSYP010000212.1, read as the reverse complement.
CGGCGGGATAGAATTGGCCGGTCTTGCGGCCGAGATACTGCAGGATCGCACCCGATTCGAAGACGGAGATCGGCTGCCCGCCCGGTCCGTCCGGGTCGACGATCGCCGGAATCTTGTTGTTGGGCGATATTGCCAGGAAATCCGCGGCGAACTGCTCGTTCTTGGCGATGTTCACCGGAACGATCCTGTAGGGGAGGCCGCACTCCTCCAGCATGATTGGGATCTTCCAGCCGTTCGGCGTGCTCCAGGTATGGACGTCGATCGGCCGCCCGGACACCGCTGCCATGCTCTGTCTGCTCCTCGACCGGATTGTCGGCGATGCGGTGGACCTCCGCTGGCTCCGGACAACCTTCTCAGTGAAGACGATTTCCCGCCCGCGCTCAAGGGTTACGCCTTGCCGCGTCTCACGTTTGCGAGAAAGGGGCGCGGTGCCTGTTGGCAGACGGCAGCACCGGCTTGCCGCGGCTGCGGTTGGGCGGCGACACTGAACACTGGGCGTCGTCGCGACGCTCAGGGGGAAATTCCGATGATCGTCCGACTCGCCAGACTCGCGGCCCTATCCGTGCCGCTCCTCGTCACGCACCCCGTCCTCGCCAAGGACGCGCCCGCGAAGGCTCCCGCGGCGACCGAAGCGCCGGCCGCCGCGCCGGCTGCGAAGCAGCCGAGCCCGGGGCAGACCGCGGCCCGCGACCGCCAGAAGAAGTGCGGCGCCGAGTGGCGCGGCCTCACGGATGCGCAGAAGACCGCGCAGGGGCCGAAATGGCCGCAGTTCTGGAGCAAGTGCAACAAGCGCCTGAAGGGTAACGACAAAGCCTGATGGATCGCGAACCGCGGCGCATTTCGACCGTTCCTTTCCCCGGAGCCGCGGATCACCGGGAGCGTGAGGTCATGACGGATCGGCCTCAGCGGCGACACTCACGGCCGCGCGCTCACCGCCGGGCCGAGCATGGCTGAGGCCGCCGCCGCCGCAGGCCGGACGCAAAGGTCGATCGTGGATCGCGTCGTCGCGGTCCTCGACGACTGGGTTCCGAAGCCGGCGGCCTGGGCCTTCGCGTTGCGCATCTGGATTGCCATGATGCTCGCGCTGGCGCTCGCCTTCTGGCTGCAGCTCGACAGCGCCTCCTCGGCCGCGACGTGCGTGGCCATCCTCGCCCAACCGAAGCGCGGTCAGGCGATCTCGAAGGCGATCTACCGGCTGCTCGGCACGCTGCTCGGCGCGGCCGTGTCGATCGTGCTGATGGCCCTGTTCGGGCAGGACCGGGTGCTGCTGCTCGTTTCCTTCACGGTGTGGCTCGGGCTCTGCGTGTTCGTCGCGCAGTACCTGCAGGACACCCGGGCCTACGGCGCGATGCTGTCCGGTTACACGGTCGCGATCATCGCGCTCGGCCAGATCGACGAACCGCAGGGCACTTTCGACGCCGCCGTCTCCCGGGTCGCCGTGATCGTGCTCGGGATCGTCGTGATCACCTTCATCAACGACGCGCTCGCCTCGCCGAGCACGTGGCGGGCGCTGCTGCCGCAACTCCGCGGTGCCTGGGACGGGACGCGGGCCTACGCCTGCGAGACGCTGACGGCGGGGGATCTCGGACCGGCGCGGACCGCGGCCCTGATCCGCACGATCGCGCCGATGCGCGCCGATGCCAGCGCCATCGCGGGCGAACTCGACGACGGATCGTTCCGCGCCGCGGGCGCGCGCAGCTGCATCGCCGCGCTCTACGTCATGGCGGCGGCGATCCGCGCGGTGGCCGCCGCCACGTCCTGCCTGCGGACCCCAGGGCCCGCCGTGGCGGAGGCGCTGGCGATCTGCCGCCGGGTCGCCGATGCGCCCGACGTCGAGATTCTCGACCGGGACGACGAGCGCCTGCGCGACCTCGTCGATGCGGCGATCCGCGATGGCCACCGACCGCTGGACGAGATCGTGGTGCTGCAGCGGGCCCTCGACTTCGTCTGCGCGGCGACCTTCGCGCAGGACGGGCTTCGCGCCCTCGCGGACGGGCACCGGCCGCTGCGCGATGCGCGCCTGCCGACACACCGCGACTTCCAGGTCGCCCTCCGGGGCGCCCTGCGGGTCGCCATCGGTTTCGCCGTGACGGCCGCGGCCTTCCTGGCGCTCGGCCTGCCGCAGGCCACCTTCGCGCTGGTTCAGGTGGCGGCGACGGCCGCGCTGTCGTCGGTCACCCCGGACCCTAAGAAATTCGCCAACGGCGTCGTGATCGGGATGTGCACCGCCGCCACGCTCGCGGGCATCGCGCGGTTTGTCTTCCTGAACGGCGTGCAGGGCTTCCCCATGCTCGCGATGGTCATGGCACCGGTCATCTTCTTCGGGTGCTTCCTGTCGCTGAATCGCAAGACCTTCGGCATCGGCTTCATCGTAATCGTATTCTTCCCCGTCCTGCTCGGCCCCGCGAACCCGCAGAGCTACGACGCCCAGACTTTCCTGCTGAACGCGTTCCTGGTGGTCGTGTCGTCGGTGATCCTGTCGATCGTGGTCCGCCTGCTCCTCCCGATCACACCCGCACAGCGGCGCGCCTTCGCCCTCGATTCGGCGCGGCGCGACCTCGCCGACGCCCTCGTCGGGGAAGGCGGCGACGCCACAACGCGCACCAGCCTGAACGCCGACCGGCTCTTCCAGTTCGCCGCCTACAGCTCGGGCAGCGGCGCCGTGCGGCGGGCGAATCTCGCGCACGCCTTCGCGCTGGCCAGGCTGGAGGCTGCCGCCGCCCGCGCGCACGCCGAGCTCCGCCGCCTCTGGCCCGCGGCGGAGCTGCGCGAATCGATCCGCCGGGCGGGCAGCGGCCTCGCGGCCGGGAACGACCGGGCGCTCGAGACGGCGGCCCGCGACCTGATCCGGGCCGCCTCGCCGGCAAGTCGAGCGGTGCGGCTCACCACGGCGCGGGCGGCGAGCGACCTCATCACGGCGGCTCGAACCATCGCGCGCCATCGGCGATTCCTCCAACGCCTCGGAATCGCGCTATTCTGACCGGGATCTCATTCGGGGCGGCCATGTACGAGGACGTTCATATCGGTGGCGTGCTGATCTCCTCGTTCGTCGCCTATGCCCTCATCGCGTTCGCGATCCTTCTCGTGCTGCGCTGGTTCTTCGCGCGCATCCGCTTCAGCCGCTACGTTGCCAATGCCCCGCTCGCCGAGGCCGGGATCTACGTCTGCGTCCTCGCTCTCCTCATCGCGTTGATCTGAATGCCCGATACGACCGCCGACGAGGACGATCCGAAGCCCGTCGCGCGCGAAGGCGCGGTGGATCGCTACGACAAGCTGCCTATCGTCAGACGCCGGGGCCGCACCGCCAAGATCCTCCGACTGGCTGCCACCGGCGTCATCCTGCTGGTGGCGGGCGTGGCGGCGGCCTACGTCTGGGCGTTCTACGTCGTGGCGCCCTGGACGCGCGACGGGACGGTGCGGGTGCAGGTGGCCAACATCGCTCCACAGGTCGCCGGCCAGATCATCGAGGTCCGCGTCCGCGACAACCAGAATGTCCGGAAGGGCGACGTCCTCTACGTGATCGACCCGATCGATTTCGAGGTCTCGGTCACCTCCGCCGACGCCGAGGTGAAGAACCGCGAGGCCGACCTGCAGGTCAAGAACGCCCAGTCGGCCCGGCGGCAAGCCCTGACCACGGTCTCCACGTCGATCGAGGAGAAGCAGCAATATGCCGGCACCGCCAAGATCGCCGAGGCGACGCTGGAGAGCGCGCAGGCGCAGTTGCGGCAGGCAAAGGTCAACCTTGAGCGCACCCAGGTGCGCTCCACCGTCAACGGCCGCGTGACCAACCTCCTGATGCGGGTCGGCGACTACGCCCGCACCGGCACCTCCAACATCAGCGTCGTCGATACCGATTCGTTCTGGATCGACGGCTACTTCGAGGAGACGAAGATGCCCAACATCCACGTCGGCGACGCGGCCGACGTGAAGCTGATGGGATTTGATCCGCACCTCACCGGGACCGTGGAGAGCATAACCCTGGGCATCTCCACCGCCAACGCGGCGGCGAGCACGCAGGGCCTGCCGGATGTCAATCCAGTCTACACCTGGGTGCGGCTCGCTCAGCGCGTCCCGGTGCGGATCAAGATCGACCACGTTCCGCCGGAAGTGCCGCTGATCGCCGGCATGACCGCGACCGTGGTGGTGAACGGCGGCCGCGCACCGACCCCGAACTGGTTCATGGATCTGAGCGCGCGCGTCTCCGCGCTGACGAATTCGGCCCACGGTCCGATCAAGGAAGCCGATCGCCGCTGAGCGGTCGCGCAGGACCGCATCGTGTTCCGATGGATGGGTCCGATGTGGCTATCATCGGGAAACGCGCCTGGGGACCATCCGCCACCGCAGCGACTTGTGTGTCGACGAGATGGTGCGCAGGCTCGGCGCCGACGGTGCGATCATCGGCGAGGTCCAGAAAGTATCGAACCTGATCCTGAACCTGAACGCCTGCGTGCAGCCCATAAGCCGGCGCGCTCCGGAGCGGGATTACAGGGTCGACCTGCGCGGGCGGCACCGACGATTCGTTCGACGGCGGTCTCCGCTGTCCGGTCGAGAACAACAGGGGTGACGGCAAATAGCTTGTGCCCCAATCAATAATCGGGAGCGCTTCGCGATCGATCCAAGGCATTGATCGGACAGGGGTGCGTCCCGGCGTTCCCGGTAGCTGGGTCAGAAAAAGGAGTTTGACCGAAAAATGGTCATTGACCGGCCCAAAAGACGGGCGCAGTCTCCAACTGTGCTTCGCGAAGGCGGGCATGGACCGATCGACAACCTTGACGTGGTCAGGTTTTGGATCGTGAACGGTCGTCAGAGGCTGGAGGAGACAGGCATGACTCCACCGCAGCGGAACGCCGCTTAGACGGGATCGGGACAGGTTCGGCCCGGCACTTAGCGGCACGACACGAGCAGCCGGACGGACGCGGCTCCAGGGGCGCAGAAGCGGCCAGAATGGCACGCCTTCGAATGCGCGAAAGGCCCCACTTTGAGCCGTTCCGCCGCGGTTTTTACACGTCAGGATCTGTTCGGCCCTCACCTGCCCGGCGGCGCCGCGGTGGGTTTTCGTCGTGGTCAGACGTCCGTGTCGGGTCCGGGAAGCTGCTATCGCGTGTGCAGCGACGATGTCGCCCGGCCTTCGCTTGGCCGTCCCGGCTTCGGAGGACACCACTGCGGCCCCGAAATGAAGGCGGAGCGGCGGTCGAACCGACCCCGGCCGAAGAACGGCGGCAGACCGACGCGTCTGAGCGTCAGCGCCGCCACGTTCGATCCGGCGACCGATCAGTCGATCCCGAGCTTCGCCTTCAGCAACGCGTTCACGGCCGCTGGATTCGCCTTGCCGCCGGTCGCCTTCATGGTCTGTCCCACGAACCAGCCCAGCAGCGTCGGCTTCTCCTTGGCCTGGGCGACCTTGTCGGGATTGGCCGCGATGATCTGGTCCACCGCCGCTTCGATGGCGCCGGTATCGGTGACCTGCTTCATCCCGCGGCTCTCGACCACGGCGCGCGGGTCGCCGCCCTCCGTCCAGACAATCTCGAACAGGTCCTTGGCGATCTTGCCGGAAATCACTCCCTCGCCGATCAGGTCGATGATCGCGCCGAGCTGCGCCGCCGAGACCGGAGTCGACTCGATGGACAGACCCTCCTTATTGAGGCGACCGAACAATTCGTTGATCACCCAGTTGGCCGCGGCCTTGCCGTCGCGATCCTTCGCTACCGCCTCGTAATAGTCGGCGGAGGCGCGCTCAGCGATCAGGACGCCAGCGTCGTAGGGCGACAGGCCGAACGCGGATACGAACCGGGCTTTCTTGGCGTCCGGCAGTTCCGGCAGGCCCTCAGCGAGGGTGTCGACATAAGCCTGGTCGAACTCGAGGGGCAGCAAATCCGGATCGGGGAAGTAGCGGTAATCGTGCGCCTCTTCCTTGGAGCGCATCGAACGGGTTTCGCCCTTGGTCGGATCGAACAGGCGCGTCTCCTGATCGATCGAACCGCCGTCCTCCAGGATCGCGATCTGACGGCGGGCCTCGATCTCGATCGCCTGCCCGATGAAACGGATCGAATTGACGTTCTTGATCTCGCAGCGCGTACCCAGCGGCTCGCCCGGTCGGCGCACCGAGACGTTCACGTCGGCGCGCAGCGACCCCTTCTCCATGTCGCCGTCGCACGTGCCGAGGTAGCGCAGAATGGTGCGCAGCTTGGTGACGTAGGCCTTCGCCTCCTCCGAGGAGCGCAGGTCCGGACGGGACACGATTTCCATCAGCGCCACGCCCGAGCGATTCAGGTCGACGAAGCTGCGGGTCGGGTCCTGGTCGTGCAGAGACTTGCCGGCATCCTGCTCGAGGTGCAGCCGCTCGATGCCCACCGTGATCGAGGACCCGTCGGCCATGTCGACCAGTACCTCGCCCTCGCCAACGATCGGGTCCTTGTACTGCGAGATCTGGTAGCCCTGCGGCAGATCCGGATAGAAGTAATTCTTCCGGTCGAAGACCGAGCGCAGGTTGATCTGAGCCTTGAGGCCGAGGCCGGTGCGCACCGCCTGCGCGACGCATTCCTCGTTGATCACCGGCAGCATGCCCGGCATCGCGGCGTCGACCAGCGAGACGTGATCGTTCGGCTCGCCGCCGAACTCGGTCGAGGCGCCGGAGAAGAGCTTTGCCCGGCTGGAGACCTGGGCGTGGATCTCCATGCCGACGATCACCTCCCAATCGTGGAGGCCGCCCTTGATCAGCTTCTTGGGGTCGACGGGTGCGTTCATGGTCGGTCCGGGCAAGCTCGTTGGGCCGTGCGCCTGTTCCCAACCCCACTCACATCCTGAGGTGCCGCGAAGCTGCCTTAAAGGAGGGCTCCAGGGGCCGGGCGGCCACTGGAAACCTCCTTCAAGGCCCGCTCGCGCGGGCACCTCAGGATGGGGGCGCAGATGGGAGCGGGTGTGGTTCGGTCACTTACGGGCCACGCATCGAAAAGATCAAGCGCGGCGTCCCACCGCCCGCCGCGCGCCGTGGCCCGCGATCGCCCAAAGAAGGGCCGCCACGGCCCGAACAGGGAAGAAGGTCGGTCCATCCTGCGTGATCGGCGCCGGCCACGGGATGCCGGCCGCGCTCACCGCCCAGGAGAACAGCACCGAGAAGCCGAGCGCCGCAATCGCGGCGATGAACACCTTGCCGAACTGGCTGGCGGTCCAGCCGAGGTAGATCGCGACGGCGATCAGCGCCGGATCGAACGCGGCCCAGATCCAGACCGTCCAGGGATAATAGGGGACCGTCATGCCCACCAAGGCTCAGGCAGGGCCGTGCGGCCGGCTGAATCCTCGATCACCTGAGCCACCGCGAACAGCGTCTCCTCGTCGAAGGGCCGACCGATCAGCTGAAGGCCCAGCGGCAGCCCCTGGCCGTCGAGTCCGGCCGGCACGGCGATGCCGGGCAGGCCGGCCATGTTGACCGTCACAGTGAACACGTCGTTGAGGTACATCTCCACCGGGTCGGCCGAGGCCTTCTCACCGATCCCGAAGGCCGCCGACGGCGTCGCGGGGGTGAGGATCGCGTCGACCCCGTCCGCGTAGGCCGCCTCGAAGTCGCGCTTGATCAGCGTGCGGATCTTCTGCGCGCGGACGTAGTAGGCGTCGTAATAGCCGGCCGAGAGCACGTAGGTGCCGATCATGATGCGGCGCTTCACCTCGCGCCCGAAGCCGGCCGCGCGAGTGTTCTCGTACATCCCGGCGATGTCCTTGCCGGGTACCCGCAGGCCGTAACGCACGCCGTCGTAGCGGGCGAGGTTCGAGGAGGCCTCGGCCGGGGCCACGATGTAGTAGGCCGGCAGCGCATAGGACGTGTGCGGCAGCGAGATGTCCCGGAGTGTCGCGCCCGCCGCCTTCAGCCAGGCAGCACCCTCGTCCCAGAGCTTCTGGATTTCGGCCGGCATGCCGTCGACCCGGTATTCCCTGGGGATGCCGATCGTCAGACCCTTCACGCCGCGCGACACGGCGGCCTCGAAGTCCGGTACGGCCAGATCGGCACAGGTCGTGTCGCGGGGATCCGGCCCGGACATCGATCCCAGCAGGATCGCGCAGTCGCGGACCGTGCGGGCGATCGGACCGGCCTGATCCAGGGATGACGCGAACGCGACCGTGCCCCAGCGCGAGCACCGGCCGTAGGTGGGCTTGATCCCGACCGTGCCGGTGAAGGCAGCGGGCTGACGGATCGAGCCGCCCGTGTCGGTGGCCGTCGCACCCAGGCAGAGTTGCGCCGCCACGGCCGCGGCGGATCCGCCCGAGGAGCCGCCCGGCACCAGCGGGGCGTCCGAGCCCCTGCGACGCCAGGGAGAGACGACGTTCCCGAAGGCGCTGGTCTCGTTGGACGAGCCCATCGCGAACTCGTCGAGGTTCAGCTTGCCCAACATCACGGCGCCGTCGCGCCACAGGTTGGCCGACACCGCCGATTCATAGTGCGGCTCGAAAGCCTGCAGGATCTTGGAGCCCGCCGTGGTCGTCACGCCGTGCGTGCAGAACAGGTCCTTGATCCCGAGCGGGATGCCCTCCAGCGGCCCCGCCTCGCCGGATGCGATCTTCTCATCCGAGACGTCCGCCATCTGCAGGGCGCGATCGGGCGTCTCCAGAAGGTAGGCGTTCAGTGCGCGGGCCTTCGCCATCGCGTCGAGATGCGCCTGCGTCAGTTCGCGAGCCGAGAGGCGCTTCGCCTTGAGGGCGTCGCGCGCCTCGGCCAGGGTGAGTTCGTTCGGATTCACGCTGTTCACGTCCCCGCGCGCCGTCGCGCGCCTGCCCGCCAAAGATCCGGTTCCGGAGGTTCGCGCCGCGGCGCGGCTACTCAACCACCTTCGGAACCAGGAAGTAGTTGTCCTCGGTTTCGGGCGCGTTTGCGACCACGTCGGCGGCGCGGCCCCCCTCCGTGACCACGTCCTCGCGCTTCTTCATCGCCATCGGCGTCACCGAGGTCATCGGCTCGACGCCCGACACGTCGACCGTCCCGAGCTGCTCGACGAAGGCCAGGATGGCGTTCAGCTCACCCTGGAGCGGGCCGACTTCGTCGTCGGTGACCGCGATTCGCGCCAGGTGCGCGATGCGCCGAACCGTCTTCTCGTCGACCGACATGCCGCCCCGTTCGTTCCGTTCCGGGAGATGCCCCCCGAGATCGATCGGGCTATAGCATCGGCATTCGACGCGCCGCAACGCGCCCTGGGCTGTGCGTCCGACCGGCGGCCGTTCAGGTCACGACGTGGTTCGGAGTGACAGACATCTCGATGGAGATTCCGGTCTGGCGAACGGGCCGCACGACCGATTGCGTGACGCCGAGAACGAGGATCTCGAACGCGAGAAGCAGCATCCAGCACTGCTTGCGGGTCAGCGCACGCGCGGGTGCGCTACCAACCGTGGGGCGGTTCGGCGGGGCGGTCGTCGACATGGCGGTCACCCGTGATGGGGAATTAACGAAGTCTTAACCTACCTATTCGCGAACGGCTCCGCACGCATCCGAGGCGGTCTGCGGAGTTGGTTAAGGCTGTGGACGGCGGAGCGGGACCGATGTGGGAGCAGATCTTCACCAGCCTGTCGCCGGGTTTGACGGCGGATGACGCGGCGCTGGAGCAGGCGGCCGCTGCGCTGGATTTCGCGTTGCCGGACTCCTATCGCGGCTTCTGCAAAAGCTGCGGGGTCGGACTCGCGGGCGCGCAGTTCCGGATCGCGGTTCCGGCGGCGTTCGAGGCGGTCGATCTGGTCAACCAGGCCGGTGTCATCGCCCACAGCGTCGGCGCGGCCGTGCGGATGCTGCAGGATGAGCCCAACCCCCATCGCTTCGACGTCGACGGCGACGATCCGAGCGTCATCGAGCGCGCCTGCTTCTTCGGTGCGGGCGAGGATGGGAGCTTCCTGTTCTGGGACGTGTCCGGTTCCGGCCCCGAGTACGATATCTGGGTGCTCGCCCCCGACTTGGAGGCGGTTCGGTTCGGCGGCGAGAGCCTCACCGACTTCTTCACACGCGCTATGGCACCGTCGGCCGCCCTCGTCCTCGGACCGGGCGGCGATCCCCTCCCCGCCCGGTTCGACGGCTTCTCCGAGGCCACCCTGGCTCGAAGCGCGCAGATCGCACCATGAATCACGACGCGATCCGCGCCTTCGTTACGGCCTCCCGGGGTGGAGCGCGGCTGATCGGCATCGATCTCGGCACCAAGACGATCGGGCTCGCCCTGTCCGACCTGGGACGCCAGATCGCGACGCCCCTCGAAACGATCCGACGGGTGAAGTTCACGCCGGACGCACAACGGCTCGCCACCCTATGCCGACAGCACGCCGTCGGTGGTCTCGTGGTCGGCTTGCCGCTGAACATGGACGGGAGCGAGGGGCCGCGGGTCCAATCGACCCGCGCGTTTGTCCGCAACCTCGCGCCGATCCTGCCGCTGCCCCATGTCTTCTTCGATGAGCGCCTGTCGACCGCCGTGGTGACGCGCGCGCTGATCGAGGCCGATGCGTCCCGGGCTCGGCGTGGCGAACTCGTCGACAAGCTTGCCGCCGCCTACATCCTGCAAGGCTGTCTCGACGTCATGCGCCACCTTGCCGACCGAGACGCCGACGCGGATCCGCTCACCGACTGACCAGGGAAACCGTCCCGCTTCCGTGCCGCTCGATCCGGCCGTCCAATTCCAACTCCAGAAGGACGGATTGAACGACCCGGGCTCCGACGCCAGCGCACCGCGCCAATTCGTCGGTGCCGACCGGGCACGGTCCCAGGAGAGCGATGATCCGCGCGCGGTCATCCGCGGGTTCGGGCGGGTCGAACCCGATCTCGTCAGTGGCGGTATCGGGACGCCCGCGGGGGGCGTGAGGCGGTGCGGAATTCGGCAAGTACGCGTCGAGGTCGATCTCGTCCCAGAAGTCGGGCTGCTCGGCGAGATCCGGCCCGCCCCGCGCCGGCGCGGCTTCGGCCTCCGGGCCGCCCTCGATGATCGGGCCGAGGACGTCGAGGACGTGGGACACGTCGGACACGAGGGTGGCGCCCTGGCGGATCAGGTCGTTGGTGCCCTCCGCCCGGGGATCGAGCGGCGACCCGGGAACCGCGAAGACCTCACGATTCTGGTCCAGGGCGAAGCGCGCCGTGATGAGGGAGCCGGAGCGCCGCGCCGCCTCGACGACGATTGTTCCGTAGGACAGACCGGAGATGATGCGGTTGCGCCGGGGAAAATCCCGCCCGCGCGGCTCCCAGCCCATCGGCATCTCGGCCAGCACGGCCCCGCCCTCCCCGAGGATCGCGTCGACCAGCGCGGCGTGGCTCGCCGGGTAGATCCGGTCCTGCCCGCCGGCCATGACGGCGACCGTGCCGGTGCTGAGGCTCGCCCTGTGCGCCCGCACGTCGATACCCCGGGCGAGGCCCGAAACGATCGTGAGCCCCGATTCGCCGAGACCGCGGGTCAGCCGCTCCGCGAAGGCGAGGCCGGCGGTCGAGGCGTTGCGGGAACCGACCACGGCCACCGCCGGCCTGTTCAGGATCGGTGCGCCGCGCAGTGCCAGGAGCGGAGGCGCGGCATCGGTCCAGTGCAGCAGGCGGGGATAATCCACCTCGCCGGCGGCGATCAGGCGACCGCCGATGCGGTCCAGGGCGGCGACCTCGTCCTCAGCCTGCGCCTGCGTGAACAACACGGCCGGCCTGCCCTGGCGCCGCGCGAGGGCGGGCAGGGCCTCGAGGGCCGCCGCAGCGCCACCGAAGCGGTTGATGAGGGCACGGAAGCTGCGCGGGCCGACGCCCTCCGTCCGGATCAGACGCAGCCAGTCGAGCCGTTGGGCGTCGGTGAGCTGCATGCACCATCCCCCGAGGCCTGCGCGCCGCGCGTGCTCAGCCCTTCTGGCCGATACGCCCCTCCGTGCCCGATGCGAGTCGGCGGATGTTGGGGGCGTGCTTCCACCATAGCAGCAGGCCGAGGAGGAGAAACAGCAACGCTTGCGCCGGGGCGCCGAGCGCCCACAGGGCCAGCGGCGTCGCCGCCGACGCGGCCAGAGCGGCGAGCGAGGAATACTTGAGCGCGAAGGCCAGACCGAGCCAGATCGCCGCGAAAAGGCCCAGAGCCGGAGGGCTGAAGGCGAGGAGCACGCCGATGAATGTCGCGACGCCCTTGCCGCCCTTGAAGCCGAGCCAGACCGGGAAGAGGTGCCCGAGGAAGGCCCCGAATCCCGCGGCCAGGGCAGCGCCCTCGCCCATCTGCCGCGCGATCAGGACGGCGGCGGTGCCCTTCAAGGCGTCGCCCAGGAGTGTCGCGGCGGCGAGACCTTTCCGGCCCGTGCGCAGCACGTTGGTGGCGCCGATATTGCCCGAGCCGATCGCCCGCACGTCCCCGAGGCCGGCAAACTTGGTCAGGATCAGGCCGAACGGGATGGAGCCGAGGGCGTAGCCGAGGGCGAGACCGCCCAGCGCGGCCGGCGTCGCGAGATCCGGGGGCATCATGCGGCCGCCGCGAGATCGTCGGCCGCGTGCACGATCCGGCCGCCCACCAGCGTCAGTACCGCCGCCCCCTGGAGACGCGCCTCGTCGAACGGCGAGTTCTTCGAGCGCGACTTCAGGCGGCGCTTGTCGAGGACGTAGGGCAGATCGGGATCGATCAGGACCAAGTCGGCGGGGGCGCCGACCGCCAGCCGTCCGGCCGCGCGGCCGAGGATTCGCGCCGGGTTCACGGTGAGCGCCGCGACGAGCTTGGACAGCGCGAGGTCGCCGGTATGGACGAGGCGCATCGCGGCTCCGAGCAGGGTCTCGATGCCCAGCGCCCCGTCCGCCGCTTCGGCGAAGGGCAGACGCTTGGTCTCCACATCCTGCGGGTTGTGATCGGATACGACCACGTCGACCACGCCCTCGTCGAGGGCGCTCACCACCGCGTGCCGGTCGGTCTCGTGACGCAGGGGCGGCGAGAGCCGGCAGAAGGTGCGATAATGGCCGATGTCGTTCTCGTTGAGAACGAGGTTGTTCACCGAGACACCGCAGGTCACCGGCAGGCCGTCCTGCTTGGCGCGGCGGACGATCTCGACCGAATCGGCACAGGAAATCATCGCCGCGTGGTAGCGGGCGCCGGTCAGCCGGACGAGGCGGATGTCGCGCTCCAGCATCACGGTCTCGGCCTCGCGGGGGATGCCCATCAGGCCGAGGCGTGAGGCGAGCTCGCCCTCGTTCATCACGCCTTCGGACACCAAGTCCGGATCCTCGACATGCTGCATGATCAGGGCGTCGAAATCCCGGGCATAGGTCAGGGCACGCCGAAGCACCTGGGCATTCGACACCGCGCGCAGGCCATCGGTGAAGGCGACGGCGCCGGCTTCCTTGAGCAGGCCGAACTCGGTCATCTCCCTGCCGGCCAAGCCCTTGGTGATGGCGGCGGCGGGGAGAACGTTGACGCAGGCGGTATCGCGCGCTCGGCGGAGCACGAAATCGACGATGGCCGGCCCGTCGATCACCGGGTTCGTGTCGGGCATGCACACCAGCGTCGTGACGCCGCCCGCGGCCGCTGCTGCGCTCGCCGAGGCGAGGGTCTCGCGGTGCTCCGCCCCCGGTTCGCCCACGAAGGCGCGCATGTCGATCAGCCCCGGGGTCAGCACGCGGCCTGTGCAGTCCACCCGCTTCGCCTCGTCCGGGGCGCCCGGGGCCGCACCGGCGGCGATGTCGGCGATGCGGCCGTCCCGCACCAGCACCGCGCCGGCGGTCTCACGGCCGGTCGCGGGATCGAGCAGGTTGGCGTTCGTGAGAAGGTAGCTGCTCACAGGGGCGCCCTCGCGGAAGAGGCCGGGCCGTCGAGGCGCATGGCGAGGCCGGCCGCCGCCATGTGCGCCTTCGCCTCGGCGACGCTTGCCTGCCCGAAATGGAAGATGGAGGCCGCCAGCACCGCGCTCGCGCCGCCCTCGGCCACGCCGGCCACGAGGTCGTCGAGGCCGCCGACCCCGCCCGAGGCGATCACCGGCACGGTGACGGCGTCGCTAATCGCCCGCGTCAGGGCGAGGTCGTAGCCGGAGCGGGTCCCGTCCTTGTCCATGGAGGTGACCAGCAGTTCGCCCGCGCCCTTCCCGGCGACCAGCCGCGCGAACGCGACGGCGTCGATCCCCGTCGGATCGCGGCCGCCATGGGTGAAGATCTCCCACGCCGCCGGAGCACCGGGCGGCGCAACGCGCTTGGCATCGATCGCCACGACGATGCACTGGGCGCCGAACTTCTCGGCGGCCCTGGCTACGAGGTCGGGATCCTTCACGGCCGCGGTGTTGATCGCGACCTTGTCGGCGCCGGCGAGCAGCAGCGCGCGCACGTCCTCGACGGTGCGCACGCCCCCGCCGACGGTGAGGGGCATGAAGCAGGCCTCGGCGGTGCGGCTGACGATGTCCAGCAGGGTGCCGCGGGCCTCGCGGCTCGCGGTGATATCGAGGAAGCAGAGTTCGTCGGCGCCGGCCGCGTCGTAGACCTTGGCGGCCTCGACGGGATCGCCAGCATCGCGCAGGCCCTCGAAACGCACGCCCTTCACGACGCGCCCGTCCTTCACGTCGAGGCAGGGAATGATGCGGATCTTCAGCACGGGCGGCGTCTCATGTCGCGAGCCTCTGGAGATATCACGCTGCCGGGCCGCGCGCCGCAGCGATCGCCGCCAGGGCCGCCTCCGGGTCGATGCGGCCGTCGTAGAGCGCCCGGCCCGTGATCGCGCCTGCGATCAGGGCGCAATCCGGCTGCAGCAGTCGGTGCACGTCGTCGATCGAGGCGAGGCCGCCCGATGCGATCACCGGGATGCGCACGGCCTGGGCGAGGGCCAGGGTCATCTCGACGTTGAGCCCCTTCAGGATCCCGTCGCGGGCGATGTCGGTGTAGATGATGGCCGCGACACCCGCGTCCTCGAACCGGCGTCCCAGCTCCTCCGCCGTCATGCTGGAGGTCTGGGCCCAACCCTCGACCGCGACGCGGCCGTCCTTGGCGTCGATCCCGACCGCGATCTTACCGGGATACTTCCGGGCCGCCTCCCGGACGAAGCCGGGATCGCGCACCGCCGCGGTGCCGATGATCGCCCGGGCGACGCCCTTGCCCAGCCAGCCCTCCAGTGTCTTCATCTCGCGGATGCCGCCGCCGAGCTGGACCGGGATCCCCACCCGCGCGAGGATCGCGTCCACGGCCTCCGCGTTCCGCGGCGCGCCCGCGAAGGCGCCGTCGAGATCGACCACGTGGAGCCAGGGGAAGCCCTGCGCCTCGAAGATGGCAGCCTGGGCGGCCGGATCGTCGCCGAAGACCTTGGCCTGCGCCATGTCCCCCTGGATGAGGCGGACGCAACGCCCCTCTTTCAGGTCGATCGCCGGGTACAGGATCACGGGCGTTACAGTCCTTCTTGCCGAGGCGGAGCCGCCCTCAGGGCCGCCAGTTCAGGAAATTGGCGATGAGCGCGAGGCCCAGACGCTGACTTTTCTCGGGGTGGAACTGGGTCCCGGCGATGTTGTCCCGCGCGACGAGGGCCGTGACCGGCCCGCCGTACTCGGCGCGCGCCACCACGTCGTCCGGGCGCTCGGCGGTCAGCGCGTAACTGTGCACGAAATAGGCGTGCGAGCCGTCCTCGCCGGTCGGGATCCCGGCAAGGAGCGCGTGGTCGCGCTCGGCCCGCAGGGTGTTCCATCCCATGTGGGGAACCTTGAGGGCCGGGTCCGAAGGCCGGATCGGCCCGACATCTCCGGGGATCCAGCCGAGACCGGGGGTGGTCGTGTATTCCAGGCCGCGGCTGGCCAGCAGCTGCATCCCCACGCAGATCCCCAGGAAGGGTCGTCCGGCCCCGTGGGCAGCGTGCGTCATCGCCTCGACCATGCCGGGCACCGCGTCAAGCCCGCGGCGGCAATCCGCGTACGCCCCCACGCCCGGCAGGACGACGCGATCGGCCGACGCCACGACCTCCGGCTCGGAGGTTAAGCGGATCCGCGCGTCGCAGCCGCTCTCGCGAGCGGCGCGCTCGAAGGCCTTGGCGGCGGAATGGAGATTGCCCGACCCGTAATCGATGATCGCGACGGTCTCGGCGCTCATGCTCGTCTCGCCCGTGAACTCATCGTGCGCCTTCCTGGGCGGGGAACAGGCCGATCACCGGCTCCGAACGCCGGCTCGGACCGCTCGGGAACGGGGAACGCGGCGTTCCGGCGCTTGCACCGAGCCAGCGATTGAGCGCCCGGAACTCGGCCTCTTCGCGGCTTGCGGCAGTGACGGCGTCGCGCGCCGGCCAGCCACGTCGCGCCAAGGTCCAGCGGCGGAGGCTCGACGCCTCGAGGCCGATCAGCCACGCGGCCAGGAGAGAGGCGATCAGGCCGGCGCCGGTGGACAAGCCGAGCGCGATGCCGGCACCGGCGAGGGCGACGAGGGCGACCAGCACGATCAGCGCCGCGACCCAAAGGCGATGGAAGAGGAACCACAGCACCGTGTAGGCGAAGGCCGCCCAGGAGAAGCCGTCCGGCACCAGCACGGCCCGGTCGAGGCCGATCGCCTCGCCCGGCCGCGCCTCCGTGGGCAGGTGGAGCGTGTAGCTGCGCATCCGCATCGTGGGACTCCGGCTGAGCACTCCGGACGGCCGAAGGGCCGGCCGGTGCGGGACGACGACAGGTCTACAGGGAGCCCTTCGTGGAGGGAACGCGCCCCTCCTCGCGCGGATCGACGGCCACGGCCCGCCGCAAGGCGCGGGCCAGCCCCTTGAAGCAGCTCTCCGCGATGTGATGGGCGTTGTCGCCGTACAGCGTCTCGACGTGCAGGGTCAGGCCGGCATTCATGGCGAAGGCCTGGAACCACTCGCGCACCAGTTCGGTGTCGAAGTTCCCGATCTTCTCCACGCGGAAGGAGGTGCGGAAGACCAGGAACGGCCGACCGGAAATGTCGACGCAGACCCGGGTCAGCGCCTCGTCCATCGGCAGGTGGATGTCGGCGTAGCGCGTCACGCCGCGCTTGTCGCCGAGCGCCTTCGCGAAGGCCTGCCCCAGAGCGATACCGCAATCCTCGGCGGAATGGTGCTGGTCGATATGCAGGTCGCCATCGACCTTGACGTCCAGATCGAACAGGGCGTGGCGCGCCAGCAGATCGAGCATGTGATCGAGGAAGCCGATCCCGGTGGCGATGTTCGACCGGCCGGTGCCGTCGAGGGACACGGTGACCGCGATATCGGTTTCGGCGGTCTTCCGCGTGATGGTGGCGCTGCGCATATTGTCGGACTTCGCATCGAGGGCGGCCGCGGCCGCTCGCGCCTTCTAGAGGGAGTCCCGGCCGAATGGAAAGGGCTGCGCCCTATCCGTTCAGCACCCGCCCCGCCACGGCGTCGAGCTTGGCCAGGAGCGCGGCGTCGCGGACGGCGGGCGCCGTCATGATCGCTCCGTCGAGCGCCCGGTGCGAGCCCGCCGGGCACGGCTCGCGCTCCGCCGGGAAATCCCGGGCCAGCCGCGCCACCAGCCGGGCCGCCTTGTCGGCATTCGCGCGGGCGACCGCGACGACGGCGGCGACGTCTACAGCGTCGTGTCCCGGATGCCAGCAATCGTAATCGGTCACCATGGCGATGGTGGCGTAGGTGATCTCCGCCTCGCGGGCGAGTTTAGCCTCGGGCATGTTGGTCATGCCGATCACGTCGAAGCCCTGCGCCTTGTAGGCCCGCGATTCGGCGAGCGAGGAAAATTGCGGCCCGTCCATGCAGACGTAGGTACCGCCCCGGTGGACGGCGATGTCCTCGGCTTTCGCGGCGGACGCGATGCGCGCCTGGAGTCCCGGTCCGACCGGATGGGCCAGCGAGACGTGGGCCACGCAGCCATCGCCGAAGAACGAGGAGGCCCGTCCGTGCGTGCGGTCGACGAACTGGTCGATGAGGACGAAGAGGCCCGGCGGCAGATCCTCGCGGAACGATCCGCAAGCGGAGAGCGAGACGAGGTCCGTCACGCCGGCCCGCTTCATGGCGTCGATGTTGGCGCGGTAGTTGATGCCCGACGGCGCGTAGCGATGGCCGCGGCCGTGCCGGGCCAGGAACACGACCCTGGTGTCACCGATCCGCCCGGTGCGCAGGGCGTCGGACGGTTCGCCCCACGGCGAGGCGACGCGCTCTTCGCGCACGTCCGCGAGCCCCGGCAGGTCGTACACGCCCGACCCGCCCATCACGCCGAGCACCGCTGCCGTCATTTCGTTTTCCTCGTCGTCGCGCCGCGCACCAGGAGGCCGCCCGTTCCTGCCACCCCCTCACCCTGAGGCGCCGGCGCGTAGCCGAGACCTCGAACGCCGAGGGCTCCGGGGACCGCGCGGGCGATTTCTTATGAGGGTGTTATCGCGACCGACCCGCCGTCCCCCGACCGATCGCCGGGCGGCGACCGGTAGCACGCCCCCGGAGCCCAAAAAAGATGGGCCTCCCGAGGGAGGCCCATGGCATCGCGCAACCCGTCTCCGCGCTCAGAACGTCTTGTGCAGCTCCGGCTGGAGGCCGTGCACCTCGCCGCCGACATCGGCCCAGACCTTCTTCTTCACGTAGTACAGCAGCCCCGACAGGATGATCAGGAACAGGATCACCCGGAAGCCGAGCGCCTTGCGGTCCATCATGTGCGGCTCGGCCGCCCACATCAGGAAGGCCGCCACGTCCTTGCCGTACTGGTCGACCGTCTCGGGCACGACCGGCTGACCCTGATCGTTCTTCGGATAGGTGACCTGACCGTCGGTGATCGGCGGAGGCATCGCGATGATGTGGCCGGGATAGTACTTGTTGTAGTGCCCACCATCCGGCACCGTGAAATCCTTCGGCGCTTCCTCGTAGCCGTTGAGCAGCGCGTGGATGTAGTCCGGCCCCTGCTCTGAATAGCCGACGACCGGCAGCCAGTCGGTCAGGAAGTAGAGCGACCCGCGGGAGAAGGTCCGGGCCTTGGCGATTACCGAGAAGTCCGGAGGCGCCTTGCCGCCATTGGCCGCCGCCGCAGCCTGATCGTTCGGGAATGGCGGCGGGAAGTTGTCGGCCGGGCGGCCGGGCCGCTCGAACATGTCGCCGGCGTCGTTCGGTCCGTCCTTGACTTGGTAGGTCGCGGCCAGGGCCTTGACCTGTGCGGCGCTGAAGTCGGGCCCGCCGTCCTGCGCGAGGTTCCGGAAAGAGACCAGCTTCATCGAGTGGCAGCTGGAGCAGACTTCCTTGTAGACCTGGAAGCCGCGCTGCAGCTGTGCCGTGTCGAACCGGCCGAACGTGCCGGCGAAGCTCCAGTTCACGCGGGCCGGGATCGGCCCGCCATGCCCTTCCTGGGCGGAGACCGGCACGGTGCCGATCAGCAGGGCCGCCATGGCGGCCGCAGCGGCAGTCGAGAGGACACGGGTCATCATCATGGTCCTGTCGTCAGCCCGTCAGCCCTTGGTGGTCGGTGCGGCGGCGGCACCCGCCGGCATGCCGGATCCGCTCACCTGCTTGCCCGGCCCGGTCACGCTCTCCAGGATCGAACCCGGCAACTTCTTGGGCGTCTCGAACAGGCCGCAGAGCGGCATGACGATCAGGAAGTGGGCGAAGTAGTAGGCCGTGCAGATCTGCGACGCCAGGACGTAGCCCCCTTCCGGCGGCTGCGAACCGAGCCACCCGAGCAGCAGCGTCGCGCCGATGAACGCCCAGAAGAACTGGCGGTAGATCGGCCGGTAGTTGCAGGAGCGGACGCGGGACCAGTCCAGCCACGGTGCGAACGCCAGGATAAGCACCGCGGAGAACATCAGGATGACGCCGCCGAGCTTGCTCGGGACCGCGCGCAGGATCGCGTAGAACGGCAGGAAGTACCATTCTGGCACGATGTGCGCCGGCGTCACCGCGGGGTTCGCCTGGATGTAGTTGTCGGCGTGTCCGAGGTAGTTCGGCTGGTAGAACAGGAACCACGCGAACAGGATCATGAACACGCAGGTGGCGAACACGTCCTTGATCGTGGCGTACGGGGTGAACGGCACAGCGTCCTTGCCCGACTTGATCGGGATGCCGGCCGGGTTGTTCTGACCGGTGACGTGCAGGGCCCAGACGTGAAGCACGACGACGCCGGCGATCATCCACGGCAGCAGGTAATGCAGCGAGAAGAACCGGTTCACGGTCGGGTTGCCCACCGAGTAGCCGCCCCACAGCAGGGTCTGGATCGTGTCGCCCACGACGGGGATCGCCGCCAGGATGTTGGTGATGACGGTGGCACCCCAGAAGCTCATCTGGCCCCAAGGCAGCGTGTAGCCGAGGAACGCCGTGGCCATCATCAGCAGGTAGATGACGACGCCGAGGATGTAGAGCACCTCGCGCGGGGCCTTGTACGATCCGTAATACAGGGCGCGGAACATGTGGACGTAGACGGCCACGAAGAACATCGAGGCGCCGTTGGCGTGCGCGTAACGCAGCAGCCAGCCGTAGTTGACGTCGCGCATGATCTTCTCGACGGAGTTGAAGGCTCCCGTCGCCGAAGGCTCGTAGTGCATCGCCAGCCACACGCCGGTGATGATCTGGATACCCAGGAAGGCAGCGAGAATCGCGCCGAAGGTCCAGAAGTAGTTGAGGTTCCGAGGAACCGGGTAGGCAATGAAGGACGAATGCACCAGCCCGGCGATGGGCAGGCGCGCCTCGAACCATTTGGCCACGCGGCTCTTGGGGACGTAGGTGCTGGCCGTTCCGCTCATGCTTCCGTCCTCCTCAGGCCGCTTCCTTGCCGCCTTCGCCGATCCGGATCTTGCTGTCCGTCTCGAAGGCGTAAGGCGGGATCGGCAGGTTGATGGGCGCCGGCCCATGGCGCACCCGGCCCACCGCGTCGAACTGCGAGCCGTGGCACGGGCAGGCCCAGCCCTCGAAGCTGCCCTGATGGCCGATCGGCACGCAGCCCAGGTGGGTGCAGTTGCCGTAGACCACGAGCCACTGGTCGTGGCCGTTCTTAACCCGCGTCGTGAACGCGGCCGGATCGATCATGGCCGACAGCGGGACCGCCTTCATGTCGGTCAGTTCCTTCGCGGTCAGCTTGCGCACGAAGATCAGCTTGCCGCGCCAGAACACGTTGACGATCTGACCGTCCTGGATGGGCGTCAGATCGACTTCGATCGGGGCACCGGCCGCGATCGTCTCGGCGTCCGGCGCCATCGACGACACGAGCGGCCACGCTGCGGCCGCGGCGCCGACCGCGAGGCCGGCACCGGTGGCCAGGAACAGAAAATCGCGACGGCTGCCATCCGGCCCGAGGGCAGTGGCAGCGGCGGCAGTGTTATTCGCCAAGATTCGGAACTCCATGCGTCGGCGTGAGGGCCGCAGGCGCCCTGCTTCGATGTCCCGGCTGGGACAACATCAAAGCATTATCGTTCTAAGGCGCGCAATGAGACCGTCTGCCGCCCCGGAGTCAAGCACCCGTGTGCAGCGCAGCAACGGCGTTGGAACAGGATCGGCGCGTTCTGTTGCCGCCCTCGGTCGATCAGGCCACGGCGCTGTCGAGTCGCGCCGCGGCGTCGCCCAGGAATCCGCCCGACTGGCGGGTCCACAGGCCCGCATAGACGCCGCCCCGGGCGACCAGCTGGGCGTGGGTGCCCTGCTCGATGATCCGCCCGCGGTCGATGACGACCAGCCGGTCGAGGGCCGCGATCGTCGAGAGACGGTGGGCGATGGCCAGCACCGTCTTGCCCGCCATCAGCATGTCGAGGGATTCCTGGATCGCCGCCTCGACCTGGCTGTCGAGTGCGGAGGTCGCCTCGTCCAGGATGAGAATCGGTGCATCCTTGAGCATCACCCGGGCGATGGCGATCCTCTGGCGCTGGCCGCCCGACAATTTGACGCCGCGCTCGCCGACCTGGGCGTCATAGCCGCGCCGACCCTTGTGGTCGATGAGATCGGCGATGAACGCCTCGGCATGGGCCAGCCGCGCCGCCCGAGCGATGGCTTCTTCGTCGGCATCCGGTCGCCCATAGGCGATGTTGTCACGGATCGACCGGTGAAGCAGCGACGTGTCCTGGCTGACCATCGCGATGGCCTGGCGCAGGGAGGTCTGCGTGACCGTGGCGATGTCCTGGCCGTCCACGAGGATCCGACCGCTCTCGACGTCGTAGAGACGCAGGAGGAGGCTCGCGAGCGTCGACTTGCCCGCGCCGCTCACGCCGACCAGGCCCACCTTCTCGCCCGAGCGGATTGTCAGCGAGAAATCCTCGATGATGGTGGCGTCGCCGCGTCCGTAGTGGAAGCCCACGTTCTCGAAGCGGATCTCGCCGCCCGAGACGACGATCTCCCGGGCGTCCGGGGCGTCGACCAGCGCGTGCGGCCGCGCCATCGTCTGCATGCTTTCCTGAACGACGCCGACATTCTCGAACACGCCGCGGACCGTCTGCATCACCCATCCCGACATGGCGATCAGGCGCAGGACGAGGGCGAGACCCGCGGAGGCTTCCCCGGTCGTCATGCCGCCGTCGCGCCAGAGGACGAGGCACGCCGCGCCCGTGGCGATCAGGAGGCCGCTGTTGAGGATGCCGAGGAGGCTCGTGGTCAGGGTGACCAGCCGGAACTGGTGCAGGTAAGCGTCGGTGTGGACCTCCACCGCGTCCCGGACCGCGGCCCGTTCCTCACGGTCGCGGGCGAAGAGCTTCACCGTCAGGATGTTGGTGTAGCTGTCGACGATGCGTCCGATGAGCGTCGAGCGTGTGTCGGCGGTGCGGTGGGAACGCGTCCGCGCCCGGGGCACGAACCACGTCGTCAAGGCGGCATAGGCCGCGATCCAGACGAGGACCGGGACGGCGAGCCACGGGGAGATCGACCCGAACAGCCCGACCGCGGTGATGGCGTAGATCGCCACGTAGAGGAGCGTATCGATGAAGACGACGGCGAGTTCGCGCACCGCCGGGCCGACTTGGACGACCCGGTTCGCCAATCGGCCGGAGAAGTCGCCCTGGAAATACGAGAGTGCGTGGCCGAGCGTGTAGAGATGCGCCCGCCACCGGATCTGGCTGGTCGATTGCGGCACGACGAGCTGGTTCGACAGGACTTCGTGGGCCCAGATCGAGAGTGGTCGCACCACCGCGATCAGGCCGATCACGAGGCCCAACCCCACCGCGTGGTCCGACAGCACCGTCGCCCGGTCGGCGGTGCCGAGCAGGTCGATGAACCAGCGCATGACGAGGTAGAGAGACGCCTCCACCGTGCCGGCGACGATCGCGATGACGAACAGGAGCGCCAGCGCCACGCGGATGGGACGCAGGTAGAACCACGCGAAACCGATGACCGACCGGGGCGGCATCCGCGATTCGTCGAAGGGCGCGAACGGGTCGACTCGGCGCTCGAGCCAATCGAGGAACATGCTGCCGGGGGGTGTGAGACTGCGGGAGCCCCTGATGTAAGCCCGGGCCGCCACGTGCCAACCGTGCGGAGTGGTCGCGGCGGCGATCACCGCGACGGGTCGCGGGCCACGGCCGGATTTACCGAGCCGCCCCTGTATCATGCAGGGGCGGCGTGCCCGCCCTAGCGATTGAGGGCCAGCGCCGCGCCCGACTTGGTCAACGCCCCGTCCAGGCCGACGCCACCTTGCCGCAGGCGAGCCGCCACCGACCCGCCCGGCTGATAGAGGTAGACCTCACCGTCGCGGAAATCCCAGGCCGAGACCCGGGCGAGATCCTTGTTGGCGCACCCCGAGGCCGTGGCCTTGTACAGGTCGAGGGCCGGGGCGCTCGACAGCGTGACCTTGCAGTTCGCGCCCGTGGCGTCCCGCGCATCCCAGGTTCCGACCACCGAGGCGCGTCCGCTCGCAACGACCGGCGGCGGCGGCGGCGGGGGCGCGACCGGCTCGGCTATGACGGTCGGGGTGGACGGCGAGAGTGCCGCCTGGGCTCCTGGGGGAGGCGGCGCGTCCGGGCTCGCGGCCACGCCGGGCGGCGGCGCCAGCGGTGCGGCGGTGACGGTCCCGGACGGGATCGCCGTCACCGCGTCCAAGGCGCCCTGCTGGGCCGGCGCGCGGGTGCGCGGCGCGTCCAGGCGACTCGACGCGCAGGCGCCGAGGGTGGCGCTCAGGCAGAGGACTGCGAATGTCGGCAAAGTCGGGCGCAGCATCGGTCCACTTCGAGTCGGGCTGGGAGCAGCGCGGACGCGCTTCCCGCCTGACTCGGGTTCAAATGCGCTGACCGCAAGGCGTTCGCTCCCTCACCGCACGAAAGCGGTGCGGACGACCCGCCTTTCTTCCCCGGTGTGACCGGGAGGCCTCACCGGGCGGGGAACCAGATCGGAATCCCGGTCGGGATCAGAGCGTGCGCTCGACCATCATCTTCTTGATCTCGGCGATGGCCTTCGCCGGATTCAGGTTCTTCGGGCAGGTGTTCGCGCAGTTCATGATCGTGTGGCAGCGATAGAGCCGGAAGGGATCGTGCAGCCCGTCCAGACGGTGACCGGTGTTCTCGTCGCGGGAATCGATCAGCCAGCGATAGGCCTGGAGCAGAGCGGCCGGGCCGAGGAACTTGTCGCCGTTCCACCAGTAGCTCGGGCACGAGGTGCTGCAGCAGGCGCACAGGATGCACTCGTAGAGGCCGTCGAGCCGCGAGCGGTCCTGCGGGGTCTGCCGCCACTCCTTCTCGGGGGCCGGCGTCTCGGTCTGGAGCCAGGGCTCGATGGCAGCGTGCTGCGCGTAGAAGTTCGTGAGATCCGGAACGAGGTCCTTCAGGACCGGCATGTGGGGGAGCGGGTAGATCCGGATCGCCCCGTCCTTGTCCTTGCGGGTGAGGACCGGCAGGGCGTTGTCCGGGCTCTTGCATTCGTCGATGCCCATCGTGCAGGCGAGCGCGTTCTGCCCTTCGATGTTCATCGCGCAGGAGCCGCAGATCCCCTCCCGGCAGGAGCGGCGGAAGACCAGCGTCGAATCGACCTTGTTCTTGATCCACAGCAGCGCGTCGAGGACCATGGGCCCGCAATCCTCGCGGTCGACCTGATAGGTGTCGATCCGCGGATTGGCCCCGTCGTCCGGGTTCCAGCGATAGATCTTGAAGGTCTGCAGGCTCTTGGCGCCGGCGGGCGCCGGCCAGGAGCGACCCTGCGTGATCTGAGAGTTCTTCGGAAGATTGAACTGAGCCATGATTGTCGGCGGCTTCCGCTAGAGCAGAACAAGGCGAACGCAGGGACGTGCCCTGCGTCGCGCTCAAGATGTGTAAGTCAGATCAGTACACGCGGGCCTTAGGCTCGATGTATTGGATCTCGTTCGACATCGTATAGGTGTGCACCGGGCGATAATCGATGTTGACCTGCTGCCGTCCCTCGTCGAGCCAGGACAGGGTGTGCTTCATCCAGTCCTTGTCGTCGCGGTCGGGGAAGTCCTCGCGGGCGTGGGCACCGCGTGATTCCTTCCGGTTGGCGGCCGATTCCATCGTCACCACCGCCTGTCCGATCAGGTTGTCGAACTCCAGCGTCTCCAGGAGATCGGTGTTCCAGACCAGCGAACGGTCGGTGATCTTCACGTCGGCGGACGCGTTCCAGACCTTGTGGATCAGGCCCTTGCCCTCCTCCAGGACCTCGCCGGTGCGGAACACGGCGCAGTTGTTCTGCATCGTCTTCTGCATCTCGGCGCGGAGCTCCGCAGTCGGGGTGGAGCCGTTGGCGTAGCGGAAGCGGTCGAGGCGCTCGAGGGCCTTGTCGGTGGCGCCCTTGGGCAGTTCCATGGCCCGGCCGTTCGGCTCGACGATCTCGGCGCAGCGCTTGCCGGCGGCGCGACCGAACACGACGAGGTCGATCAGCGAGTTCGAGCCGAGGCGGTTGGCGCCGTGGACGGAGACGCAGGCCGCCTCGCCGATGGCCATCAGGCCCGGAACGACCGTGTCGGGGTTGCCGTCCCGCAGGGTCAGCACCTCGCCGTGGTAGTTCGTGGGGATGCCGCCCATGTTGTAGTGCACGGTCGGGATGACCGGGATCGGCTCCTTGGTCACGTCGACGCCCGCGAAGATCTTGGCGCTCTCCGAGATGCCGGGCAGGCGCTCGTGCAGGATCTTCGGATCCAAGTGGTCGAGGTGCAGGTAGATGTGGTCCTTGTCCTTGCCGACGCCGCGGCCGTCGCGGATCTCCATGGTCATGGAGCGCGAGACCACGTCGCGCGAGGCGAGATCCTTCGCCGACGGGGCGTAGCGCTCCATGAAGCGCTCGCCCTCCGAGTTCGTCAGGTAGCCGCCCTCGCCGCGAGACCCCTCCGTGATCAGGCAGCCGGCTCCGTAGATCCCGGTCGGATGGAACTGCACGAACTCCATGTCCTGCAGCGGCAGGCCGGCGCGCAGAACCATGGCGTTGCCGTCGCCCGTGCAGGTATGGGCGGACGTCGCCGAGAAGTAGGCGCGGCCGTAGCCGCCGGTCGCCAGGATGGTCATCTGGGCGCGGAAGCGGTGGATCTCGCCCGTGGCCTGGTCGAGGGCGATGACCCCGCGGCAGCGGCCCTCCTCGTCCATGATCAGGTCGAGGGCGAAGTACTCGATGAAGAAGTCGGTCTGGTTCTTCACCGCCTGCCCATAGAGGGTGTGCAGCATGGCGTGGCCGGTGCGGTCGGCCGCCGCGCAGGTCCGCTGCGCGGTGCCTTTGCCGTAATCGGTGGTCATGCCGCCGAACGGGCGCTGGTAGATCTTGCCCTCCTCCGTGCGGGAGAACGGCACGCCCCAGTGCTCCAGCTCGTAGACGGCCGCGGGCGCGTTCCGGACGAGGTACTCGATGGCGTCCTGATCGCCGAGCCAGTCCGACCCCTTCACGGTGTCGTACATGTGCCAGCGCCAGTCGTCCGGGCCCATGTTGCCGAGCGAGGCCGAGATGCCGCCCTGTGCGGCGACGGTGTGCGAGCGGGTCGGGAACACCTTGGTGATGCAGGCGGTGCGCAGCCCCGCTTCCGAGCAGCCCACCGTGGCGCGCAGGCCCGCGCCGCCCGCGCCGACGATCACCACGTCGAAGGCGTGATCGTGGATCGTGTAGGCAGGCCCGCTGCCGTTTGTGCCGTTGACGGCCATGGTCGGCTCCTCGAAATTGGTGATGGCGGGTTCAGGCCGGCTGTCCGAAGCCGATGCGCAGGACCGCGTAGACGCACGCCACGGCCACCAGGACCGCGTAGACGTTGTTGGCGAACACGGCGACGATTTTGGTCGCCTGCGCGTGGACGTAATCCTCGATGACCACTTGCATGCCGATCCGCATGTGGAGCGTGACCGAGAGGAATGCCAGAATGAGAATGATGGAAACGAAAGGGTTCGCGACCACGTGGACTGCGTCCGCGTATCCCTTGCCAGCCATCCTCGCGATGATGACCACGAAGGACAGCATCAGCACAGTATTGGTCACTGCGGTAATTCGTTGCAGCCACCAGTGGCCGACGCCGTGATGGGCGACGCCGAGACCGGCGACGCGGGCGCGGGGCGTGCGGATCGAGACGCTCGTGTCCTGGCGGACCTGTTCCTTGGCCATGCCGACCTCCTCAGCGGACCAGAAGGGCGACCGCCCAGATGACGATCGTGAGCGCGGTCGATCCGATCAGCGTCAGGCGGGACATGGCGAGGCGCTTTTCGCGATCGAACCCGATCCCGAAATCCCACGCCAGATGGCGCAGGCCACCGAGCATGTGGTGCATGAGGATCCACGTGTAGACGAACAGGATGAGCCGGCCGATCAGCGAACCGAAGAACCCGGCCACGTAAGAGTAGGCCACGGGGCCCGAAGCCAAGGCGACCAGCCAGATCGCCACGAGGGCAGTTCCGCCGTAGAGCGCCGTGCCGGTGACGCGGTGGAACACCGACATCGCCATGGTCCAGGTCCAGCGATAGATCTGGAGATGCGGCGACATGGGCTGTGCCACTGTCGGGCGTGCGGTGGGTGCCATCGTTTTGAAGCCTCGCAGCGGCGAACTGGACCGTCTCTAATCTGGTAGCGCTAGTGCCTGCCGGGGCAAGCCGCAATGCGTCATGCTGCAACGCAATGTGGGACCGGGCGCGACACTATTGGGAATCTGTCACTTCAGTTGCCCCAGGATGCGCCACCAGACGTAATCCAGCGGCACCGCCACCAGCAGCGAGACCACGCCGAAGCTCAAGGTGAGCCGCGTCGCATCCCGGAGGCGGATGCCGCCGAGTTCGCTGGCGAACACGATCGGGGGCGCCTGGTAGGGGAAGAATAGGGTCGAGTAGCCGATCACCTGTATCGAGACGACCGCCAACGGTGACAGGCCACTGGCCTCCGTCATCTCGCCGGTGAGGCCGGTGTAGAGCGCCGGAGCGCCGTTGGCCGTCACCATCAGGGTCAGAACCGTGCCGAGGCCGGTCAGGATCGCAAAGTTCTTCGCGTCCGCACCGGGCTCCAGGGGCGCGACCGCCAGCATCAGGTGCCCGAGCCGCTCGCCGAGTCCGGTCTCGTTGACCAGGGCCACGAGACCGAGCAGCGCCGCGATGTAGAAGCATGTCCGCAAATTGACCTGCTGGAACGCCTCAGCGGGAAGCACGCCAATCCGTGGCATCAGGCAGATCACCGCGGCCGCGAGCCCGACCCAGGCGGGGGCGAGGCCGTGCAGGCTGTCGGTCATCCAGAGGGCGAGCGTACAGGCCAGGATGATCGCGAGGCGCCGCTCGGCACCCGAGATCGGCGGCAGGGTCGGCAGACCCCGCGCGGTTTCCGCGAGCCGGTCCGGGAACAACCGCACGATCAGGGCCACCAGCATGGCGCCCTTCGCCAGCGCCAGGACCGGCGCATGGAGCACGAAGTAGGACAGGTAAGACAGGTGCAGGCCGAGAAGGCGCTCCGCCGAGCCGGCCATGACCAGGTTCGGCACGTTGGCCGGCAGGATCGCCGCGGACAGGATCGGCGTCGCCACGCCCACCGCCAGAACGGCGCCGGTCCGCCCCGGCCGGCCGGCTTTCAGCCCGTACGCATCGCACAGCGCCAGCGTGATCGGGATCATCAGCGCGATGCGGCCGAGGTTCGACGGCATGACGAAGGCGATGAGGAAGCTCAACATCACCAGCCCGGCGATGAACCGACCGTAGGAGCCCGACAGGCGCGCGGCGAGCGACCGTGCCATGCGGGCGCCCAGTCCCGTGCGGGTCATGCCCTGACCCACGATCATCCCGGAGAGGACCAGCCAGAACGCGGAGGCCGAGAAGCCGGAGAAGATCGTCCCGGCGCCGCCGAGACGCAGCAGCATCGCCAGGCCGAAGAACGCGAGGGCGGTGACGACTTCGGGCAGCAGGGCGGTCGCCCACAGCCCCATGCACAGCACGAGGAGAACCGCCGTCACCGGAATAACCGCTCCCCCGCTCATGCGCCCCTCGCGACCGACCCTGGAACGTGGGCCTCCGGCATCGTGGCCCCTCTGGAATCGTTCGCAATTCGGATGTTCTTGATGGTGCCTTCGTCAACGACGAAGGCAGGCCGCGGCTTTGCCTGCGGCTCGAAGTCATTCATCGTCATCCTTTCCGCCCCGTGACGAAGGCCTGGCCACCACGCCGGCGCGTCGGCGTTCTCGAAAAAGCGGCGCTCAAGCTTCGTGTCCGGTTTTGCAGGCGTCCGCGCCGCCCCGATTCTCGCCACCGCAACATCGTTCGCGCGATCCGGCGGGCGGGCCACGGCCGCCGCCGGCACCATCGATCCAGCGGCAAGATTCCTCCCGGGACAGCTCGAAGCTCGGAGCGCTGCTCGCGGTATCGGCCCGCATGAGCACAAGAGTCTCGACCTCGGCCAGGGCGCGGCCAAGGTCCAGCCGGTCGCCGGGACGATTGTCCCGTGATGGCTGGGCCGATCCCGGCTATCGGAACGGCGGCTCGTCGAAGCTCCGCAGCTTCCGCGAGTGCAGCCCCTGCCGATCGGCGCGAAGCGAGTCCAGCGCCGCGAGCCCGACCCGCAAATGCTCCGAGACCGCCCGGTCGTAGAAGGCGTTGGCGGCGCCGGGCAGCTTGATCTCGCCGTGGAGCGGCTTGTCGGAGACGCAGAGCAGCGCCCCGTAAGGGACCCGCAGGCGGAAGCCCTGCGCCGCCACGGTGCCGCTCTCCATGTCGACCGCAACGGCGCGGGACTGGTTGATCCGCCGACGCTCCTGGCTGAAGCGCAACTCCCAATTGCGATCGTCGTAGGTCACCACCGTGCCGGTGCGCAGCCGCCGCTTGAGGGCGTCGGCCTGCTCTCCAGTGACGAGGGCGGCGGCATTCTGCAGCGCGACCTGGACCTCCGCGAGGGCCGGCACCGGTACGTCCGGCGGCACCAACTCGTCGAGGATGCGGTCGCGGCGGAGATAGGCGTGCGCCAGGACGTAGTCGCCGATGGTTTGGGATTGCCGCAGGCCGCCGCAATGCCCGACCATCAGCCAGCAATCGGGGCGCAGAACCGCGAGGTGATCGGTGATGGTCTTCGCGTTCGAGGGACCGACGCCGATGTTGACCAGGGTCGTGCCCTGATGGGTTCCGTCCGTACCCCGGGCGACGAGGTGATAGGCCGGCATCTGATGGCGGTGCCAGGGTGAGGCCGCGATCACCGCCGCCGGATCGGCGCTCGCCGCTTCGGCCCGGCTGACCGAGACCCCGCCCGGCAGGACCAGCCGCTCGAAGCCTTCCTCACCGGAGGCGAGCCGCTCAAGGCCGTGGCGGACGAACTGGTCCACGTAGCGATGATAGTTGGTCAGCAGGATCCAGGGCTGAACGTCGCGCCAGTCGCAACCCGTGTAGTGGACCAGTCGCCGGAGCGAGTAGTCGACCCGCACGGCGTCGAACAGCGCGAGGGGCAGCGGCTCGCCCGCCGGCTGGTCGAAGGTGCCGTCGGCGATCTCGTCCCCGACGAGCGACAGGAGCGGCACCGGAAAATAAGTGGCGAGATCGGCGCCGTCGACCGCCCGGCCGCGGGCGTCGAGGCCGGTTTCCAGAACGTAGGGATAGGGGATCTCCTGCGCGCTGAGGCCGACCTCCAGGCTGATCCCGTAATCGGCGATGAGCGGCCCCAGCTGGCGGGAAAGATAGTCCCGAAAGAAAGCCGGATGGGTCACCGTCGTGGCGTAGGTGCCAGCGGCCTGAAGCTTGGCGGTGGCCCGCCGGACCCGCGGCAGCGGCCCTTCGGGGCGGTAGCTGATGCGCAGCTCGGGATAGCGGAACGCCAAGCGCTCGGTGGCGTCGGGGGGCGGGCCGCCGGCGAGGTAGCGCTCCAGGGCGCGCCGCAGGGCACCGGCCGCGTCGTCGTAGAGTTCCACCAAGCGGTCGATGGCGGTCTTGGCATCCGCCACCGCCTGCATCGGCCGCAATTCCCGCTCGATCATGGCACCTCCGATCCTGGTCCGGCTCTACACCGACGCCCGCGGCGGGGCGAGATGCGGGCTTGCCGGCCTCGGGCGCTTGGCCGACAAGCCGGCCGGAGCACAGCGAGGACGCATGAGCGCGGACGAGTTCGGGATCCGTCCCGGTGAGGAGATGGCGACCCTGCCGCCGACCTTCGACGCCGGCCTCCACTTCATCGGGCGCCTGCGCACGCCCTGGCAATCCCGCTCTGCATGTCCGAAGAACGGGTTGCAAACCGACGCGCTCTGCACCGTCGAGGTCGATCCAACCTTCGCGCCCGGCCTGCGCAATGTCACGGGCTGCACGCACCTGATCCTGCTCTACTGGATGGACCGGGCGACCCGCGGCCTCGTGGTGCAGCAGCCGCGCCACGCCGATGGGCCACGCGGCACCTTCTCGCTGCGTTCGCCCGCGCGGCCGAACCCGATCGCCCTGTCGGTGGTGGAGTTGATCGGCCGGGAGTCGAATAGCCTGCGGGTGCGCGGCCTCGACTGCCTCGACGGCACGCCGCTCCTCGACATCAAGCCCTACTACGCGTCGACGGACGCGCGGCCCGACGCGCTCGTCGATCGCGCCGGGGCGGTTTCGTGAAACGTGTCGCCGTGCTCATCCTGGCTGGCGTGGTGCTGCTCGCCCTCGGCGGCGTCGCCGGATGGCGCCTGCACCGGCCCGGGACCGACGCGCGGGCCTACGCGGAGATGCGCCTCATCGCCGTCCAGGTCAGCCTCGACGAGGCGCCGCCCGACTACGTGTTCTGGGCCGGCGACTCGCAGGTGGAGCTGCAGCCCGGCAGCCAGCGGCCCTGCGGGCTGGATTTTCTCAGCGGCGGCGTCAGCGGCGCCACGGCCGCCAGCTACAGCGACTATCTCGGGCGCCTCACCTTCAAGGTCCATCCCCGGATCGCGGCGCTGACGATCGGCACCAACGATATCCTGGTCAAGAACAATCCCCAATTGCACATGCCGACCGAGCAGTTCGAGGCCGCAACCGAGGCGATCGTCAAGCGGCTCCAGAGCCTGAGCGCACGGGTGGTCGTGACCGCCCTCCCCCCGGTCGGACGGGAGATCGGCACGCTCGTGGATGCGGGCGCGGTGCCGGATTATTCACGGCGGCTGGAGAAGCTCTGCGGACGGCTGGGCTGCACCTTCGCGGATCCGTTCGCGGATCTGCGCGATGGCGACACGGGCTACGCCAAGCCGGGCGCGCTCCGCGACGGGCTGCACCTCGCGGCGTTCCGGCCGGCTTTGAAGGCCCTCGAGCCGGCGTTGTGCGGGCGCTGAGGTTCCGGACGGGCCTCGCCCCGGATCGCGCCCCGCCGTCACGGCTCCGATCGCCAGGGCTTCAATCCGGGCCGCTCACTCCCACTCGATCGTGCCTGGCGGCTTCGAGGTGATGTCGTAGGTCACCCGGTTGATGCCCTTCACCTCGTTGATGATCCGGGTCGCGACCCGACCCAGGAAGGCCATGTCGAACGGGTAGAAGTCGGCCGTCATGCCGTCCACCGATGTCACGGCCCGGAGCGCGCAGACGTGGTCGTAGGTGCGCCCATCGCCCATCACGCCCACGGTCTTCACAGGCAGAATCACCGCGAAGGCCTGCCAGATCGTGTCGTAGAGGCCGGCCTGGCGGATCTCGTCGAGGTAGATCGCGTCGGCCTTGCGCAGGGCCTCCAGCTTCTCGGCGGTGATCGTCCCGGGGCAGCGGATCGCCAGGCCCGGCCCCGGGAAGGGATGGCGGCCGACGAAGGCTTCGGGCAGGCCGAGTTCCTTGCCGAGCACCCGGACCTCGTCCTTGAACAGCTCGCGGAGCGGCTCCACGAGCTTCATGTTCATGCGCTCGGGCAGTCCGCCGACATTGTGGTGGCTCTTGATCGTCACCGACGGGCCGCCGGTGAACGACACGCTCTCGATCACGTCCGGGTAGAGCGTACCCTGCGCGAGGAACTTCGCGCCGCCGATTTTCTTCGACTCCGCTTCGAACACGTCAATGAACAGGCGGCCGATCGTCTTCCGCTTGACCTCCGGGTCCGACACGCCTTCGAGCGCCGAGAGGAACATGCCCGAGGCTTCCACGTGGACCAGCGGGATGTTGTAGTGGTCGCGGAACAGGGCCACGACCTGCTCGGCCTCGCCGAGGCGCAGGAGGCCGTGGTCGACGAACACGCAGGTCAGCTGATCGCCGATCGCCTCGTGGATCAGCACTGCCGCCACCGCGGAATCGACGCCGCCCGACAGGCCGCAGATCACCTTCTCCGTGCCGACCTGCTCCCGGATCTTGGCGATGGCCTCCTCGCGATAGGCGCCCATCGTCCAGTCGCCGGAACAGCCGGAGACGTCGCGCACGAAGTTGCGGATCAGCAGGGCGCCGTGCGGCGTGTGCGCCACCTCCGGGTGGAATTGCACCGCGTAGTAGTTGCGGGCCTCGTCGGCCACCGCCGCGAAGGGCGCGTTCTTGGAGATCGCCACGGTGGTGAAGCCGTCGGGCAGCTTGGTCACCCGATCGCCGTGGCTCATCCAGACCGGGTATTTCTCGCCCTTGTGCCAGACCCCGTTGAACAACGGACAGTCCGCCAGGATCTCAACCTCGGCCCGGCCGAATTCCGCGTGATGGCCGCCCTCGACGGCGCCGCCGAGCTGGGCCGCCATGGTCTGCTGGCCGTAGCAGATGCCGAAGACCGGCACGCCCGAATCGAACACGAGCTGCGGTGCCCTGGGCGAGGCCTCGACGGTGACCGATTCGGGCCCGCCGGAGAGGATGACGCCCTTGGGCTTCTGCTCGCGGAACGCGGCCTCCGCTTTCGTGAAGGGCACGATCTCGCAATACACGCCTTCTTCCCGTACGCGACGGGCGATGAGCTGCGTCACCTGAGAGCCGAAATCGACGATCAGGATCTTGTCGTGGTCGGTGTTCATCGCGGGCGATTATCCGATGGCCGCGGCGCGTGCAACGCGCGGGTCCGGCGCGGGCTGGGGATCGCGGCGCAAGTCACGCGCCAAAGTTCACCGGCTTGCCGCGCGCGGCCCCATTGGGGGACGGGGCGGGTGCGCCGCGGAAGCCGTGGCGGCGCCCTCGGGCCGGTCGCGCACGCGCGCGAGAGTCTCTCGGTGCCCGCCGCCGCGGGTGACTCCGATGCGCCGGCGACGGAAGGCCGTGACCCGCGAGATCTCAGTCGAAGTTGCGGACCTTGGCCGAGCCGCCGAGGCTGATCGCGGGCTTCGGCGCGGCGCCGGCGAGACTGACCTTCTTCTGGCCGGGCGGCGTCTTGGCGCGAAGCTGCGGGGCTGCCTCCGGCACCGGCCGCGCCGGCTTCAGATGTGCCTGCCCGTGGATCACCGAGCCGATCTCGCCCGCCACGCGGATCAGGTCGTCGCGGTCGCAGGAGCGCGCAACCTTCAGCCCGAGCTTATGCATGTGGCTCTTACCGTAGAGGTAGGCGGCGAGCTGTGCGCGCTTCAGCGGCGGGATCTCCTCCAGGATCAGCGGCAGATCGAACTCGTCGGCCCGGTAGACGGAGCCCAGGACCTCGAGGCTGACGGGGCAATCGACTTCGGGCTCGGCGCCGCTCGTCGGATGCGATTGAGTCATGGATGCCTCTCGGAGATCGACGGATCGGGATGCTGTTCGGATGCCCCGGAGCCGGGGTCGAGTTCAACCCCTATCCGGACCGTGAGGTTCGCGATCCGATCCTCCGCGGTGGCGAGGGGCGGTGCGGATGCCGATGCCGGTTCGGGCTTCCAGGCGCCCAGGCAGCCGCGGCAGACGGATTCGATGACCGTTCGGGCATGGGCCTGCCGCCGCGCCCAGAGCGACTCCCGGGCCACACGCGCCGCCTCGGCGTCCGGCAGGGGCCGGATGCGGATGAACAGAGGCTCCTGCGCGACGGCGGTCGCCAGCGTCAGGATGAGCAGGACGAGCGCGGCCGCGAGATCGCGGCGGTGGCAGCGCCGGCGTCGCCGCGTTGACCTCGCCAAACCCGCCATGTTCCTCCCCCGTGGCGTACCGAGCCCGTTACCTCGCGCCTTACGGTAAATCGGATCTTAACGACCGCAGGACGCGGTAAAGACGCCATGCTCCCGATCCCGCCCGAGCCGGATCGTGCCTCACCGACAGCTGGGCAAATGACCCCTGTCGCCCGCGTGTCGCGTCACCCAACGGCCGGGGGCGACGGAGCGAGGCCGCACTCCGTCCGCCGAGTTGATCGACACGGCTTCGGTCGTCCGCCTGCGGCCGCCTGCCGATGACCACGGGCCGATGCCGGATCCGGTCACCGGCCGGACGAAGCGGATGCGGGCCTGAGCGGCGCGGCAGACCCAGCCGGATCGCCGCCTCCGGCCTCCTGATCGATCCGGCGCCGCTCTTGCGCGCGCCCGAGCCAGACGCTGTTCACGAGCCACGCCATGGAGAGCGGGACGGCGACGCCCGCGATGCTCGCGCTACCGAGCCCGATCCCCTGGATGCCGGTGAACGACCACGCGCCCACCTGATCGCCCAGGCGGTAGACCACCGTGTCGATGAAGCTCTTGGCCTTGTAGCGGTCCTCGCGCGGGACCACGGTGAACAGCACCTCCCGCACCGGCCGGGCGATGGCGAAGTTTCCCGCGCGGCGCAGCACCTGGAAGGCGACGATGACGCCGATCGTCGGCCACACCGCCAGCGCCGCGAACCCCAGGATGCTGAAGGCCGGCAGGATCCCGAGCGTGAAGGCGACGCCCAGCCGGTTCACGATCCGGCCGGTGAGGAAGAGCTGGATGCCGAGCGTCAGCACGTTCACGGCCAGGTCGACGCTGGCGAAGAAGGCGGTCTGGGAACCCCGGTCGGGGAAGCTGCGCTTCGCGATGCCCGCCTGCTCGAAGTACAGGAACGTGGACGTCACGGAGAACAGCAGCAGGAACAGCGATATGTTGAGCAGGTAGGGTGACGCCAGGGTCCGCGTGACGCCCGCCAGAACACTGCCGCCGATCGTCCGGTCCTGCCCGTCCTCCACACCCTGCCCGCTGCCCGGCACCTCATGGAGGCGGGTCGAGAGAACCGCCAGGCCGCGCATGCAGAACACCGCGAGTTCCAGGAGGAGCACGGCGCAGAGCATCAGGCCCCAGGTCGGAACATTCTTGGCGAGGATGGCCGTGGTGGCCGAGCCCGCGATGGCGCCCACCGTCGCCCCGGCCGCGATGAAGCCGAACAGCCGCTTGCCCTGCGCGTTCGAGAACACGTCGACGATCGTCGCCCAGAAGATCGACACCACGAACAGGTTGAAGATCGACAACCAAACGAAGAACACCCGGCCGGTCCAAATCCCCCATTCCGGCGGCGCCAGGTAAAGCGTCAGCGCGAAGGCGAGGATGTTGGCGGCGAAGAACCGATAGGTGATCGGCACGAAGCGCGCCCGCGGCATGCGCTTCACCAGGTAGGCGAAGGGCAGGTTGAGGCACAACATGCCGACCAGGGTGGCGGTGAACAACCACGGCAGGTTCTCGATGCCGCCGGCGACGCCCATCTGATCGCGGATCGGCCGCAGCACGTAGTAGGCCGCCAGAATCGAGAAGATGTAGGCCCAGGACCACGCCAGCGCCCGGCCTTCGCCGGGCTGAACGTCGATCAGGCGCGCGAGCGGACCGCGGACGGGTACCGGTTCAGACATCGACCGATCTCACCGGCTCTCCCGCATCGGCGCCCACGATTGTCGACCGGACCGGCATGCCCTCCCCGCCGACGGGGGAAGGGACCCGGCCGACCCGGATGCGGTCACCGCGCTCCGGGCACCGGCGAGAGAGAAGCGGGCACACCCCGCCTCCGCCCTCAACGACC
Source organism: Methylobacterium sp. E-046 (assembly GCF_022829625.1). Taxonomy (NCBI): domain Bacteria; kingdom Pseudomonadati; phylum Pseudomonadota; class Alphaproteobacteria; order Hyphomicrobiales; family Methylobacteriaceae; genus Methylobacterium; species Methylobacterium sp. E-046. The sequence continues at coordinate 217,531 of NZ_JAKSYP010000212.1, read as the reverse complement.
CAATCCGAGCTTCTCCTTCAGTTCCGGCGCCGTGACGTCGTGGCCGAAGCCCGGCGAACCCATGGCGAACTTGTCGGCATCCTTCAGCGGTCCGACCACGACCGGATCGAAGCCGGCGTCCCGGATCAGACCCTCCGCGACCTTCAGCGCCTCGGGATCGTCTCCGGCGATCGGAATCGCCATGCGGCCACCGGCGCGTCCCTTGCCGCCGTCGGCGCCCTCCTTCGCGAAGATCTTGTAGTTGGCTGCATTGAACGCCCGAACGAGCTTGGCGCCGGGGAAGTACTTGGCCGTGGTCGTGCCGACGCCGTTCGCCGTGACCTCGTCGTAGAGCGCCCCGTCCCGCTTCTGGGTGGCGTTGCCGGCATCGAGGACGATCTTGCCCTTGAGGGCCGGGCCGACTTCCTTCGCGAGATCCGGATAGGCCTTGTAGGGGACCGCGATGAACACGGCGTCGCCGAACGCGACCGCCTCTTCGGGCGTGCCTGCCTTCGCCTTGGGACCGAGGTCTCCGACCATCGAAGCCAGGGTTTCCGGATGGCGCGACGCGAACATCACTTCATGGCCGTCCTTGACCCAGAGCGTCCCGATCGTGCCGCCGATATTGCCGGCGCCGATCACCCCGATCCGGATCTTCTTGGCGGAGTCCTGCGCCAGAGCCGGCAGGCTGGCGGCCAGGGTCAGCCCTGCCGCCAGGGCGAATGCCGCGCGGCGGGTGGTGCGATCAAACCGCATCGATGAAAGTCTCCATCTGTTTGCGCTGCGCCGCGTCCGGGAGCTTGCCCCGGGCGGCGCCGAGGTTGTCCTCGACATAGGCAGCCTTGGCCATGCCGGGAATCGGGCAGGTCACGGCCGGGTTGCCGAGCACGTACTTGAGGAAGAACTGCGGCCAGCTCGCGCAGCCGAGATCCTTGGCCACAGACGGCAATTCCCTGCCCTGGACCGCCTTGAACAGGCGGTCACGGCCGAATGGCACGTTGGTCATCACCGCCACCCCCCGGTCTGCGGCGAGCGGAAGCACCCGTTCGGCGGCGGCGCGATTGTCGATGGCGTAATTGACCTGGATGAAATCGAGGGTCTCGCGCTTCATCACGGCTTCGAGGGCCTCGAGCTGGTCGTCGCGCCACACGGTGACGCCGACGTAGCGGATCCGCTTCCGGCTCTTCAGGTCCCGCAGCACCGCGAGATTGTCGTTCACGTCGATCAGGTTGTGGACTGCCACGAGGTCGATCGCATCCACCCGCATCCGCTTGAGGGACCGCTCGAATTCCGCAAGCGTCTGGTCGTGGCCCGTCGTATTGACCTTGCTGGCGAGGAAGATCTTCTCGCGCAATCCGGCCGCAGCCAGGATCACGCCGAGCACGTCCTCGGCGGTGCCGTAGCTCGGGGCGGTGTCGATCACCGTGCCGCCCCGTGAGACGAAGGCCTGCACGGCCTCCTTGAGAGGCGCGACCTTGTCGGGCACCGGCTCGACCTCGTAGCGCCGGGAGGTGCCGATACCGATCGCCGGCAGCATTTCGCCGGTGGAGGGGATCGGCCGGCGTATCAACGGTTCGGCCGCGTGCCCGAGACGCGCCGCGAGCGGCGCGAGGGTTGCGGCCGCGATGACGGCACGTCGGGATACGGGCAAGGCCGGCCTCCGATGGGATCAGGATGCCGGTACGAGATAGGGCGCCGCGCGGCGATGTGTATTCGTTATTCTCACGCTTGCGTGAGCGGACCGGCCGCCGGTCAATCCTCCTCCGGCGGATCTTCGAACTCGGCTCCTTCCGTATCCGGGGCGATGCGGAACCGGTACTCGTCGATGGTCAGGAACGCCCGGTGTGCGACCTGCGGATCGATCCCGTCGCGCACGACCAGCGTCTGGAAATCGATGAACAGCCGCGCGATCCGCGCGTCCTCCGACAGGGTGGCGAGCGCCGACGAACTGGCGCCCGCGCGCATCATGTACCGCTTCGCCTCGGTTGCTCCTTCGACCGCGGGCAGAACGGCGACCTGCCCGGCGGTCTCGGGTTTCAGCTCCGCCCATCGGACGGGTGTCCAGGCGATGATGGCCTCGGTCTGCTTCATCCGAACGCTCCGGGAGGTGAGCCTTCGCCTAACCGGGCCCGGTGCGCCCGTCGAGACGCCGTCTCAGCGCCCCCGCTCGACCTGACCGCGGAGCTCGCCCTTGGGATTGGCCGCGGTGTGAAGGTTGAAGTAGAGCCGGCCGCCCTCGAGGTCGGCGGCCTTGGCGTCGTCCAGCGTGGCTTCACCGGAGAACGGGCTGCTCGCCGCGGTCACCGGAACCAGCACGCCGGCATTCTCGCCGGCCTTGGCCGGACCGTGGAAATGCGCGGCCGTGACCGGTCCGGTGAGACCGCCATACGATCCCGTCCAGCTGAGCCGCTTGGTGGCCGGATCGAAGGTCGCGTTGACCTCGCCGGAGCCCTGCGACTGCGTCGCCGGCACTTCGCTGCTACCGCTCAGGGTCGCCCGGTAGGCGACGCCCGCCGCCAGGGCGGGAGACGCGACGAGCGGCGTCGCCGCCAAGGCGAGAACCATTGCGAAACGGGGTTTGACGCAGCTGGTCATCGAACGCTCCGGGTTGGCGGGCCCATGATCCGGGCCACCGGATCAACATAGGGGAGCCGGCCAAACCGGACACGGCAGGCCGACGTGCCGTCCGCGCGGGGAGTGACACGCACGCAGCACCTTCAGCGCAGAAGGAATCTGCGCAGGACCCGCCGTGGACCGTTGACACCCTGCACCCGGCCTACCTATACCCCGGCCACTCGACGCACCGTCCTCCGGGGCGGCTCGGCTTGGGGCGGGGTAGCTCAGTTGGTTAGAGCAGAGGAATCATAATCCTTGTGTCGGCGGTTCAAATCCGTCCCTCGCTACCATCGTTGCTCGAAGCCCCGCTGTCCGTAAGCGGGGCTTTTTGTTTGTCTGACCCGTGTCCCGCCCTATGCGCGCGTTCGGCGGATCCGGGCCGCCGCGCGTTGCGAGGCTCACGGTGACGCCCGGACGATCCGAGGCCGATCGTAATCGGATCGAAGGCCGTTCGCCGCATCCTGACGGCGACTCGCTCCTGGGCCCAGGTGCTCCGCCTCCGATGCCCACGCGCCGCGCGCTCATGTCCCGCCCTGTCCTGACCGGAACGCTGATCGCGGCGGGCGGGCTCCTGAGCACCGGTTATGCGACCGCGCTGGAGCCGCACCGCGTTCAGGTGACATCCTATCGCCTGTCGCCACCTAACTGGCCGGGTGGGCTCCGTCTGCGCGTCGCGGTCCTGACGGATTTCCACGCGCATCCGCGCTGCATGGGCGAGACCGAGATCGCGGCCGTGGTTTCACGCACCAACGCCCTCGCGCCGGACGTCACGGTCCTGCTCGGCGATTACGGCTCGCAGAGCACGGGTCCGGTGCCCTTCGAGACGGTCGCGCGACTCTTGAGCGGCCTGGAGGCGCCGAAGGGCGTCTACGCCATCCAGGGCAACCACGACTGGGGCGACGACCGCGAGGCGCGGCGTCGCGGTCACGGTCCGACGCGGGCTGAGCGTGCGCTGAGGGAAGCCGGCCTCGGTTTCCTGGAGAACGCCGTTGCGCGCCTCGATCTTCCGGTTCCGCTGTGGCTCGCCGGACTGGAGAGCGAGATGACGCCGCGTGTGCCGCAAGCCCCGGCGCTGCTCGATCGCCATCGACTGTCCGTCCTCGGTCGGACGCTGCAGCACGTGCCGCCCGGCGAGCCGGTGATCCTGCTGGCGCACGAACCCGACATCTTCGCCCTCGACCTCGATTCGCGGATCGTCCTGACGCTCTCGGGCCACACGCATGGCGGCCAGATCCGGATCCTGGGCTGGTCGCCCTGGATCCCCTCGCGCTACGGCCTGCGCTACGCCTATGGCCACGTCGTGGAGCGCGGCCGCGACCTCCTCGTATCGGCCGGGCTCGGATCGCACTTCGTGGCCGGATGGCCGGTCCGGCTCGGTGTCCCACCGGAGATCGTCATCGTCGACATCGCGGCAGCGGAGGCCAACACGTCCTGACGGCGAAGCCGGTCCTTGCCCCGCGCTCCTCGCATGGACGGAGCGCCTGTGGGTCCTCGTCTGCGCGACCGCCCGGGCCGGCGATCACGTCGGACGCGACACGGCCGGTCCCCCGCCGGCGCCAAGTCCCCCCGTGCCGGCTCGCACCGGCGGACCGGTCTCAGCGGCGTCACGAACTCTGCCATGTCCACAGCATCCAACGCGTCGGCACCCGTGGCTCCGCTCGGCGGACTTCCCGCCCCGCTGCGTCGAGCTGTGCTGGCGACGGCCGGCATCGTCCTCCTCGCCACGGGCATCGAACTCCTGTTCGGCCTCAGGCCCGGCATCGCGACGGTGTTCTTCCTCGGCGACCTGCGGATCCTCCTCGCCCTCGTCGCGCTCCTGCTGGCGGCGGCCTTCTGGCGGCCGGCCGCCGTGCTGGCCGCCTGGGCCAGGCCCGCAGCGTACCGGCGCCGGACCATCCTGCTGACCGCGATCTTGGCCGGCGCGGTCTGCCTCGCCGGCACGCATCTGATCTTCGAAACCTATCTCCTGTCCTACGACGAGGTCATGGCGGCCTTCGATGCGGAGATCTTCCGGTCGGGACGGCTGATCGCGCCTCTGCGACCGGAGTGGCAGGGCTATCAGCACGCCCTGGCCCCCTCCTTCCTGCTGCCCGTGCCGGGGGAAGTCGCCTGGGTGTCGGCCTATCTGCCGGTCAACGCCGCGCTGCGGGCACTCGTCGCCAGCGCGGCGAGCCCGATCCTCACGGGGCCGCTCCTCCTCGTCATCGCCGTGCTCGCCCTGAACGGCATTGGCCGGCGCCTGTGGCCGGACCGGCCGGACGCGGCACTGGTGGCGACGCTCCTGCTGGTCACCGCCCCGCAGGTCCTGGTCACCGCGATGACGCCCTACGCGATGACGGCGCATCTCGCCTTCAATCTCGTCTGGCTCTGGCTGTTCCTCCGCGGCGGCGTACTCGGCCATGCTGGCGCGGCCGCCACCGGCGTCCTGGCGTGCGGCCTGCATCAGGTGGTCTTCCATCCGCTGTTCGCGGCGCCGTTCATCGCCCTCACGCTGCTGGAGCGGCGCTGGCGGCTCGCGGCGTTCTACCTCGCCGTCTACGCGGCCGCCGGGCTCGCTTGGATCCTCTACTGGCAGGTGCTGCTGGCGATGAGCGGAACCGGTGCGGCCGACGCCACGACGGTCGGTGCCGGCCTGTATCTGCGTCGGGTCACCGCGCTGCTAGGAGCCTTCGATCCGAGCACCTTCGACCTGATGACGAAGAACACCTTGCGCTTCGTCGCGTGGCAGAGCCCCCTCCTGCTGCCGCTCGCCGGTCTCGCGTGGCCGGCCCTGCGGCGGGGGGAGCGGATCGCCTGCGCGCTGGCGGCGGGCATCGGCCTGACGCTGGTGACGGTCACGGTTCTCCTGCCGTTCCAGGGTCACGGATGGGGCTACCGGTACCTGCACGGCCTCGTCGGCTCCGCCTGCCTGCTGGCGGGCCGGGGTTGGATCGCCGTGACCGAACGGGCCGGCGCCTCGCAGCTCACCGCCGCGCGCGGCACCGTGGCGGGATCCTGTCTGGTGGCAGTCCTGATCCTCGTGCCGATCCGTGCCCACGACGTCCACGAATTCGTCGCACCCTACGCGGCCGCGTACCGGGCGATCGCTTCGACCGACGCCGACATCGTTGCCCTGCGGGCGGGCGAAACCCTCTACGGACGCGACTTGGTCCGGAACGATCCCTTCCTCCGCAATCGGCCGATCATCGTGCTGCTCGACGATCTCGATGCCGCACACCGGAACGCCCTGTGCGGGCGCGGCACTATTTTCGAGTTCGGGGCGTCGGAGGCGCAGGCCTTCGGCATCGCCGGGCATTATCGCGGCGATCCAGCCGCCGCCACGCAGGACGAGTTACCGTGCACGACTGGTCGGGTACGGCATCGCTAGCGGTCGTCGCGCGCCACGTGGGCCGCGGCCGACCTATCCGGGATGCGGCGGGCGGGGCAGGCCGCCGAGCGGGCAATGCGGCCACGGGGATCGCCGAACTCGGTTGAAACGACGGTCGAACTTAGACGGGCAGTCCCGTCACCCGGCGCGCGAGGCGTTCCCCCGCGGCCGCACGCTGCCATCGAGCACGCGGACCCGGCAGGCGCCCGCTTCCGCATATCCCGCAGCAGCCCGTGAAAGGTGCTCGGCACGGAGCGGCATGCCGAGGCTCGTCAAAGCCCGGCGCGGTCCGCCCCATATTTTTCGGCGACCTGGCCCGAACCCGATGCAAGCGGGGCTGCGATCGAGCGAGCCCGGGCCGCGGGAGGCGCGTCGTGCCGCTCAGGCCGCCATCGAATCGGTGCCGGGCTGCATCGTCTCCCGGTCCGGGATCCGGGCGCGCCCCACCCGCAGGAAGGCGGCCTCATTGCCGCCGATCACCGCCAGGAGGAAGCCTCCGAGGGCGTTCTGGGTCCCGATGGCGACGAGCGACGTTCCGATGACCGCAGGCAGGACGCTGCCGATCGGGCCGAAGCGGTGGAGCGACCAGTAGCCCAACACGGAGAGCAGCAGGCCGGCGCCCGAGAGGATGCCGGCGGCTCCGATCCCCAGCATCGTCTCGAGGGACACGAAGCGCGCCCAGCGTGTGTGCCGTCGCCCTGGCAGACGATAGCCCTCGCGCACGCCGTAGAGATGCACGGCGGCGGCGAGCAGCGCGGCATTGTGGGCGACACCCAGGAGGGCACCGGCCAGGATCACCCAGTAATTGCCGAAGAAGCCTCCGACCACAGAGGGCGCGACGGTCGCGATCGTCGCCACCGCGAGGATCGACAGGCCGACGAAGGCCAGGAGCGCGGCAGGCAGGGCGAACAGCCATGCCGGACTCAGCATCAGGAGGAAGCGCAGATGCCGCCAGCCGTCCCGCCAGGGCCGGAGGTGCGGCGGTCTCCCGCGCTGGTCTCGGTGAAGCGAGGCGGGAACCTCCGCGATCTGCTCACCCTTCAGGATGGCCTTGATGATCATCTCGCTGGCGAACTCCATGCCGGAGCCGCGCAGGTTCAGCCGCTTGAGGCACCCCTTGGTCAGCGCGCGCAGCCCGCAATGCGCGTCGCCGACTTTCGCGCCGAACAGCAGGTTGAGGAGTCCGGTCAGGATCGGGTTGCCGAGGTACCGGTTCTTCCAGGGCATCGCACCGGGCGCGATCCCGCCACGGAACCGGGAGCCCATGCACAGATCCGCCCCGCCCTGAAGGGCCACGACCATGGCGACCGCGTCGCCGAACTCGTAGGAGCCATCCGCGTCGCCCATGACAAGGTAGCGGCCGCGTGCCTCCGCGAATCCGCCCATCAGGGCCGCGCCGTAACCCTTCTCCGGAACGGCCACCACGCGGGCCCCCAGCCGCCGCGCGACCTCCTGACTCCCGTCGACGCTGCCGTTGTCGGCGACGACGATCTCGCCCGCCAGCCCGTGGACGGTGTCGAGGACCGCGAGCGCGGCCGTCGCGCTCGCCAGGGCGACCGGCAGCGCACGCACCTCATCGAGGCACGGCAGCACGACCGAAACGTCGATGGGCCGGTTCAGCCCTGTCGAAGGTGGCATTGAGGTCACGTCGCTTGCCGATCCCGAGCGATCCTGCGCAGCGCGAGGGTGGCCGGACTGACTTGCGAAGTGGTTAAAGGACGGTCAGCGCCGCGACACGCCGGAACCGGTGTTCCATCTTGCAGCAGCGTCGCGGCGTGACCGGCGCCTCAGGGCGCCTGCGCATCGCGGAGCACCGCCCGGACCTGCCCGGCCGCCGCGGCCAGCGTCGTCTCGCCCGCGAGGCCATCTGCTCCGTCCGTCGCGAGCGAGCCGAGTCGATAGGTGATTCGATGCTCGACGGCCTGCAGCAGTTCCCGCGCCGGCTCCGCATCGATGCGCAGGAGCGTCTGCGCCAGATCGAGATAGGCGCTGCGCAGCAGGCTGAAGGCGAAGCGTGTCGCGGCTTCATCCGCGATCGGAGTCATGTCGGTCATGGCGTGTTCCTGACTAAACACGCTCCCCAGATTCGAACGCCTATAAACGCATCCGCGACGATTGTAAAATCAGCGTTACGGGACGGCTTTCTGCGGCTTATGCAGCACATCCGTGATCGGATGCTAACATATGCGAAAACGCGTTGCTGCCGACGACTTCAGGCTGCTCCGCCGCCGGAGCCCCGCCGGCGGTTGTGGTCGACCAGAAACCCAATCGCGCCGGCGGGAGAGCGGATCAGCGGTCAGACGCAATTTTTCTAACAGTGCATCGAAGAGTTTTTCAGCAGCAGAGCTATCCGAAATCGGAGTACTGTGGGGCGACAGGCATCTGCTTCGATGCGATGCGGTAAATATTGATGCGACGCAATAAGCGCTGCGCACTGAACTCCCCCGAATCCACGATCTGGTCCGGTGGGACGGTTCAAGGGCGACGCGCGACAACATGGGAGGTGGCGGGCTCGACAGCCGGTCGCCGTTCCGGATCCCGGAGAGGGTTACGCGTTCCATGAGGAAGAACAAGGTCATCTCGGCGGACGAAGCCATTGCGCTGATCCGCGAGAACGACGTCGTGACGACCACCGGGTTCGTCCAGAGCTGCATTCCGGAGGCGCTGCACGCGGCCTTGGAGAAGAGGTTCGTCGAGACCGGATCGCCACGGGGTCTGACCCTGATCATGACAGCGGGTGCGGGCGACAGCAAAGGGTTGGGGACGGGCCGCCTGCACCATGACGGCCTGCTCACGCGCGTGATCGCGGCCAATTTCGGCCGCATGCCGAAGGTCGCGAAGGCCGCGCAGGAGAATCTGATCCGCGGCTACAACCTGCCCCAGGGGGTCATCTCGCAGCTCTACCGGGCGTGCGCCGCCGGCCAGCCGGGCCTGTTCTCGAAGGTGGGCCTCAAGACCTACGTCGATCCCCGTCACGGTGGCGCCAAGGTCAACGAGCTGACCACCGAGGACATCGTCAAGCTCGTGGAGGTCGATGGCGAGGAGTGGCTGTTCTACACCGCCACCAAGATCGACGTCGCCTTCATCCGCGCTACCTCGGCGGACCCGTCGGGCAATCTCTCCTACGAGAAAGAGGCGCTGACCCTCGATTGCCTCGCCCAGGCCATGGCGGCCCGGAACAACGGCGGCATCGTCGTGGCCCAGGTCGAACGCATCGTCGATGACGGCTACCTGCTGCCCAAGGACGTACGAGTGCCGGGGATCCTGGTGGACTGCGTCGTCCTCGCCGAGCCCGAGATGCACCGCATGAACTACGGCGTGCTCTACGACGCCGCGCTGGCCGGCGAGATCCGCGTGCCCGTCACCGGCATCAAGCGGATGGCGCTCAACGAGCGCAAGATCATCGCCCGGCGGGCCGCCTTCGAGCTGCCGCCGAACGGCGTCGTGAACCTCGGCGTCGGCGCGCCGGAGGGCATCTCGTCCGTGGCCAACGAGGAGAAGATCACCCCCTACATCACCCTCACCACCGAGGCCGGGGCCGTGGGCGGCGTGCTGGCCTCCGGCTCAAGCTTCGGCGCGGCCACCAACGCCGACTGCATCATCGACCAGAACCAGATGTTTGATTTCTACGACGGCGGCGGCCTCGACATGACCTGCCTGGGCATGGCCGAGTGCGATCAGGCCGGCAACGTCAACACGTCGAAATTCGGCGGCAAGTTGAACGGCTGCGGCGGCTTCATCAACATCTCGCAGAATGCCCGCACGGTGGTCTTCGCCGGCACCTTCACGGCCGGCGGCCTCGAGATCGCGGTGAGCGACGGCACGGTCCGCATCGTCAGCGAGGGCAAGGCCCGCAAATTCGTCACCCAGGTCCAGCAGAACACGTTCTCCGGGCCATACGCGGTGGAGCGCTCGCAACCGGTCCTCTACGTGACCGAGCGCTGCGTGTTCCAGCTGACGCCGGAGGGGCTGGAGCTGATCGAGGTGGCGCCCGGCATCGACATCGAGCGCGATATCCTCGCCCACATGGATTTCGCGCCGGTGGTGCGAAACCCGGTACCCATGGATCCGCGCATCTTCCGCGAGGAGCCGATGGAGCTGATCTCCGACCTGCTGAACCTCGATCTGAAATCGCGGGTCAGCTACGACGGAGAGCGGAACATCCTCTTCATCAACCTGGAAGGCTGGTACTGCCGGGTGAAGGGCGACATGGACGAGCTGCGCATGACCATCGTGGCGGCCTGTCGCGCGGCGGGACAGCGGGTCAATGCCGTGATCAACCACGACGGGTTCCGGCTCAATGAGAACCTGTTCGACGACTATGCCGGGATGATCCAGTATCTCCAGGCTAATTACTACGCGACGACGACCCGGTACGCGACGAGCGCGTTCCTGCGGTTGAAGATGGAGGAGGCGCTCAACAAGCGCGGTGTCGCCCCGCACGTCTTCGAGCGGAAGGAGGATGCGCACGCCTTCGTCAGCAGCACGGAGGACCGGAAGGCGCGCAAGCGGATCTCGCCGGCCGTCGCGTCCGCCGCCTGAGGGCATCCGGATCACCGGTGTCGCGCCGCCGCCGCCCTCTGGTATACGCGGCGGACGCCGTCCTCGTCTCGGGCTCCCCGACGAGCGGCGCGAGGAGCCCGCGCCCTGGACCTGCACCCGAGCCCCGCCCCGGCGCGCGACGACGGGCAGGTTGCCCGAGACGACGGCTGGCCCCGGCAAGTCGCGTCCCTGGCGCACGACGCGCTGATCGCCGAGCTTGAAACCTGGCCCAAGCCGGGGCTCGTCAGCCCCGTCGATTCCGGCAGCCACGACGACATGGATGCCGGCACGCTGCGGGCGAGCGCCGCGGCGATCCGCCCGTTCTTCGCGGACCTCGTCGCGGCTGGAACGCGGGGGGCGACGATGGAGCATTTACGCGCCATCGGCCTTGAGGCGGAGGCCGCGATGATGGACGCGACCGACGGCGTGAACGCGCATCGCGGCGCCATCTTCTCGCTGGGACTGATCTGCGCGGCCGCCGGGGTAACCGGCGATGGACCCTGCACCGGCGAAGCCCTCGCTCTGGCGGTCGGCCGTCGGTGGGGCCCGGTGATCGGCGGGGCCCCGACCTCGCCGACGAGCCATGGCGGCCGCGCCGCGCGCCGCTACGGCGTGGGCGGCGCCAGTGCCGAGGCGGCTGCCGGCTTCCCGACGGTCCGCGTGGTCGGTCTGCCCGCCCTGCGCCTCGGCCGGACCCGCGCCCCCATGGATCCCGTTGCCGCCCGCGTCGACTGCTTCTTCGCGCTTCTGGCCGTCGTGGACGACACCAACCTCCTGCATCGCGGCGGAACGGACGGGCTGAACGCCGCGCGCGCGGCCGCTTCGGTTTTCGCGGCGACCGGCGGTGTGTCGGCGGCGGGCTGGCGCGACCGCGCCCTCGACGTCCACCGCGCCTTCGTGGCGGCGCGCCTGAGCCCCGGTGGCTGCGCCGACCTCCTCGCCACGACGCTGCTCCTCGACGCACTCGAGAATCGGGCTTGAGCATCCGCCGGACCGTTCGGCCGCATTCCCGTGACGGCGCCGGGTCCCCACATGCGAGCCATCACCTCCTCGCCACGGTTGCCTCGTGACCTTCATCAGGATCGCGCTGCTCGCGCTCGTTGCTCTCTTCCTCGTCCCGGTCGCCATCTCCGCCGCGCTCTATTGGCTGCGGGCGAGCGGCGATTGGCGCCATGCCGACCGGTCGAGCGCGGGTCTGCTGCCCAAGGCCGAAGCCCTTCCCGGAGCCGTCGTGCGGATCTTCTCGGCCCGCACCGTGAGCTGGCGCGGCATCGTCGCGACGCATAGCTGGATCGTCATCAAGGATCGCGATGCCCGCGCCTATCGGCGATTCGATTACACCGCCTGGGGCCAGCCGATCTGGGTGGATCGCTTCGTTCCTGACGGCAACTGGTTCGGGAATGCCCCGGCCATGATCTTTGCCGCCGACGGTGCGGAGGCGGAGGCCATGCTTCCGCGGATCCGCAAGGCCGTGACCGAATATCCGTACGCCCGCCCCGGCGACTACGTCGTCTGGCCGGGCCCGAACTCCAACACCTTCGTCGCCGCCGTCATGGCGGCCGTGCCGGAGATCCGGGCCAGCCTGCCGACGACGGCGATCGGCAAGGACTTCCCTTATGATGGCCGGTGGATCGGCTGGACCCCGTCGGGCACCGGCATCCGAATCAATCTCGGCGGTTACGCCGGCCTGACGATCGGCTGGATCGAAGGCCTCGAACTCAACCTGCTCGGGGGGGTGGCCGGGATCGATCTGCGTCGGCCGGGCATCAAGCTACCCGCCCTGGGACGCGTCGGCCTCTAGGCGGCGAGGTTTGTCGGCCACGTCACCGATGCGACGGCGAGGATGGCGAACAGAATCCTCCTGTCGCCCCGCGCGGCGTTCGGCTGCCGCGGGGCCGCCACGACCGTTCCATCCCCGGGAACTCAGAAATCCAGAAGGAAATTTGATCGCGCGGATGCCCTTCGAACGTTCGGCGGGCAGGTCCGATCACTGTATCGGCCCGTAATACGCACAAATTATTGGAACTATAGCCATTTCGAATTACGGTCGGTTCGAGTCCGATCATTTTGATCTCTTTGCTGCGGCGCAAGATCCTGTAAGACGCGGGAGTATCTTTATCAAAGACTCGGTCGAACCCTATGCGCGCCTCCATCAAAGCTCGTCTGATCACCCTCCTCGCCTTGCTGGGGGCCCTGTGCGTCGGCTCGACGATATTGGGCAATGTTGCGCTCTACAAAAACCACCAGAGTCTTCGAACGGTGTTCGACGATCGGCTTTTGTGCTTGAGTCAGTTCAGCCAGATCCGGGACTCGTACGAGGTCATACTCCGCGCCATGCGCAACGCGGTGTCGCGCGAGATCGGCCCGGAGGAGGCTGCCAAGATCTTCAGACGGGAGCTGGCGCGCGCGAAGGAGGTCTGGGCCGCGTACACGGCCACCGCCATGTCGCGCGAGGAGAGCGGGGTCGCGGGCGAGGTCGCGGCTCGCCTGAGGCAGAATGAGGCGATCGTCGAGGATCCGCTGCGGCGCTTGGACCGGGGTGAGGCAGTCGATTTCGCGGCAACCCGGCTCACCCTGCTGGCCGGGACGGGGCCGACGAATGTCGGCCTGGCCAAGCTGACCGAGATGCAGGTCGGGGAGGCCCGTGCCGAGTTCGAGCGCGCGACCGCGCTGGCTTGGTGGCTTCGTGCTCTGCTGCTCGTCGCGCTGGGCATCACGGTCGCCGCAGTCGCGTACGGTCTCGTCGTGATCCTCGTCCACGTGATGCGGCCCATCGGCATGACGACCGCCACGATGTCTCGTCTCGCTGCGGGCGACCTCGACGCGCCGGTCCTGGGAGCGGGCCGCCGCGACGAGATCGGCGCCATGGCCCGCGCGGTCCAAGTGTTCAAGGACGCGCTGATCGCGAAGCGCGCGTCGGACGCTGCGGCGGCCATTCAGCTGGCGGAGAAGGCCCACCGGGCCACGACCTTGGAGCGAGCCACGGATGCGTTCCGTGACCAGGTCGAACGCATGGTCCGGACGTTGGCGCGCGCCGCGGGCGAGATGGAGGCGGCCGCGCGGCTCATGAGCCGGAACGCCGACCAGACGGCCGCCCAGTCCTTCACCGTCTCGTCGGCGGCCGAACGTACCTCGGCCAACGTCCAGACGGTGGCCGCGGCCAGCGAGGAGCTGGCGACATCGATCGGTGCGATCAATGTCCAGATCGCCCGATCGTCCGACATGGCGGAGCGTGCCGCCGCCGACGCGACGGCGACCAATTCGCTGGTCATCGGCCTGGCCGACGGCGCGGAGCAGATCGGAACCGTCATCAGCCTGATTTCCGGCATCGCGGCGCAGACCAACCTGCTCGCCCTCAACGCCACCATCGAGGCGGCCCGCGCCGGCGAGGCGGGCCGCGGCTTCGCCGTGGTGGCCGCCGAAGTCAAGGAACTGGCCAGTCAGACCGCCAGGGCCACCGAGACGATCTCCGGGCAGGTCGCCACCATCCAGGGCGAGACCGACCGCGCGGTCGACGCCATCCAGTCCATCGCGGCCACCGTGCTGGACCTCCGCACCATCGCGGTCGGCGTCGCGGCCTCCATGGAGCAGCAAGGCGTGGTCACGCAGGAGATCGTCCGCAACGTCACCCAAGCGGCGGACGGCACGCATTCGGTCACGGTCAATATCGCGGCCGTCACCGAAGCGGCGGGCGAGACCGGTACCGCCGCGAACCGTGTCCTGGCCGCAGCGACGGAGCTGTCGCGGCAATCCGAAGATCTGGGTGACGCGGTCGCGGATTTCCTGGCGACCGTGCAGGCTGCCTGAGAAGCAGAGGCTCGTCAGAGCATCGGCGATGCCACAGGGTCGGGCAGGCGCATCAGGGGCGCGCCCACGCGCAGGCGCGCGCCCTCGACCAAGCCCGGCCGCAGGTCGAAGCCGGCCGGCGCCAGGACGACGAGGGTCGAGCCGTGCTCGAACCAGCCCATCTCGGCGCCCTTCCCGAGCCGCGCCGAGGTGGCGAGAGTCCGACCTCCGGTTCGGCGCAGGGCTGCGCCTTCCGGCAGGAAGCCGAGGCGCAGGCCCGCGACGAGGATCGCCGCGACGGGGACGAGGGTGACGGCATGGCCGGCCTCCGCGACCGCGAGGCGGATCACCGCGCGCTCGTTGCGGCAGAACAGCGCCTCGACGCGCTTCAGGGCAATCGGATTCACGTTCCAGGTGTCGCCCCAGATGTGCCGGACCGATTCCACGCGCAGGTCGTGGGGTGCGTGGAAGCGGTGGTACATGCCGGCGGTCAGCCGCAGGGTGGCGTAAGCGCCGCCCTCGTGGGATTGCGCCAAGCCCTCGTCGCCGCCGAGGAGGTCCGCCAGCCGGTAGGACAATCCCTTGATTTGATACAGCCGCCCCGCCTCGATCCGCCCGTGCGCACCCAGGATCGCGTCGCACGGGCTCGTGAGGATGGCGGGATCCGCGTCGATCGGCCGGGCGTCGGTCCTGAGGGCGCGCACGAAGGCGGCGTGCAGGCTCGGGAAGCGCGCCTCCTGCGCGTCGCTGAGATCGACCTCGCAGAACAGGCGCCACGCTGCGATCGAGAGATCGCGCACGAGCGGCTGCTCGATGCGGCTGAACCAGCCCATGAACCGCGTCGCAAGGCGGCGCGGGAGGCGGTTGGTCAACAGGAAGTTGAGATCTTCCTGCGCGCCGAGCTGGGCCAGGATACGGCGCAGCCGGAATTCGGTGACCGTCATCATGCCGTGAACCACCTCCGATAGGGCGCGGGGCGATGTCCGCGCTCCTCGCCGCCCTGTCCGCCGCCGCCGCGCTCGTCCTGCCGCGCGCGGTTCAACGCCTGCAGCTTTCCCGGGCGAAACACCCCTCGCTCACGGGCCACGCGCGGATGGCCCGGCGCGTGGCCCGCCTGATCCCGCACTACGCCTATTCCGAGCGCGCCTTCTTCCGCTCGGACGATCCCAACGAGGCCGTGGCGCTCCGGCGGGAAGCCGGCTTCGCGCGGCTCTCCGCACTCTACCGGACACGCTTCGCCAAGACCCGGGCCGAGACAGAGGGGGTGCGTGACGGTCTGTCGGACCTGCAGTTCACCGGGCTCTACCGGGTGCCGTTCCAGTATGCCGGGCACGTGCGCGCGCATCTCGGCGCCGGCGCCTTCGCGGCCACGTCCGAGGGCGTGACCGTCACGGACCTCGACGGCAACGTCCTCTACGACCTCGCCGGATCCTACGGGGTGAACCTGTTCGGCGTGGATTTCTACCGCGCCTGCCTGGAAGACGGGGCGGCGCGGGTCTCCTCGCTCGGCCCGGTGCTGGGCCCGCTTCACCCCGTGGTCGCCGGCAACGTTGCCCGGCTGAGGATGCTGTCCGGCCTCGATGAGGTCTCGTTCCACATGTCGGGAACCGAGGCGGTCATGCAGGCGGTGCGCCTGGCCCGCTTCCACACCGGCCGGCGCCGGATCGTGCGCCTGTGCGGCGCCTATCACGGCTGGTGGGGCGAGGTGCAGCCCGGTATCGGCAATCCGATCCCGACCCGCGACACCCTCACCCTGGCCGACATGTCGAAGCGCACGCTGCGGGTTCTCGCGACCCGCCGGGATGTCGCCTGCGTCCTGATCAACCCGCTCCAGGCCATGCACCCCAATGCCGGAGCGGCAGCGGATTCCGCCCTGGTCGACAGCGGCCGGAAAGCCAGGTTTGATCGCGCCGCCTACACCCGGTGGCTCCAGGACCTGCGGGCGGTGTGCAGCGCCCGCGGCATCGTACTGATCCTCGACGAAGTCTTCCTGGGTTTCCGCCTCGCCCGCGGCGGCGCGCAGGCATATTTCGGCCTGCGCGCCGACATGGTCACCTACGGCAAGACCCTCGGGGGCGGCCTCCCTGTCGGCGTCCTGTGCGGGCGCGCCGACCTGATGCGTCGCTACCGGGACGACCGACCCGTCGACATCTGCTTCGCGCGGGGCACGTTCAACGCGCATCCCTACGTGATGGGCGCCATGAGCGCGTTCCTCGACCGACTCGATACGCCCGAGATCGCGGCCCTGTACCGGGATCTCGACGCGACCTGGGAAGGACGGGCCGCGCGGCTCAACGCCCTGCTGGCGGAGGCCGGCCTTCCCGTGCGGGTGGCCAACATGTCCACGGTCTGGACGGTCCTCTACACGGAGCCGTCGCGCTACAATTGGATGCTGCAATTCTACCTGCGTGCCGAGGGGCTCGCCCTGTCATGGGTGGGATCGGGCCGCCTGATCTTCAGCCTCGCCTACGACGACGCGGCCTTCGAGGCCGTCGCGATGCGGTTCGTGGCGGGGGCCGAGGCCATGCGGGCGGATGGCTGGTGGGATTCCGGGCCGTCGAGCGACAGGGCGATCCGACGGAAGATCCTTCGCGAGGTGGCGGCGGTGCGCCTGGGCGGCCTCGGCGCCGCCCTGGGTCTGCGTGCGCCGGACCGCGCCTGATCCGACCGGGGCCGGGCTTCGGCGTTTGGAGAGGATCGTTCCCTGGCTGGGAGGGAGAGCCGACGCCGTCGTTTGAGAAGCCGGAGGGGATCCTGGGGGCCGGCATCGCGTCGGCGCACGATCCTGCGCATCGGCGGGACTGGATGTCGACCTCCGGTTCGCGACCCTGGGAAGGCCGCCGCAGCCGTCGATGCGACGAGTCCTTCGGTCGACGTGCGTGTGCTCGGCCGGACAGGCCGAGTTCCGCGCGCGGTCAACCGACCGAGCGCCACGCCTCGGATTGCGCGCCGATCCACCGGCCGGTCCGCCCTCAGGCGCCGCGCTCGTGCGGCTCGGGCTCCTCGACCAGTTCACCGTGCAGGAGGGCGAGCGGCGCCCTGTGGTAGAGCTTGATGTCGTGAAACGGGTCGGTGAGGATCTTGGCGCCCCAGACCAGGCCGGTCTGCACATCGCGCTGGATGAACAGCTGTGCCATCCGGAACACCAATCCGGCGAGCGCCAGCCACAGCCAGATCCAGCCGACGTTGCGGATCAGATCCGTGGTGGTCTGGTGCGGGGTGATCAGACCGAGCAGGCTCGGATCGAAGTAGAGGATCAGCGGCGCGAGCGCCCAGATCACCAGCAGCACGACCTTGCGCTGCAGGTTGTATCCGACCTTGATCTCTTCCTTGTGCTCATGCGTGGTCTCATTGACGTGATCGTAGCCCTTGGGCTCGAAGAACAGGTGCCCGACCTGGCGGGACGTCATCGCCACGAGCCAGCCGACCAGCGCCGCGGTGGCCGGATCCTTGAATGCCAGGGCGTAGGCGACGAGGAAGCTGACCGCACTCACCACGTGCAGGCTCTGGTTGATGCGATTGTGGTGATAGTAGCGGTGGTCGTCCCAGCGCTGCACGCGCAACGCTTCCATGAAGCTCGCCATGATGTGCGTCCCCATTCGGATATGATGGTCGGTACCGGGTTGGCGGGCCGTCAGCCGTCCCGCTTGCGCAGGCGGACGAGGGAGAAGTGGCCGAGCGGCGGTAGCGCGCGGCGCTCGACGATCTCGACAGGGGCATCGGCGGCCCAGGCGGTGTAACGGTCCCAGGCGAACTCGGTCCGCCAGCCCAGGCGGCCGGTGATCGGAGCCAGCGCGTGTTCCACGGTGCGGCGCAGGCCGGCCTCGGCGCCGATTCGCGTGGTGATGACGATCTCCCCCCCGGGCCGGAGAACCCGGGCGAACTCGTCGAGGGCGGCCTCCGGATGCGGCACCGCCGTCACCACGTACTGCGCCACGACGACGTCGAAGGCGGCATCCGGGAAATCGAGATGTTCGGCGTCCATGACGGCGAGCCGCTCGACGTTGCGCAGACCGAACCGCGCGACGCGCCGACGCGCCTTTTCCAGCATCGGCCCGGAGATATCGATGCCGACGATGCTGCGGGCGCGCCGGTAGGCCGGGAGCGACAATCCTGTACCGACGCCGACTTCCAGGATGCGTCCCCCGACCCGTTCGGCTGCGGCCGCCGCCAGGGTCCGTCCCTGCGCGAAGACCGGCCCGAAGACGAGATCGTAGACCGGCGCCCAACGGCCGTAGGCCCTCGCGACGCCGTCGCGGTCGAGATCCGGGCCGAGGGCTCGTGCGCGCGACGTGCCGGTGCCGTGCATTCCGATGGCCATGAGATTCCGTCTCTGTGAGTGCCGTGACGAGGCTCCGCGGCCGGCCAAGCTTGCCGACTGGAGGGACGGAGGTGCCGCCGGTCCGGGCGTGGATCCGGTGCGGGGGCCGCCAGCGCCGGGGAAGCACGGCCACCTGTCAGGGTGCCGATCCCGCGCGTCGCGCCGGTTCGCTCAAGACAAACGGGGCGATCGAGAACGCTGCATTGCCCTGCACCTCGTAGATCGCACCGCGCCGCTCCGCGAAGATCTTTCCGCCGGCAAAGCTATGACTGTCCTTTGACAGCGTTGTGACAATAAAACTTACGCTCTCCTGCCAGATGCACTTCGCTGGCAAAGCATACGGGGGTCCAACGAGCGGGATCGCGGCCTTCCGCGCCGCGGCCGGCATGGACGACCGGCTGTCGCGCTGGGCTCGCTGCCGCGATCGAGGGCTGCCCTCGTGGCCGCCGCGGCGCACGCATTGTTCACGACGTTCGAGCCGGTGCAGGCCGGCAGCCTCGCCGCGGGGTCGCAAATGAGCGATGTTTTGATGACCGGATGTCGCGAGGTCGGGCCTCCGACATCATCTCGCCCTGATATCGACGAGATGTGATCGGGTATCGCTGGGAGAACGGGGCGCTGTGACGCTCCGAAGGAGCATTGCGCGTGATGAAGACTATGCGGCGTCAGACCATCGCGGTGGCGGCCATCGCGGGGCTCGCCCTCGGCGCCGGACAGGCCCGGGCGGCGCAGTGCGGCAGCACCGCCGCGGGTTTCGAGACGTGGAAGCGTCAATTCGCCGAGGAGGCGCGCGGCCGCGCCAGTGCGGCGAGCCTCGCGGCGCTCCAGAACACCACCTACTCCACGGCCACCATCTCGGCGGACCGCGGACAGCACAGCTTCAAGCTGTCGCTTGAGCAGTTCCTCGCGAAGCGCGGCGGTCCGACGATCGTGTCGAAGGGCCGGGCGCTCAAGCGGCAGAACGCGGCCCTCTTCGATTCGATCGAGCAGCGCTACGGGGTGCCCCCGGGCCCGCTCCTGGCGATCTGGGGCATGGAGACCGGGTTCGGCGCGGTGCGCGGCAACGTCAACACGCTCTCGGCGGTGGCGACCCTCGCCTACGATTGCCGGCGTTCGGAGTACTTCACCGACCAGCTCTACGCGGCCCTCACGCTCGTGGACCGGGGCCTCCTGACGTCGAGCACCCGCGGCGCCGCCCACGGCGAGGTCGGCCACACGCAGTTCCTGCCGAAGAACGTGCTCGCCTACGGCACCGGCGATCTCAACAACGTCGGTGCGGCCCTGTCGTCCACGGCCAACTTCCTCAAGGCGCATGGCTGGCGGGCCGCTGCGGGTTACCAGCCCGGCGAGCCGAACTTCGCCGCGATCCAGGGCTGGAACGCGGCGTCCGTCTACGAGCGGGCCATCGCTCAGCTGGGACGTCAGATCGACAACGATTAGTAGTCATCGCCAGCCAATTGCGGCGTGTAACCTCGGGCGAGAACAGCAACGCGCCCGAAAATGGTCCCGATCGATCAAAGATCGACCATGGAGCCGCCCCAGAAAAGCCCGCCCGTCCCTGCTGTTTCGGCCCGGGCGGGGCCCGAATGACCGTCGCGATCCCTGAGCCAAGCGCCTGGAGATCGCGACGATCGTGCGAGCACCCGCTCGGCGACGAGGAGCACGGGCACTCGCATGACCATCGTATCCGTGTCGGCGGACGGCCGAGACACCCGGCACGCGCGGCGTTCCTGCGTGGCACCCCTGTCGCTGCTCACCGGCGCGATCCTGATGGCCGCGATCGGGAGCCACCTGCCGCAGCGCGAGCTGCCATCCGGCGTCCAGATCGATCGCGCCGAGGGTCCGATTGCCGAGGCCGGACCCGCGCCCGGGGCGCTGCGTGCCGAAACCGACAGCACGATCTCGACCCTCGACGCGCTTCCCTTCGAGCCACCGTCCGGGGACGGTCGGCGCGAGGCCACCGGCGGACCCTTGTCGCGTTGGGCCTGGACCCAGATGGTCCCGCCGGCCCTGCCGTCGGACGTTGAGCCCGAGACCGGCAGAAGCGTCGAGACGCAGATTCCCGAGCCGCCGCGGGCCGCGATGATCGTCCCGCTGCCGCTGCCGCGTCCGCCGGAATTCCGAGCGCCAGCGGCGGCCGGTCCGGTTCGCAGGATGGACCGGCGGATGGCGCGACGCGACAGCCCGCCGCTCCAACCGGCCGCACCCGCGGCCGACGACCGCTCGTTCCTCGAGAAGTTCTTCGGCATCGACCGCGCGCCGGCCCTGGCCTACGCGGCACTGGAGAGCAAGCCGGCCGACGTCGCTCCGCAACGCCGCATCTCGCCGCCGCTGCCCCTGGCCCGCGAGCCCGGGGCGACGGCCGGAATTGCCGTCTACAACATCGCCGCCCGGATCGTGACGCTGCCGAACGGCGAGCGGCTGGAAGCGCATTCCGGCCTCGGCGAGGGCTTGGATGATCCGCGGCTCGTCAACATCCGCATGCGCGGTCCGACCCCTCCGGGAACCTACGACCTCACCGAGCGCGAGCAGCCGTTCCACGGCGTGCGCGCCATCCGGCTCAACCCGGTCGGCGGCAGCGAGGCGGTCTACGGCCGCGTCGGCCTCCTGGCGCACACCTACATGCTGGGTCCGCGGGGCGATTCGAACGGCTGCGTGTCGTTCCGCGACTACGACCGCTTCCTGCAGGCCTTCCTGCGCGGCGAGGTTCAGCGCCTCGTGGTGGTCAGCGGAACGCAGGATGCTCTGCCGGCCCTCGCCGACAGCGGCGCCGGGCGGACCCGGCTGGCGCGCAACGGCGGCTGAGGCGGCGCGGGAGGGACCTGAAGGAGAGGGCCGAGGCCCTCCCGGGGTCTGATCAGACGTCCAGGTTGGCGACGCTCAACGCGTTCTCCTGGATAAACTCGCGGCGCGGCTCGACGACGTCGCCCATCAACTTGACGAACAGGTCGTCCGCATCGGTCGTGTCCTTCACCTTCACTTGGAGGAGCGATCGCACGTCGCGGTCAAGGGTGGTCTCCCAGAGCTGCTGGGCGGTCATCTCGCCGAGGCCCTTGTAGCGCTGGAGCTGGAGGCCCTTGCGGCCGAAGGCCATCACCGCCTCGAACAGGGCCACGGGGCCGTGCAGCACGGTCTCGTCAGCCTTGCGCATCAACGTGGCGGGCTCGCCGTAGATCTCCCGGAACGCGTCGGCCCGCTCCGCCAGGCGGCGGGCCTCCTGAGAGGTGATCAGGCCGGCGTCGAGGGTCGCGACCTGCCGAACGCCGCGCAGGGTTCGGCTGAGGCGGTAGCCGCCCTCGAAGGCCTCGCCCGACCAGCCCTGCTCGATCTCGTCCGCGATGCCGTCGAGCCGGCGCGCGGTCACGTCCGCCAGCACCTCGGCCTCGCCCGCCCGGGACGCCACCTCGGCGTCGAACGCCCCCGCCAGCACCGCCTGCTCGACCACGGCCCGGTCGTAACGGGTGTGAAGGCCCTGCAGGATGTTCCGGAAAGTGCGCGCCTCCTCGACGAGACTCTTGAGCTGGGCGCCCGCGAACTCCGCCCCCGTGGACAGGCGCAGGATCGCTCCGTCGGTGCCCTGGTCGATCAGGTAATCCTCGAGGGCGCGCTCGTCCTTGAGGTAGATCGCCCGGCGGCCACGCTCGGCTTTGTAGAGCGGCGGCTGCGCGATGTAGAGGTGGCCCCGGTCGATGAGTTCCGGCATCTGACGGAAGAAGAAGGTCAGCAGCAGCGTGCGGATGTGCGAGCCGTCCACGTCCGCGTCGGTCATGATGATGATGCGGTGATAGCGCAGCTTCTCCGGGTTGAAACCCTCGCGGTCGGTCGAGGAGCGACCGATCCCGGCGCCGAGTGCCGTGATCAGGGTGCCGATCTCGGCCGATGATAGCATCCGGTCCGCCCGGACCCGCTCGACGTTGAGGATCTTGCCGCGCAGCGGCAGCACCGCCTGGAACGCCCGGTCCCGGCCCTGCTTCGCCGAGCCGCCGGCCGAATCACCCTCGACCAGCAGGATCTCGCATTTGCTCGGATCGCGCTCCTGGCAATCGGCGAGCTTGCCGGGCAGCGAGGCGATGTCGAGGGCGCCCTTGCGGGTCACGGTCTCGCGCGCCTTACGGGCCGCCTCGCGGGCCGAGGCCGCCAGCACGACCTTGCTCATCACGGAGCGGGCCTGCTGGGGATTTTCCTCCAGCCAGGTCGACAACCCCTCGTTCAGTACGTTCTCCACCGCCGGGCGGACCTCGGACGAGACGAGCTTGTCCTTCGTCTGCGACGAGAATTTCGGGTCCGGCACCTGAACGGAGACGACCGCGGTCAGGCCCTCGCGGCAATCCTCGCCGGTGAGCGAGACCTTCTCGCGTTTCGAGACGCCCGACGAGTCGGCGTAGCCGGTGATCTGCCGGGTCAGCGCCGCCCGGAACCCCGCCATGTGGGTGCCGCCGTCGCGCTGCGGGATGTTGTTGGTGAACGGCAGGACGGTCTCGTTGAACGAGTCGTTCCACCAGAACGCCACCTCGACCCGGATGCCGTCACGCTCGGCTCGAACCACCACCGGGCTCACCATGCCGTCGATCGGCTTGCGCGACCGGTCGAGGTAGCGGACGAACGCCTCGATGCCGCCTTCGTAATACAGCTCCTCGCGCTTCTTCTCGGCGTGGCGCGCATCGGTCAGGACGATGCGCACGCCCGAATTCAGGAAGGCGAGTTCGCGCAGGCGCTTCTCCAGCGTCCCGTAATCGAACTCGATCATCGTGAAGGTTTCGGTCGAGGGGAGGAACGTCACCTCCGTCCCGCGCCGCCCGTCTCCGGGGCCGACGACCTTGAGCGGCGCCACGGCGTCGCCGTGGCGAAACTCCATCGCGTGCTCCGTGTCGTTGCGCCAGATGCGCAGGCGCAGCCAGGACGACAGCGCGTTCACCACCGAGACGCCCACGCCGTGGAGGCCGCCGGAGACCTTGTAGGAGTTCTGGTCGAACTTCCCGCCCGCGTGCAGCTGGGTCATGATGACCTCGGCCGCCGAGACGCCCTCCTCCCTGTGGATGTCCACCGGGATGCCGCGCCCGTTGTCGGAGACCGTGCAGGATCCGTCGGCGTTGAGGGTGACGGTCACGAGATCGGCGTGGCCGGCCAGGGCCTCGTCGATGGCGTTGTCCACCACCTCGTACACCATGTGGTGCAGTCCGGAGCCGTCATCGGTATCGCCGATATACATGCCGGGCCGCTTGCGGACGGCATCGAGGCCCTTCAACACGCGGATCGATTCCGCGCCGTATTCGGCGTGCTCGGTCTGGGGGGTGTCGGACATGTACTTCCTCGGGCAGGCGGGCCTTGAAGCGACGGAGCGACTCGCGCCGTCGGGCGCCCACGCCTGCGCTCTCGTCTGGTCCGCCTGATATAGGGGTTCCGCGTTGAGAATGCACGATTTTACGGGCTTGAGCCGAGCCTGTGTCCCGCTTTTCTGACGCGCTCGGCTTAACGCGGCGTTAGCCCTCGATGCCGCCTGCGCTCGCCGTGTCCAAGCGCGCGATGGCCTCGTCCGGAAGCGTGAGGCGCGCGGCGCCGAGCAGCTCCTCGAGCTGGGCCACGGACGTGGCGCTGGCGATCGGCGCGGTGATGCCCGGGCGGGCGATGATCCAGGCAAGTGCCACCTGGGCGGGGCTCGCCCCCCGCTCGGCGGCGACCGAATCCAGGGCGTAGAGAAGCGCGAGGCCGCGCGGGGTCAGGTACTTGGAAACCCGGTTCTCCCGAGCCCGGCCGGCGGCGGCCCCGGGCGCGCGGTACTTCCCGGTGAGGAAGCCGGCGGCCAGGGAGAAGTAGCCGATCACGCCGACCTGCTCGGCGCGGCATACGGGTTCGAGTTCGGCCTCATAGCCGCGCTCGGCGAGGCTGTAATCCGGCTGCAGGCACTCGTAGCGCGGCAGGCCGGCGGACGCCGAGAGCGTCAGGGCCTCGGTCAGCCGCGCCGCGCCGTAGTTGGAGGCGCCGATGACGCGGACCTTGCCGGCCGCGATCAGCCGCTCGTAGGCCCGCAGGGTCTCGTCCAGCGGCACGGCGGGATCGTCGAGGTGCGACTGATAGAGGTCGATCCGGTCGGTCTGCAGCCGGCGCAGCGAGGCCTCGCAGCCGCGCGCGATGTGTTCGGGAGAGAGCCCCTTGCCGGCGTCGCCGAGATCCATGCCGACCTTGGTGGCCAGGACGATCCGGTCCCGTACCCCGGGGCGAGCGGACAACCAGCGCCCGATCACCGCCTCGGACTCTCCGCCCGCGTGGCCCGGCGCCCAGCGCGAGTAGACGTCGGCGGTGTCGATGAAGTCAAAGCCGCTCGCCACGAAGCGGTCGAGGATCGCGAAGGAGGTGGCCTCGTCGGCTGTCCAGCCGAAGACGTTGCCGCCCAGGCAGAACGGCGCGACCGTCAGTTCGGAGCGTCCAATGCGTCGCTTGTCCACGGCGTCAATCCTGCAGGAACGGGTTGGAGACGCGCTCCTCGCCCAGCGTGCTCGTCGGACCGTGGCCCGGGATGAAGGCGATGTCGTCGCCGAGCGGCAGAACCTTGTCCTTGATCGCGCGGATGAGCTGCTCGTGGTTGCCGCCCGGAAGGTCGGTACGGCCGACCGAGCCCTTGAACACCACGTCGCCGACGAGGGCGAAGCGAGCGTCCCGGCTCACGAACACGACGCTGCCGGGCGAGTGGCCGGGGCAGTGCAGGATGTCGAAGCCGAGGTCCCCCACCGTGACCGCATCGCCCTCGTTGAGCCAACGGTCCGGCGTCACCGGGCGGGCCTCGCCCAGCCCGTAATTCGCCGCGGTCTCCGGCAGCGAGTCGAGCAGGAACTTGTCGGCCTGATGCGGCCCCTCGATCGGCACGCCGAGGCGCTCGCGCAACTCGTCGGCTC
Organism: Methylobacterium sp. E-046; assembly: GCF_022829625.1. Classification (NCBI taxonomy): domain Bacteria; kingdom Pseudomonadati; phylum Pseudomonadota; class Alphaproteobacteria; order Hyphomicrobiales; family Methylobacteriaceae; genus Methylobacterium; species Methylobacterium sp. E-046. The sequence goes on along the minus strand of NZ_JAKSYP010000212.1, from coordinate 192,030 downwards.
CGGCCGCGTGGTCGACGTGTCCGTGCGTGAGCAGGATCTTCTCGACGTGGACGCCCTGCTCCCGAATCGCCGCCTCGATCCGATCGAGGTCGCCGCCGGGGTCGACCACGGCCCCGACTTTGGTGGCGTCGTCCCAGATCAGGGTGCAGTTCTGCTGGAAGGGCGTGACCGGGATGATCCCGGCGCGGGGCGTTCCTGGCATCGCGTATACGGTCCTCGGCGCGCCCGGCGGGCGCGGATCGCCCTGGTTTAGCGCGATCGGCGGCCGGGCACACCCGGGGGCCGCCCTCAGGCTGGCCGACGCTTGAGCAGGGCATCGAGCCCGCCGATCCGGAACCAGTGGTAGCCGTACCCTTCCAGGTACAGGCAATGCGTCCCATCCTTCCCGACCGCGCTGTGCGCGCCGGTCAGAAGATCCACGAGCAGGTCGCCCTGCGGCTCGGGCAATCCGGTGTCGAGGGCGACCTCGGTCGGCTCCGGTGCGAGGTTGTGGACGCACAGCACGGCGTTGCCGCGCCATTCGTACCGCAACGCCAGAACCGACGGCCGGCCGGCGTCGAGCGCCACCACGTCACCCCAGCCGATCTCCGGCGCCTCCTTGCGCTGCCGGATCATGCCCTGCATCCAGTTGAGCAGCGAGCCCTGCTCGTGGCGCTGGTCGGCGACGTTGACGTGCGCGTAGCCGTAGGGACCGTGATCGATGAGCGGCAGCACGGTCTTGTCGGCCTTGGAGAAACCGCCCTGACGCTCGCTGGTCCACTGCATCGGCGTACGGGCGCAGTCGCGCTCCTTCAGCGAGAGGTCGTCGCCCATGCCGATCTCGTCGCCGTAGCGCAGCACCGGCGTGCCCGGCAGGGTGAACATCAGCGAGTAGGCGAGCCGGATGCGGCGCGGGTCCCCCGCCAGCATCGGAGCGAAGCGGCGGCGGATCCCGCGCCCGTACAGCTGCATCTCCTTCTCGGGCCCGAACTCGGAGAAGACCGCTTGCCGCTGCTTCTGGGTGAGGCGGCCGAGGTCGAGTTCGTCGTGATTCCGCAGGAAGATGCCCCACTGGCAGGACATCGGGCGGGGCTTGGTCCGCTCGATCGCCTTCACGAGGGGCCGGGCGTCGTGGGCGGCCAGGGCGTAGAAGGTCGCTTGATTGACCTGGAAGTTGAACATCATGTGCATGCGGTCGGCGTCGTCGCCGAAATAATCGAGATCCTGCTCCGGCAGGATGTTGGCCTCGGCCAGGATGATGCTGTCGCCCTGGCGCCATTGCAGGAACTCGCGCAGGTCGCGCAGCATCTCGAACTGCTCGCGCGGCTTGCCGCCGACATCGGAGCCCTTCTCGGCGATGACGAAGGGCACGGCGTCCATCCGGAAGCCCGAGACGCCGAGCTCGATCCAGAAGCCCATGATCTTCAGGATCTCGGCGAGCACCTCCGGATTGGCGGTGTTGAGATCGGGCTGAAAGTTGAAGAAGCGGTGGAAGTACCACGCCTTCGCCTTCGAATCGTACGTCCAGGTCGTGTCCTGCACGCCCGGGAAGACCATGCCCTCGTCGGCGTTGGCCGGGCGCTCCTTCGACCAGACGTACCAGTCGCGGTGGGGGGAATCCGGGCTGGAGCGGGCCGACTGGAACCACGGGTGCTGGTCCGAGGTGTGGTTGACCACGAGGTCGATCAGCACCCGCAGGCCGCGCTGCTTGGCGGCGTGCGTGAAGGCGACGAAGTCGCCGAGTGAGCCGTAATCGGGATCGACGCCGTAATAGTCGGCGATGTCGTAGCCGCCGTCCTTCTTGGGGGAGGGCTGGAAGGGCATCAGCCAGACCGCGGTGGCGCCCAGACTCTGGATGTAGTCGAGGCGGCGCTCAAGTCCGGAAAAGTCGCCGATGCCGTCGCCGTTGGCGTCCATGAAGGTGCCGACCGACAAGCAGTAGATGATGGCGTTCTTGTACCACAGGTCGTTGATCATACGGGCCCCCCGGCGTCGTCGTGAAGCACGAACGTCGATGCGGCCGAAAGCGTTGCCGTGACCCGTCCTCCTTAAATCAGCCGCGTTGTCCACGCCCTGTTCAGCCGCGTGCCCGGATTCTGCCTGGCCGCCCCGTCGCGTCCCCGAACCCGGCCCGCATGAACGCCATTCTGATCAAGCTGTTCGCGACCGCCCTCACGCTGAGCCAGGTCACGACCCGGCCGGACGCGGTCCGGACCCGGTTCGACCCCGCCACGGACGGACCGGAGGTCGTGCGCCTGCTGCGCGACGGCTGCGCCCACATGCGCAAGAGCTTCGACATCGAGGACATCAACCTCGATGAGCTGATCTCGACCGCCATGGAGGATCCGTCGACCGTGGCCGGTCCCGCCGCGCCGAAGATCCTGCACGGGCTCGATATCAACGAGCTCAACACGAGCTACAAGCAATTCTGCAAGGGCGAGAACCCGGCAAATTCACCGTTCGACGCGCGAGCGGTGATCGAATTTTATGACAACGCCACCAAGGACCTTCCCAGCGCCGAGGCGCTGCGCGACAAGGCCCTCCCCGGCCTGACCCGCATCCTCGACGGAGCCGGCAAGCCCTTCGCCGAGGCGTCCGAGCCGAACGGACGCCGCATCGTCGTGCCGATCACCGCGGTCCCGACGCTGGTTCAGAAGGCCTTCATCGCCGCCGAGGACAAGCGGTTCGAGAGCCACCACGGCATCGACGAGCGCGGCGTGATCCGCGCCTTCATCGGCAACCTCGCCTCGCCGGGCCGGCCCGCGGGCGGCTCGACCATCACCCAGCAGGTGGTGAAGAACCTCTCGGTGGGCGACGACGTCACCTACGAGCGCAAGATCCGCGAGATGATCGTGGCCTCGCGGCTCGAGCGCATCCTCACGAAGCCGCAGATCCTGGGCCTCTACCTCAACGGCATCTATCTCGGCCGCGGCGCCTACGGCATCGAGATGGCGGCGCAGAGCTATTTCGGGAAGCCGGTGAGCCAGCTCACCCTGCCGGAAGCCGCCCTGCTCGCCGGAATGCCCAAGGGGCCGAATTTCTACAGTCCCGACAGGTACCCGGACCGCGCCCGGGAACGGCGCGCCTACGTGCTGGCACGCCTTAAGGACGAGGGCACCATCACGGAAGCCGAGATGAACACCGCCATCAAGGCGGATCTCGGCCTGAAGCCGATCGAGATCGCGAGGCGCGATTCCGGCTTCTACGTGGTGGACTTCCTGAACCGCGAGGCACGCACCTTCGCGGGCGTGGATTCGCTCACCGCGGGCTCGCTGACAGTGCGCTCCACGATCAATGCCGGTCTGCAGCGCGCCGTCGAAGAGGCGCTCCAGGACGGGCTGGCGAATTACGAGCGTTCGACCGGGCGGCAGACCTTCGCGGGTCCCGAACTGAACCTCGCCGACAGTGTCCGCCGCATCCAGGCGGCGACGCCCGCGCCCGAAGCCTCCGCGCAGGCCGCTCCCGGCGTGACCGGGGCGCGGGCGGACGCGATCAAGCCGGATGCCAGGAGCCTCAAGGCCGGGAAGGCCGCGGCGCCGGCGCCGGCTTACAAACCCGCTTGGCTGCTCGCGCTGGAGAGCGCACGTCCGGTGCTCTACGACGTGCGCTGGCCCCTGGCTGTGGTGCTGGAGACCGGCCGCGCGGGGATCAAGGTCGGGCTGGCGGACGGCCGTACGGCCAGCCTCGACGCCGGCGTCGCCCGCGGAAAGCTCCAGCCCTACGACCTGGTGCGGGTGAAGCTCACCGCCGGCAAGGGCGGCCCACGCGCGCAGATCCGCGTCCGGCCAACCGTCCAGGGCGCGGCCCTCGTGCTGGAAAACCAGACCGGCCGGATCCTGGCCATGACCGGTGGCTTCTCGTATCCACTCAGCCAGCTCAACCGCGTCACCCAGACGGTGCGCCAGCCGGGCTCGACCCTGAAACCCCTCACCTACCTGGCTGCGCTCAATGCCGGGCTCCAGCCGAACACCCTGGTGATGGACTCGCCCGTCACCCTCCAGCCGATCAACGGCACGGGCGAATCCTGGTCGCCGAAGAACTACGAGGGCGGCGGCTCCGGTCCCACGACCCTGCGGCGCGGACTCGAATTCTCGAAGAACCTCGTCACGGCCCGCCTGCTTCAGGGCGGTATCGCCCCAAAAGCGCCGGCGAGCCTCAAGCGGGTCTGCGACATCGCCCTGGAAGCGCAGATCTACGCCGAGTGCGAGCCCTATTATCCCTTCGTGCTCGGCGCCCAACCCGTGCGGATGCTCGACCTGGCGGGCTTCTACGCGGCGGTCGCCAACGAGGGCGCACGGCCCGCGCCCTACGCCCTGGAATCGGTGGAGCGGGACGGAAAGTCGCTCTACACGCACGCGGCCCGCGAGCCGACGCGCATCGGTTCGGCGGACCGGATCGCCTTCTACCAGCTCAAGACCATGCTGCAGGGCGTCACCCAGCACGGGACCGCGGCGGCCTTGTCGAAGGTGTCGCCCTACGTGGCCGGCAAGACCGGGACGTCGGAGAACGAGAACGACGCGTGGTTCGCAGGCCTCACCAACGAGATCAGCGTCGTGGTCTGGGTCGGATACGACAACGCCGACGGCAGCCGGAAGACGCTGGGCCGGGGCCAGACCGGCGGACACGTCTCGGTCCCGATCGCCGCGGCGATCCTGCAGGCGGCCTGGGCGAACGGGGTCCCGAAGACCGCCCTGCGAGGCCCCTCCTCTGAGGCGCGGCCGTTCATCGCCGACCTGCCCGTCGATCCGCGCAGCGGCGTGCGGGTCGCCGGTGGCGGCTTTCTCGAACATTTCCGGACCAGCGGCGACGGCCGCATGGCCGACACGCAGTACCGCCTCGTCCCGCGCGAGACGCTCTACGCCATGCGGCCCGACGCCGAGGACGGCGACCTGGCCGGAGCCGATGACGGCGCCAGCGTTGCCGGAGACTACAACGGCAACATGACCGGCGAGCGCCCGCGTCCTGACTTCCTCGATCCGTTCGGTGAGCGGCCTGCCCCGCGCAGCCGCCGTGCGCAGGGCGATCTGGATCCGGAGGTACAGGATTCCTACCGGCCCTGGCCGGGCCAGGGGGCCCGCTCGCCCTTCGGGGACGAAGGGGTACGTCGGCCCCGCCGCCGCGATCCGGACTACCTGTTCGGCGAAGATCCCGGCTTCTGATCGCCCTATCGATCACCCGTTCCGAAAGATGAGACGCCCGTTGCGACCGCAGTTTCCTGCCGCCCTCGCCCTCGCCCTGACGGCCGCCACGCCGCTCGCCGCGCAGACGCCCGCCGCCAACACGACGCCGCCCCCCGGTTCGGAGCGGATCAAGGAAGTCCCATCCATCACGGCCGTCGATCCGGCGACGATCAAGCCCGGCCAGATCCTGTTCACGGATCACCGCGACAACCCGTCCGCGCCCGAGAACAGCCTGATCCCGTACCTCGACTGGCAGAAGGTGCGGCCCGCCGAGGCCGCGGTGCTGGCGCCCTACCCCGGCTACAAGGAGCCCGACTACACGGTCACGGTGAATGGCGTGACGAAGCCCCGCCACGAGACCCTGAAGATCTACGTGGCCGAGGGCCGGTTCGTGGTGGCCCGCCCGCCGGAATCGATCGATCTGTCCGCCTATGCCAATCTCGGCTTCATCCAGAAGATGGACCCCGCGATCAAGCACCGGGCCGTCGCCATGGTCGACGTGACCCCCAACAAGGATCCGGCCGCCGCTTTCGCGAAGCGACCCGACCGCCCCTGGTGTGAGGGCGCGGGCGCCTGCATCGAGTCCCGCTACGACCTGGAGGGCAAGCTGCCCCTGGGCGTGAAGCTCGCCAACAAACTCGAGGACGGCTCGTCCAAGAAGATCGCCGAATACGTCTCCTTCCAGAGCGAATTGCGGGTGCTCGGGCCCGACCAGGGCGCGCCGCTGCAGGCGCTCACGAAGGTCGAGGCGCCGGTCGCCGGCGGACTCGAGCAGACGATCTTCTGGGTCAATCAGATTCTGCGGTTCGGCAAGTTCCTGGCCGTGTTCCAACCCCTGCCGAACGATCCGGCCAAGACGGTCGTCACGACCTACATGGTCCTGGCGATCAAGGGCGACGTTCTCGACCGCAAGGCCGAGTACGCCCGCGTTCCGGTCCTGAAGAACCTGCTGCCCGCGCAGGTCCTGATGGGCAATTCGAGCTTCAACACCGGCACTTCGATCAGCGCCGGCCTTCCCGTCTATGCCCGCAATCGGATCACCACCTTCGCGGATGCGGTCGCGAAACGCTGAGCCGACTTCGGCCGCCTACATCCCGCGGTTGCCGATCGTCGGCAGGGTCGGCTGGGTGTAGGCGCGGTTCACGTCGCGGCGGGTCTGCGTGCCGTTGGTGTTGCCGGAGGCCCGGTAGTTGTCGAGGTTGAAGGTTTCGGCGAGGCCGCTGCGCGAGCCGGGGCCGTCGCTCGTGCAGGCGCACAGGCCGCCGAGCGACAGCGCGGACAGGGCGAGGAGGGTTAAGCGCATGTCGAATCCTGATGGGTGCCGAATCGGCCGGTGAATTGGTATCGACCGGCGCGACATCGAGCGAAGGGGCTATCGCGGCATGGTCAGCGCCAGGAAGGATCCGTCAAGGTCGGTGGCGGCGGGTAAACCTGTTCTGCCGTCTCCGATGCGCGGCGGCCACGGAAAATCCACCACGCCTCGGCTTTGCGCAGGATATCGGCCGGCAATCGTGTTGAGCGGAGCCGCCGCCCCCTGGCGGATCCGGGGCCTTTCGGGTGACACTCCCTGTCGATGACCAACGTGTTGCCTTTCCGACCACGCCCCGCCGTCACGCGCCTCGCCCGTTGCGAGGTCGTGACCGTGGCGGGTGACCTCCTCGCCCTGCTGGAGCAACTGGAGGATGTAAGCGCCCGCGCCGCCGCGATGGGCCGGCCCGCCCTCGAGGTGGAGCGCACGGTGCAGCACCTGCTGGACGCCGTGAGCGCCGTGGAACGCGCCCTCGACTGCATCGGCGAGGGTGAGCAGTCCGCCCCGGGCTGATCGAAGCACCGACTGCCGATCTGCGGCCGGTTTTGCACAATCTATCCGGCGACTGATTCGTCGAATACCGCACTTTCATCGCGTTGACTCGTAGTCTCACCGTAGAGTGACACTATCCCGGAACCCACGCGCTCGCGCTGCCGTTTAAGCTGGGATGCTCGCGTCGGGCGTCGTTTCGGAGGACGACATGAGGCTTCGCACGAGCGGCACGCTGGCGATCATCGCCGGTGCGCTTCTGGTCGGAACGGCCGTGCGCACAGAGGCCGCCGAGGTGGGCTTCCTCGAGATGCTGTTCGGCGCCAAGCCAGCGGCGCAACAGTCTCCGGCGGCGGCGCCTTCCGCCTCACCGGGATTGCCCAACTACGCCTACGGGCGCCGGTCGACGCCGCGGCTCGGCGCGGCCCGCCGACGCTTCCAGACCCGCTACGCGGCGCTGCCGCTCAAGATCCGGGCGAAGGAGCCGGAAGTCAGTCCCCGGCAGATCCCGATCGACATGAGAGCGGGTGCCACTGCGGCGTTGCTGAAGGACGAGACGTTGCGCCCGGGCGACATCGTCGTCCTGCATTCCGGGGCCAAGGTCTTCACCGGCGATCCCGAGAAGCGCCATGCGTTGCGCGATTTCGAGCCGGTCCAGAACTCGCGGATGGTCAGCAAGGACACCCGCAGGGTGCTGGCCGGATTGTTCACGCCGGTCGGCAGCATGCCCGCCCAGGAAGCACGCCGGATGATGGCCCGCGCCAGCAAGGCCGCGGAGCCGGTGGCTACGCCGATTCCCGCGCAGAAGACCGCGATGCGGATCATCAACCCGTGGCAGAGCGGACAGTGAACGCCGGGCCGCTCAGAAGAAGCGCTCCTTGATGACGATCGTGTCGCCCGGGCGGACCGAGTAGGTCATCGGCACGATGCCGGAGACGAGGTTGCCGCCCGTGTCTCGGGTGAGGACCGCGTAATCGCGTGCCGCCCGGGGTCCGAACCCGGCGGCGATCGCCACAGCCGTCTCCACCGTCATGCCGTTCACGAAGGGATACTGGCCCGAGGTGGTGACTTCGCCCAGGATGTAGAACGGCCGATACGCGTCGACCTCCACCGTCACGTGCGGCTCACGGACGAACCCGGAAGCGAGCTTGGCCTCCACCGACCGGGCGGCCTGACCCGTCGTCTGCCCACCGACCTGGACGGTGCCGATCAGCGGCATCGCGATCCGGCCCGCGCCGTCGACCGCGTAGATGTTCGAGAGGTTGTCCTGACCGAATACGATGACGCGGAGCTTATCGCCGGCGGCGAGCGTATAGCGCGCGGCGATCGACCCGGTGCCGGTGGCGTCGAGCTCTCCGGTTCGGAAGGTCGGGCGCAGGCACCCGCCGAGAGCCAGGGTCGAGCCGAGTGTGAAGAGAAGAGCGCGCCGGTTCATCACCATCGCCGTCATGGATGCGGTTGCCGCATCGATTAGGCCGTTAAGGTTAACGAAACTTGATGATCGCTCCGGCCGCAGGCGGTTCTGGCAGCTAGTGTCTCCTTTAACTCTTGAGCAACCTTAACATCCACTAATGGGCGGCGGGCGCCAGTAACGGCTGCCCGGTCTGACTTCGCCGCCAGAGCGTCCGCATGTCCCGTATCCGTCAACGCTCGACCCACGCCGAGCCCGCGTCGCAGCCGCAGGCCGAAGAGGGTCTCGGCCTCGCCCAGGTGCCGCGTGTTCTGCGCCGGTCGATCGGCTGGATCGTCGGGCCGACCCTGATGGTGGCGCTGGGCGCCAGCGTGTTCGTCAACGTGGTGAGCCCGCGCTACACCGGCGAGGCGAAGCTGATCCTGGAGAGCCGGGACGCGGCATTCGCCCGCACCACGCAGGAGCGCGCCGACCAGCAGGTGCCGATCGACGAGCAGGCGGTGGCGAGCCAAGTGCAGGTCGTCATGTCCCGCGATCTGGCACGCGAGGCGATCCGCCGGCTGAAGCTCGTCGGCAATTCGGAATTCGATCCCGGCGCGGGTAGCATCGGCCCGGTGCAGCGCGTGATGATGATGCTCGGCATCGGCGCCAACCCCCTCGACCGTCCGGCCGAGGATCGGGTGCTCGACGCCTATTTCGATCACCTGCTCGTCTTCCCGGCCGGCAAGTCCCGCATCCTGACCATCGAGTTCCGCTCGAAGGACGCGAAGCTCGCCGCCGAGGGTGCCAACACCATCGCGCAGCTCTACATCGCGTCGCTCGAAGCCGATAAGGTCGACACGGCGCGCTACGCGTCCACGTGGCTCGGCGGGAACATCGACGGCCTGCGCAAGCGCGTCGCCGAAGCGGAGGCCAAGGTCGAGGCGTTCCGGGCGAAGAACGGCCTCATCGGCAGCGCCGGGGCGACGGGCCGGCCCCTGAACGGGCAACAGCTCGGCGAATTGTCGAGCCAGCTCTCCGCCGCCCGGATCCTCAAGGCAGATCTCACCGGCAAGGTGAAGGCCATCAAGGACCTCATCAAGGACGGGCGGGCCTTCGAGATTCCGGACGTCGCCAACAACGAGGTGATCCGGCGCATCGTCGAGAACCGCATCGCGGTCCGGGCCCAGCTAGCCCTGGAATCGCGCACGCTGTTGCCGGCCCATCCCCGGATCAAGGAGCTGAATGCTCAGCTCGAAGATCTCGACGCGCAGATCAAGGCCTCGGCCGAGCGCGTCGTGCGGACCATGGACAACGATTCGAAGATCGCCGGGGCGCGCGTCGAGAGCCTTCAGGCCGCCGTCGACGGTCAGCAGGACGTCGTGGTGAAGGGCAATGCCAGCGAGGTGCAGCTCCGGGCGCTGGAGCGCGAGGCGAAGGTTCAGCGCGAGCAGCTCGAATCCTACCTGTCCCGCTACCGCGAGGCGGCCGCGCGCGACGGCGAAGCCGCGACACCGGCGGATGCGCGGGTCGTCTCCCGCGCGGTCACGCCGGAGGTACCCTCGTTCCCGAAGAAGCTGCCGATCGTCGGCTTCGCGACGCTGTTGACGCTCATGCTCGCGGCCGGCGCGGTGATCGCCCGCGCCCTGCTCGCCGAAGGCGCCCGGATCGGAGCCGGACGGGGCGGTGCCTTCGACCCGGCGGACGATCGCCAGCGGCGCGAGCCGATCATGGAGCGGCCGGTCTTCGCATTCCCGGAAGCGATGCCGCCGGCCCGCTGGTCCGAGCCGGTCGCGGCGGCTGCCGTGCAGCCCCATCCGGCGGTGGCAGCGGACGCCGCCGGTTCGTTCGACCTCGCCCCGTTGGTTGAGCGGATCGTCGCGGCCCCGCGCGGCGACGCCGCGCCCGCCGGCCGCCGCGTGCTGATCGTGGAGACTGAAGATTCCCTCGCCGCTCCGGCGCTGCCCGACGCCCTCACCCGCGCCCTCGGCCGCCAGGGCAGCCTCGTCGCCGTCGACCTGAACGCGCCGGCCTCGCACGAGCCGGAGGTGGGATTCACCGACCTCGTCGCCGGCGACGCCGCGTTCCTCGACGCGATCCAGCCCGACCGGGACAGCAACCTGCACCGCATCGCCGCCGGCCTGCAGGCCGCCGCCGTGCTGTTCGATGAGCCGGATGCCCTGGCCCTGACCTTCGAGGCCATGGCGGAGGCCTACGACTGGGTCGTGTGCCGCATCCATGCCGTCCCGGGCGCCGTCGACCTCCTCGACCTCGTCGCCGGCGAGATGGATTGCGTGGTCATCGCGTCGAACGCCGCGGCCGAAGACCCGGCGCTCGCCGACCTCTACGCCATCGCCAGCGATGCGGGGGCCGGCCAGATCCTCGTGGCGCAGGACCGTCCCGTGACGGCGGCGGACGTCGCGGGCGACAAAGCCGCGGAGCTGCGCCTCAACGCGGCCTAGGACATCACGGACGGCGCAGCTTCCGCAGCCGCTGGAGGGCGGCGTAGAGGCGCGGATCCCTCTTGATGCGCCGCTTGGCGCGGGTGAAGCCCCGGCGGAGCGCCCCGTAGGCGCGGCCCGGCGGGCTCACTGGCACGAGGGTCTCCACCAAGCCGATGGTCTCGTCGCAGATGCTGGCCTTGTAGCGCGCCTCGCCGACACCGAGGTCGAAGCCCTTCCGGCACCGCGCGGTCTGGTCGTGGACGAGATGCTGCAAAAGGAGGTCGCCGGGGCTGAACCGGGAAACCTCCGGATCGGCATCGAAGGCGGTCATCATCCCGCTGAAACGGCGCTCGCTCACGGCCCCGCCGAAGGTCGCGAGAACGCGCCCGCTCTCGGCGAGGCAGAGCGCGTACATCTCGACCGCGGGATCTGGACCGGCGGTCGCCGCCCCCAGGAAGGCGCGGATGGTCGGTTCGGCATAGGGATCGGCGATGCCCATGCCGGCGAAGCGGGCCGCCTTCTGGGCGTAGAACGCCCCTAGGAACCGCGCGGCCTCCTCGGCCGACTCTGCACGCCGGAAGACGAGCGCGCCCTTCGCCTCGACGAGGCGCTTCTCCTTCGAGCGCAGCTTCTTGCGGGCATCCGCGCTGAAGACCCGGCGTACCGTCGCGTCCGGGTCCGGCCCGAGCATCAGCCCGTAGCCATCGCTGGCCTCCGGCTCGCCGGTCGCCGCCAGGGGATTGGCCGCGCCGTCCCACATCCGCGGCTGATGCGGGAGGGCGTAGAGGTCGATGCCGGCCGAACGACCGGCGCGGATCAGGGCCGCCAGGATCGCACCGTGTGGGATCGCCGCCGCGTCGCGGGTGGCGAAGAGGGGCATGTGGTAGTTCGCGTGGGTGTCGCCCACAGTCCGGGCGATCCGGAGCCCGTACGTCCGCTGCACGATCAGCGGCAGCAGGAGACGCGCCCGACCGTCCTGGTCCCGCAGGATCACCACGCAGGCCCGGTCGAAGTCACCGGTCGCGCGCAGATAGGCCATCACCCAGTCGAAACGCTGGTACGGCGTCTGGAGGCTCGCCGGATCCGCCTCGATCCGGCGCCAGACCGCCTCGGCCGCCGCCATTCCGGGAAGGACCTCGGCGACCAGCGCGCCGCTCGCTCGCGCGTCGATCATGCCCGTTCCCGATATCTGCGCGCCGACCGCCATGGTCCTGGACTCCTCCGGATCGCACGCGATCCACCGTCGAGGCCGCAACTTGGAGGTCGGCGACTGAACAGCCCGTGACCTCAACCGTCTTCGGCGCGGCACCACCGCGGCAAACCCCCGGGAAAGCTCCGGGTTGGCTAACATATCCTTCCGGAATTCCTGCCGCCGTCCGGCGCCCTTCGAGTTTCTTTAACCCGCCGCGCGCAGGCTGCGCCGATCCGGGTCCGAGGCCCGATCGGTTCAGGACCATGCTGTCGTCGCGCACCAAGCATCGGGTCTTCGCGTCCGGATTCCGCGCCATCCAGGCTCTCCGCGCGGATCGCTGGCTGGCGCCGGCGGCGCGCGGTCTCGGCGTGATCCTCACCTTCCACCATGTCAGCCCGCAGCCTGCGCCGGCTTTCGCGCCGAACCGGCTGCTCGGCATCACCCCCGACTTCCTCGACCTGACGCTGCGCGAGCTCGACGCCCGCGGCTTCGAGGTGATCGGCCTCGACGCGGTGCCGGAGCGCCTCGCTCAGGGCGATTATGCGCCGCCCTTCGCGGTGCTGACCTTCGATGACGGGTACCGCGACAACGTCGAGCACGCGCGGCCGGTCCTGAGGCGCCACGGGGCCCCCTGGACCCTGTTCGTCACCAGCGCCTTCGCGGACCAGACCGGCCGCCTCTGGTGGATCGAACTCGAGCGTGCCATCGCGCGTCTCGACCGGGTGCGTATCGCCATCGGGTCGCGCAGCCTCGATCTGCCTGCGCGCAGCCCGCAGGAGAAGGCGATCGCCTTCGACGCCGTCTACCGCGACCTGCGCGGCGGCGGCGAGGCCGAGCTTCTCGGCGGTATCGCCGACCTCTGCCGTCAGGCCGGCTTCGCGCCCGGTCAGATCGCCTCCGAACTGTGCCTGTCCTGGTCGGAGCTGCGCGATCTCGCCCGCGATCCTGCCGTGACGCTCGGCGCCCACACGGTCAGCCATCCGATGCTGGCCAAGCACGACGCGGCGGTGGCAGCCCGCGAGATCGCGTCGGGCCGCGCGCGCATCGAGGCGGAACTGGGTCGTCCGGTCCGCCACCTGTCCTATCCGGTGGGCGACCCGGGCTCGGCGGGGCCGAGGGAGTTCGCGCTGGCCCGCGACATGGATTTCGCCACCGCGGTGACCACCCGGCCCGGCCACCTCTTCGCCGAGCATGTGGGCCACCTGCACGCGTTGCCGCGGGTGTCGGTGAACGGATGCCACCAGTCGCGCGCGGCGCTGGCCGGTCTACTCTCCGGCGTGCCGTTCCTGGCGTGGAACCGGGGCCGACGCCTCAACGTCGCCTGACGCGTCAGCGCCGCCGACGGTGACGGTATCCAGTGGAGAACGACGCGTATTGCCGGCCGCGGCTCGACCGATAGCGCCGCCGCCGGCCCGTACTGACTTCGGCCGTCTCGTCGACCTGCGGGATCGGCTCCGCCATGGCGGCTGCCGGGGCTGAAGCGATGTCGGCCGACGCGTAGCCGCCCGCCACGTTCTTGGCCGCGGGTCCGAACATCGCGAGGCACTGATTGTAGGCGAGGTCGTTCTTCAGCCTCTCGCACTCGCCGATCGAGCGGGGCGTTCCCTGCGCCAGGGCCGGCAACGGGGCCAGCAGCGCGACGAAGGCGACCAGGGGCGTCAGGCGCATGAGCGAAGGATACACGGAGGCTCGATCTCGGCGGCGGGCTCGCCGGCTTGTGGCGCCGGAGTGCGGCGAAATCGAGGGTCCGCGTCAGGGGTCCGCCCGTTCCATCCAGCGGATCAGCGGCATCAGCGGGAAGATCCAGACGATCCCGAGGATCGAGTAGAGCACCGCCTGAACCACCGCGGGCGTCTCGGAGATGCGGCTGTCGGCCAGCGCCATGGCGAGCGGCCCGTAGACGCACACGAAGGCCAGGATCGTGAGGGTGCCGATCAGGGTACGGGTGCGGCGGCGCATGGAGGATCCCGGGGACGCTGAGGGCCGACCGCTATCGCCCCTCTTTCGACTTGGCAACGCGCGCATGGCCGCGGGCTGCGGCGCCGCCGACGTTGCTGGCGCGGCGCGCATCCCCTAACCCGGTCGCACCGGCCGGCTGTCCCGGCCGATGCGGAAGGGATGCGGATGGTCATCGGCGGCGCGGGCGACCGGCAATCGTGGGTGCGGGCCTGGCTCTACGTGGTCGCGGCCCTGGTGGTCGCCATGGTGGCGGTCGGCGGCGCAACGCGGCTCACCGGATCCGGCTTGTCTATCACGGAGTGGCGTCCGGTCACGGGTGCCCTGCCCCCGCTCTCCGAGGCTGATTGGGCCGCCGAGTTCGCCAAGTACAAGGACACGCCCCAGTACGCCATCCTGAACCAGGGCATGGGATTGTCCGCGTTCAAGGTCCTGTACGGCTGGGAATGGGGACATCGCCTCCTCGGCCGGATCATCGGCCTCGTCTTCTTCCTGCCGCTCATCCTGTTCTGGTGGCAGGGGCAGATCTCTCGTCGTCTCGGGCTCGGGCTCCTCGGGCTCGGCCTGCTCGGCGGCCTGCAGGGCGCCATCGGCTGGATCATGGTGGCCTCCGGCCTTCAACCCGGCATGACCGCGGTGGCACCGATCAAGCTGGCCCTGCACCTCACCACCGCCAGCCTGATCCTGGCCGGCCTGGTCTGGCTGGCGGCGGGCGAGCGCGGCGGCGTCTCCGCTGCGGCTCCGGCACGCCTGCGCGTCACGGCATCGGTTCTGCCGATCCTCGTTCTCGTTCAGATCTTTCTCGGCGGTCTCGTCGCCGGATCCCATGCGGGTCTCGTCTACAACACGTGGCCGACGATGAACGGATATCTCGTGCCGCCGGCCGAGGCGCTGTTCGCGATCCGCCCATGGATCGAGAACTTCGTGGACAACCACACCCTCGTCCAGTTCGACCACCGGGTGGCCGCCTATCTGGTGATCGTCGTGGCGCTGCTGCACGCCATCGACGCGCGGCTCACCGGCTCCCGTGGGACGGCCGGACGGGCGGGCGGCGTGGCGTTTCTCGTCCTCCTGCAGGTCGTCCTGGGCATCACGACGCTCCTGCTCGGCGTGCCCCTCTGGGCCGCCCTCGCCCATCAGGTTCTCGCGATGGCTGTGCTGACGATGGCCACCGTCCATGCGCGACTGAGCCGCGGGACCGGCCGCCTAAAGCCGGTCGCCGCGGCAGTGCCCTTCGGCTTCGAGGGGCTGGCCGTACAGGGCACCTAGGCGTTTTGGCGCTGCATCAAGGTTGTGGCAGTGCAGGAATCCCGTGCCGACCACCTAGAAACTTTGGGATAACTCCGCTCAGCACTCTCCACGTGGAACGATCAAGACATCTCAAGCTTTAAGCTGCACGCGTTGCAGGAGGCTTCAAGATGTCTCTCGCGGAGGATGGTCGACCGATCTCCCTGACCTGGCATTACACGCCCCGGGAGATCATGGCGGATGGCGTGATCCACGGTCTCGGGGTCGTGCTGGGCCTCGCCGGTGCGGTCGCGCTCGTCACGACGGCGGCGACGGCACATCTCGGGCCGGGCGAGCGGGCGGCGGTGGTGGTCTACGCCACGGCGCTGGTCCTGATGCTCGGCGTATCCGCTCTGTACAACCTGTACCCGGTCAGCCCGCGCAAATGGCTGCTGCGGCGGGCCGACCACGCCCTCATCTATCTGATGATCGCGGGGACCTACACGCCGCTCGTCGCCCTGGTGGGTTCCGGAAGCCGTGCCTACGGCCTACTCGCCGTGATCTGGGCGGTGGCCTTGGTCGGGATCGCCGTGAAGCTGTTCCTTCCAGGACGCTTCGACCGCCTCTCGATCGTCCTCTACCTGATGCTCGGCTGGAGCGGCCTCTTCGCGTACGAGTCCGTCATCGCCACCCTGCAGCCGACTGCCCTCTGGCTCCTCGCCATCGGCGGGGGGCTCTACTCGATCGGCGTCCTGTTCCACGTCTGGCGGACGCTGCCGTTCCAGAACGCCATCTGGCACGGCTTCGTCCTCGCCGCCACGGCGTGCCACTACGGAACCATTTGGGCCAGCCTTAACGGATTGACGACGACATAAGACGGATTTGATCGATTCGAATTCCAGTTACCGTCTTGATCAAAAGGTCGGGCCGGTACGATTGATTTTAAGTTCCCCGCGACGGTCGCTGCGTCAAGACTTTCGGGACTGATCTTCCCGGGAGCGATACCGTGATCGCCAAGACAAACGATACCCGAAATATTCATCGTTACCGAATTCTTCACGTCTTCCGCGCGCCTGTCGGCGGATTGTTTCGCCATGTCATGGATCTAGCCCGCCTCCAGGCCGCGGCCGGGCATGCCGTCGGCATTGTCTGCGACTCCACCACCGGCGGCGAACGCGGCGAGCGGGCCCTGGCGGACCTGATGCCGTATCTGGAACTCGGCCTCATCCGGATCCCCATGCGCCGCAACCCGCATGCCTCCGACTGGTCATGCCTGCGCGCCGTCAGCAAGCGCGCCGCGACGGTGGGCGCCGAGGTCATCCACGGTCACGGGGCGAAGGGCGGCGCCTATGCGCGCCTCGCGTCGGCGGCCTCCGCGATCCGCGCCTATACCCCGCACGGTGGCAGCTACAATTATCGCCCCGGCAGTCCGATCCACCGCCTCTACATGGCCGCGGAGGCCGTGCTCGCCCGCCGCACCGACGCCTTCCTGTTCGAGAGCGAGTACGTCGCCGGACGCCACCAATCGTTCGTGGGTGGACCCGAGCGCGTGACGCGCATCGTGCACAACGGCATCGCCGAGGCGGAGTTCGCGCCGGTCGAGCGCGTCGAGGATCCCTTCGATCTCCTGTATGTCGGCGAACTGCGCGAAGCGAAGGGCCTCCCCTACCTGCTCGAAGCCCTGGTGCGCCTGCGCGCCGAAGGTCGGACGCTGCGCCTGCTGATGGTGGGTTCGGGACCGGACGCGGAGATCCTGCGGCAGACCGTCGAGCGGATGGGACTGGCGGATGCGGTGGCCTTCGAGCCTCCACAGGCGATCCGGTCGGTGCTTGCCCGCGGGCGGATCCTGGTGGTCCCCTCGCTGGCGGAGTCGCTGCCCTACGTGGTGCTGGAAGCCGCGGCCGCGGCGCAGCCCCTCGTGGCGACGCGGGTTGGCGGCATACCAGAGATCTTCGGTCCGGCCGCCGGCGATCTCGTACCCGCCCGGGAGCCGGAAGCCTTGGCGGAAGGCATCCGGCGTGTCCTGGACGATGCGCCTGACGTACTCTCGGCCCGGGTCCACGCCCTCAGCGCGTCGATCCGACAGCGCTTCTCGCTGGAGCGAATGGGCAGCGAGGTTATCGCCGGTTACGCCTCGGCCTTCCAGGCCCGACAGCTCCCCCGCACCGTCGAAGCGCCCGGGATCGCAGGGCCGCGCACCGCCTGAGCGGGTCCACGGAAACGTGAAGTCTGGGAAGCGCGGCGGCGACCGTTATGGCCGCAGCCGTCCCGCTTTTAATTCTTCCGACAACGCCCTGTGCCACTCTGCGGACGAGAGAGCCGCCGGTTGACGCGGAAGAGGCCGATCGATGAGCGCGTTCGACATCCGCGATCTCCTGGAAGCGGCCGGGCCGTCCGAGGCCCGGCTGAGCGCCGTGCGCCCCGAGGCGGTGCCGCTTGCCGAAACGACGGTGTCCGGTCCGACAGCGATCTCGCCGGTGGTGGTGGCCGGGCTGGTGCGGGCGCTCGAAAGCGCCCTGATCTTCAGCCTCGGCTCCCTGCTGCACCTGATGATGCTGCGCGGCCGTGTACCCTTCGGACTGACCTACGCCGGCGCGATCGGGCTCATCACCGTGATCACGGTCGCGCTGATCCAGGCGGCCGGCGGCTACCGGATCGGCGCCTTCCGCGCCTATTTTAAGACCGCCCTCCGGCTGATCGCCGCGTGGTCGATGACCTTCCTGATGGTCGCCACCGGCTTGGTTCTCGCCAAGGTGGCCGATCATTACTCGCGCCTGTGGCTCGCCGCGTTCTTCGCGGCCGGGCTCGCCGCCTTGATGATCGGGCGCTTCGTGCTGTTCGCGGTCATCGACAGGCAGACTCGGGCGGGCCGCTTCGACCGCCGTACGGCCATCGTGGGGGGCGGGAAGCCCGCCGAGGACCTGATCGCTGCCCTGGAGACCCAGAGCGACAGCGGCATCCGCATCGTTGGCGTCTTCGACGACCGGAACACCGACCGGTCATCGGACGTGATCGGCGGCCACCCCAAGCTCGGCAACGTCGACGACCTCGTCGCCTATGCCCGGCACGCCCGCCTGGACCTGATCGTCTTCACCATCCCGATCACCGCCGAGGCGCGCATCCTCCAGATGCTGGCCAAGCTCTGGGTGCTGCCGATCGACATCCGCCTGTCGGCCCATGCCGCCAAGCTGCGCCTGCGCCCGCGCAGCTACTCGTATCTCGGTTCGGTCCCCGTGCTCGACGTGTTCGACAAGCCGATCGCCGACTGGGACGTGGTGGTAAAGGCGCTGTTTGATCGCTGCGTCGGGCTGATGATGCTGGTTGCCCTGTCGCCGCTCATGCTGGCCATCGCCCTGGCGGTGCGGCTCACCTCGCGGGGCCCCGTTCTGTTCCGGCAGAAACGCCACGGCTTCAACAACGAGTTGATCGAGGTCTACAAGTTCCGCTCGATGTACGTGGACCAGTGCGATGCCGGGGCCGCCAGAATGGTGACCCGGGGCGATCCGCGGGTCACGCCGGTGGGCCGCTTCATCCGCAAGACCTCGCTGGACGAGCTCCCGCAGCTGTTCAACGTCCTCAAGGGCAACCTGTCGCTGGTCGGCCCGCGGCCGCACGCCCTTCAGGCGAAGGCCGCCAACACCCTCTACGATCAGGTCGTCGACGGTTACTTCGCCCGCCACAAGGTCAAGCCCGGCATCACCGGCTGGGCGCAGGTCAATGGTTGGCGCGGCGAGACCGACACGTCCGAGAAGCTGCAGCGGCGCGTGGAGCACGACCTGTACTATATTGAAAACTGGTCTGTGCTGCTCGACCTTCAGATCCTGTTGACCACGCCGTTCGCGCTGATGAAGACCGAGAACGCGTATTGATCGTCGGCGGCCGGCAGAGCGCCGGCCGCGCGGTCAAGGAACTACGGCAGCGCGCCGGCCTTCTCCTTGGCCTTCATGATGGTGTCGCGGCAGCCCTGGGCGTCACCGGACTTGTCCTGCTGCCGCGCCTGGGCCACCAGCTTCTTGGCTTCCTCCACACCCGAGGCCGTCGGCTTCACGTCGGCGTCCGACTTGGTCAGCGCCGGCGGCTTGTCGAGCGCCTTCGGCGAGTTCGACGAGGTCGGGCCGCCCGGGGGCGTGGTGCCGGTCACGGACGCGGCGCCGGCACTGTCGAGCCGCCGCTGCAGCGTGTCCACCTCGTCGGAGCACGGGGTCGCCAGGGCCGGCGTGGCTGCGGCAAGGGCCAGGGCTGCAACGGCAATTCGGAACATCATCGAGGCGTTTCTCCAGGGTGTCGGGTGGCGCGAGCCGGATCACGACAAGCGGGACCGCGCGGCTCTGCACAGAGCGACTACCGGAAAGACGCCGGGCGCCCGTCGCCGTTCCCGAGACAGGAGGCCGCACCGGCGCCGAAACGCCACGGGCGCCCCGCCGCGGCCCGAAGGCCGCGGGAGGCGCCCGCATCGCGACCCCGTCGGGATCAGTACTTCCGGATGATCGGCTCCGGCGACATCGGCACCGGATCGGCCCCGAAGGCGTAGCGGACACCGGCATAGACCGAGAAGGGCTGCGCCAGGGTCGTGGTCCGCGGATCGCTGATCCGCAGGTTGCCGGCGACCGGGCCGGGCTCCGCGAAGGTGCCGAACGTCGCGTACCGGTTGTTGGTCAGGTTGGTGATGAGGCCGAAGATCTCGAGATTCTTCGTCACCTGATACTTCGTCTGCAGATTCAGCGTGTAGTAGGCCGGCAGCTTGCGGTTCAGGTTCGACTCGTCGCCGCGGAAGTAGGAGGACGAGAAGGCTTGCAGGTAGAGGCCGAACTGCCAGGCCGGCGTCACGGAGTAGTCGAAGCCGGCCTTGAACTGGTGGGTCGGCACCAGCGGCACGATGTTGCCCTTGCGCAATTCGATCGCGCCGTCATCCGCCAATGGGTTGTTCGGCGACGACAGGGTGCCGTTGAACTGGAAGGTCGCATCCACGAGGGCGTAGTTCGCGTAGACCCGCAGGTAATCGGCCGTGTACTCCCCACCGACCTCGATGCCCTGCCTCTGCGTCGCCGGCACGTTGACGAAGTACGCGCGGGCCGTGTTGCCGGGGGTGGCCAGCGACAGGATGTCGTTGCTCAGGTCGGTGCGGAAGGCGCCGATCTTGTAGGTGATGATCCCGCCGTCATAGGTATCGGGCAGCTGGCCGCGGAAGCCGACCTCGTAGGTCCGCCCGGTCACCTGTTTCAGCGGCGGATCGGCCACCAGGGAGTTCGGCAGGAGGCACGGCCGGTCCGGGTTGGCACAGGCCAGTTCCAGAGGGGTCGGGGCGCGGTTCGACTCCGAGTAGCTGCCGTAGAGGTTCAGCGCGTCGAAGAAGCGGTAGGTCAGGCCCGCCACCGGGTTGATCTTGTTGAAGTAGTGCGTCCCGGTCACGTCCGGCGAGAAGCCGGTGAGATCCTCGCTCTGGATGCGCGCGAAGTTGAGGCGCGCACCCGCCGTCAGCGACAGCCGATCCGTCACGTCCAGCGTGTCGAGGGTGTAGAGACCCATGTAGAGGTTCGAGCCGTTGACCGAGCTCGGGGCGATGCCGAGGGCTCCCGCGGTCCGAAGCTGCGGCGTGCCGAGGCCCGGGATGTTGCCGTAGTAGAGGTTGTTCGGATTGGTGGTGATCGACAAGTCGGGATTGATGACCCCCAGGGTGCTGGACGACTTGAACGAGTAATTCGCCGCGTCGATGCTGCCGCCGACGACGAAGCTGTTGGGCAGGCCGAACACGCGGTCGCGGTTCGAGGCCTGGAGCGAGCCACCGAAGCCGGTCGCCTGGGTCTGGGTCGTGTCCAGCGTGCCGTACGGGATGTTCGCCCGGAACGGGACGCGCTGGTTCTGCTGGCCCAGGATCAGGAACTGGTTGCGGAATGCGAGCTGCGACTGGCCGGCAGCCGGGCTGAACCCGTCATCCTCGAAGCAGAGGTTGCCGCGGAAGCTGGACCGGGTGCTGCAATTCTCGAAGTTGCCGTCGTTGCCGTCGATGTAGGTCTGGCTGAAGCGGCGGAAATACGCGTTGCCGGCGAGATCCCACGTCGGCGAGACGTCGACGCGGCCGGTGAGCTGCAGGGTGCCGACCTCGGTGGCGGTGGTCTGCGGGTAGGTGAAGATCGCCCGCGGGTCGCGGTGGGTGAAGTCCACCGGCGCCGCCGCGGCGGCGCCGAAGAAGCTGCGGGCCGCGAGGCCGATCAGGTGGAACTCCGAATCCTGCGAGCGGTAGCCGATATCGCCGTAGAGGCGGCCGATCGTGCTCGGGCTCTCGTAGCGCCACCCGCGGTCGTTGAGCCCGTCCCCCGTAAAGTACACGCTCCAATTGTCGACGACCTTGCCGTATTGCAGGTAGCCGGCGGTCCGGGCGTCCGAGCCGCCCCAGGCGGCGATCTCGGTGCCCTGCCAGGTGAAACCGTTCTTCATCTGGATGTTGACCGCGCCGCCCAGCGCATTGAGGCCGAAGACCGGGTTGCCGGTGACCACGTCGATCCGCTGGATCGCCTGCTGCGGGATCAGGTCGAAATTGACGACGTCGCCGAAGGCCTCGTTGATGCGCACGCCGTTCTGGTAGACGGCCAGCCCCTGCGGCACGCCCTGCACCGGCGAGGCCGTGAAGCCGCGATAGGTGACGTCGACGCGGTTGCTGTTGCCTTGCGAGTCCGAGATGTTGAGGCCGGGGGTGCGGCGGGCCAGCGTGGTGACGAGATTGTTGTTGGCCTGATCGATCGCGAGGTCGCTCGCGGTGACCGATTCAACCGTGCTGGGGATCTTGTAGAGGGGCTGCTCGCTGCCGCGCAGGCGGGTCAGGCCGGTGGGCGGCACGGATCCCAGGGGCGGGACCGGGCCGGGACCGTTGAACGTCTGCGCCTGGCTCGAGGTACCGCCGCCCGAACCGACCGGCGACGTGGAGACGACGCTGATCTCGCCGAGCGTCACCGATTGTTGAGCCTGCACGGCGCCGGACAGGACCGTTCCGGCGAGGACCGATGCGGACGCGACCAAGCTGCTCCGCAACGCGCGAAGTGACATTCCCAACCCCCGTGACCCGATACCCATGCTCGGTAATGCCGAGCTTGTGATCACTCATGGCCGGTGATGGGAAAGCACACAATCGGCCGTGAACCACGACCGCACTGTTTCCGCCGCATTTACCGCATCGAACGGTCGATCACGGTGCGACGTGATCAAACCGCAACAGTTTCGCTAGCACTTTCAGTCACTTAGGGACGGATCGGCAATCGCCTTGGGAGAATGTGGCAATCGCAGCGACCGCCGCAGCGCTGGACGGTCAGAGCTTGGACTGAATCATCCGGGCGAGTTCGCCGAGGCGCTGCTCCAGCAGCTGCGGCACCTCGCAGACGTAGGTGAGCGACTGGCTGCGCTCTTGGAAGATGCGCCGGTCCCAGGCGAACTTCGTCTCGAGCTCGGATTGGTCCTTGGGCAGTTCGGTGGCGTCCGAGGCGCTCGGAGCATCCTTGACCTGGCTGATCTTGTCGGCCTCGTCGCGGATCCGCTCCGCCATCCGGCGTTGACCCTGCGCGTAGCGGCCGATGCCGCTCATCACCTTGTCGCGCTCGCCGTTAAGCACCTCGAAGACGCCCGCGTAGACGCGGGTCAGCGCCTTGTCCTTGGCGTCCTTGTCGGTCCCGAGCTTGCTCACGAACGCGTCGAGGAGCGGTCCGACCTCCGACAGATCTGTGCGCCGGGAGGCGATCTTCTGCGCCAGCACCGCGGCGTCGTTGTCGCTGCCCCAGTCGCCGGCCGCTGCGATGTCGGGTCCGGTCCAGAACTGGCCAGGGCTCAGAGAGGCGACCTTGCGCTGGACACAGGGCCAGTCCGGATCCTGCCGGGGCTGCGCCAGGGCCGGCGGGACCAGGGAAACGAGGCCGAGGAGGCCGAAGAGGGCGGAACGATTCATCGGACGGACTCCATCAGGTGTTCTCGCCGGGCGGCCCGCCCCGCCGGGCCATGATGCCGCGGCCGGGGTCGTAGGCGATCACCGCCATGCCGAAGAAGGCGAGTGCGACACCGACCACCACCGCGCAGGCGACCGGCTCGAACTGGACGTAGAGGGCGTAGCGGACGAGCTGCACCGCGTGGCTGAACGGGTTCAACTCGCAGATCCAGTACAGGGTCTCGGAGGATTCCCGGATCCGCCACAGCGGGTAGAGCGCCGAGGACGCGAAGAACATCGGGAAGATCACGAAGTTCATCACGCTCGCAAAATTCTCGAGCTGGCGCACGAGCGAGGACAGGAACAGGCCGATCGCCCCGAGCATCAGCCCCGTGGCCAGGAAAGCCGGGAGTGCCGTCAGGTAGCCGAGGGGCGGGATGTCGGTCTCCCAGAAATACGCGACCGCGAGGAACGCGTAGGCCTGGACGATGGAGACCGCGACGCCCGCGATCAGCTTGGCGAGCAGCAGCAGCCAGCGCGGATAGGGCGAGGTCAGCAGCACCTTCATCGAGCCGACCTCGCGGTCGTAGACCATCGAGAGGGACGATTGCATGCCGTTGAACAGCTGGATCATCACGGCGAGGCCGGGGACGACGTAGGCCTCGTAGAGGACGTAGGTCTGGTAGGGCGGCTCGATCGACACGCCCAACGTGTTGCGGAACCCCGCCGCGAAGATGAACAGCCAGACCAGCGGGCGGACCAGCGCCGAGAAGAACCGCTCCTTCTGATTGAAGAAGCGCAGCAGTTCCCGGCGAACGATGCCGCCGAGGCAGATGAGGTAGCCGACGGCGTCCAGACGGCCGATGCGCTGAGCGGTCACGTCGGCTTTCATGCCGCGGCCCGCCCCGGCTCGGCCACGATGCGGCGGAACGCGTCGGCCAAGGCCTCGCCCGGGGCGCCGATGGCGCCGGCTCGGCCGCGGGCCACGATGCGCCCCCGGTGGAGCACGACGGCATCGTCCTCGGGGTCGATCTCCTCGAAGATATGGGTCGCCCAGAGCACCGAGAGGCCTTCCTCGCGCACCAGGGCGCGGACGATCGCGACGATGTCGGCCCGCGACTCGAGGTCGAGGCCCACGGTCGGCTCGTCGAGGAGCAGAAGGTCGGGCCGGTGGATCAGCGAGCGGGCGATCTCGATGCGGCGCGACTGGCCGCCCGAGAGCGTGCGGACCTTGTCGTGGCGCCGGTCCGCCAGACCGACCCGGTCGAGCAGCACGCCGACGCGGGCCTTGCCTGCAGCGCGGGCGATCCCGTGCAGGCTCGCGTGGTAGAGAAGGTTCTGCTCGACGGTGAGATCGGTATCGAGGGTCCGGGCCTGGAACACCACGCCGAGGCGAGCGAGGGCGCGGGAGGGCTCCCGGTCGAGCGCGTGGCCGAAGATCGCCACGCGTCCCGTCTGATTGTTGTAGAGCCGCGTGATCACCGAGAACAGCGTGGTCTTGCCGGCGCCGTTGGGCCCGAGGAGCGCGGCGAAGCGCCCGCGCGCGACCGCGAGCGAGACGTCGTCCAGCGCAGCCCGCGCCCCGAACCGGTGGCCGACCCGCTCCACCTGGAGGGCCGGCGTCCCCGCGGGGCTCATCGTCCCAGCACCTTCCGGGCGTCGGCGACCGCGTCGAGGCACTCGTCGAACTCGCCCTCCTTCTGCTCCCGCTCGGCGACGCGCAGGGCCTTCCTGAGCTTGGGCACAGCCGTTTCGGGCGGGTTCAGCGCGAGGGCGTCGCGGATCATCGTGATGCCCTCGGCGCAGGAGGACGCATCGTCGGCGGCGAGCGCGGGGCCCGCGAGGACGAGGCAGGAAGCCATCAGGAATGCACGCATCACTTCACCGTCAGAGTGCCGGTCATGCCCTTCGACTCCAGGCCCCGCGCCTCCCAGGTGTAGGTGCCGGGCTTGATGGCGACGAACTCGATGGCGATCTCGCCGGGATCGTCGAACTCGAGATGGTCGGGCGGGCCGCCGCCGTGAATCTCCTTGTGCTCGATCACGATCTGATTGAACCAGATATATCGGAAGAACTCCGAAGCATAGAACTTGTATTCTTGACGGCCCTTCGCGACGATCCGCAGGCGGTAGGCCTTCCCGGACTCCAGGGTGATGTCCTTGTTCTCGACCGCGAAGTCATTGCCCTGATCATCGCCCAGGACGAGGTCCGGCAGGTTCTCGCGCTTCTTGGTCAGGTCCAGGGCCAGCGCCGGCCCGGCCGCGAGCAGCCCCGCGCAGGCGAGGGCCGCCATCCGAAAGATCCGCATCCTGTCGTTCCCCAAATCTCGGCGCCGCGTGTTCCGCGACCCGCGTTCACTGCGGCGGGCAGGCCGCGTCGGATCAGTTCGGTGAGATCGCCACGCCCCAGGGCAACAGGCCGACCGGGATGCTCTTGACCACCTTCTCGGCGGTCACGTCGATCACCGACACGTCGTTCGACGTGCCGTTCGTGGTGAACAGCATCTTCTGGTCCGGCGTGAAGGCCAGCTGCCAGACGCGCTGGCCCACCGGCAGGTACTTCTCGACCTCGTAGGATTTGGCGTCGATCACGGCGACGCGGTTGGCCGGACCGAGGGCCACGAACGCCTTGCTGCCGTCCTTCGTGATCCGGATGCCGACCGGCTGGATCGCCTCGTCGTTCACGCTCGGAATCTTGAAGGTGATCTTCTTGATCACCCGATGCTGCGCCACGTCGATCACGCTGACCGTGCCGCCGACCTCGGCCGACACCCACAGGAACTTGCCGTCCGCGGTGAACTCCGCGAAGCGCGGCCTGGCATCCACCAGCACGTTGTCGATGACCTGGAAGGTCTTCGTATCGATGAAGTGGGCCATGTTGGTCGTCTCGGAGGTGTTGACGAGGATCTTCCCGTCCGGCGAAAGGCCCATCCCCTCCGGCTCGACACCCACCGGCACCTCGGCCAGCACCTTGTTCTTCTCGATGTCGATGATGGTGACTTGGCTGTCGTCCTCGTTGGCCACGTAGAGCGGGTTGCCCGAGGCATCGAGGATGAACTGCTCCGGGTCGGGGCCCGACCGCAGGGAGCGCACGACCTTTCCGGAGCTGGTGTCGAGCACGTCGATGCGGTCGTCGTCGCTGGCGCAGACGAACAGCTCCTTGCCGTCCTTCGACACGGTCACGCCGCGCGGCCGCCGACCCACCTTCCAGGTGCCGGTGACCGCCATCGTGGCGGTGTCGATGACGCTGACCGAATTGCCCTTCTCGTTGGTGATGTAGGCGGTGTAGGCGGCGGCCGGCCCGGAAAGGGCGAACCACGCACCGAGGGCGAACACACTCAGACCTGCCTCGACGCGGCCGCTCATGCCATTCCCTTCCCTTGCGCCTTCCCGACGTCCTGACGGGACGTTCTCGTCGGCCAATAGTAGTGCGATTTCCGCGCGTTGCGAGGGTGCCGCGCGTCCATCAACGCCGCAGGCACCCCGTTCACTTGAACTTGCAGGTGGTCTCCGGAAGATCCACCCCCAGCGTATCGAGGGGCGTGCGCTGGTGCAGAAACCCCTGCTCGGGCGCCACGGAGACCAGCGCCTTAGGCTGAACCACGATGATCGCCTGCCGCAGCTGATGGTCCCAGGGCCGGTAGCTCAGCGGCACGCCCTTGTAGGCCGGCAGCGTGAAATCCGGCTCCACCAGGTAGGGCGCGATCACCGCCGGATCGTTGGTCTTCTTGGCGGTCACGGCCTCGCCGACCGTCCGTACCGCGGCCCAGACCTGATAATCCAGGGGGCGCATCAGCCGTGAGGCGAGCCGCCGGAACCGGTTCTGCGCCTGCGCGGCACCCCAGGTCTCGAGAACCGGGGACCACGTCGTCGGCGTCAGCGCCTGCGTGCCGCCGACCGGCCGGGGATCCACCGTGCGGTAGGAGACGTAGTCGCCCCAGTCGCCCTCCTCGTCGGCCACGATCGCCAGGTCGTAATCGAGGCCCCGGGTGAAGACCATCGCCTCCGCCCGGGTGGGCGTGTCGCCGCGCGCCTTGGCGAGCGGGCCGAAGGTCCAGGGCTTCTCCGCGGTGATCTTCAGCGCGAACTTCCGCGCCGAGTTGCGCACCGCGTCGGCATAGGCCTTGTCGGCATCGGTCGGGCCGACGATCAGGAAGATCTTCCGCCAGCGCATCACCGTGAGGTACTGCGCCAGGGCGTCGGTGAGCATCGCCCGGGACGGCAGGACGTGGAACACGTTGGCGCGGCAATCCGCGCCGCGCAGCCGGTCGTCCGAGGCGCCCGCGTTGAGCACGACCACACCCGAATCCTTCACCGCATCCGACACCGCCAGGACCGCGTCGGCCGGCAGCGCCAGGATGAGGTAGCGGACCCCCTTCGCGACGAGGTTCTTGGCGGCCGCCACCGGATCCGACTTGTCGTCGGTGAGCGCTACGTCGTCGAGCGCGTAGGTCTGCTTGGTGAAGCGGCCGGTGGTGTTGTTGTCGGCGATGCCCATCCTGGCGCCGGCGAGCCCTTCATCCTCGGGCGCCGCCTCGGCGTCGTAGGAGGACGGGGCGGGCTGCGGCCGGTAGATCAGGCCGATATGCGTGTCGAGCGGCTGCGTCGGTGGTGGCGGCGCGGGCTGCGGCGCCTGCTGCTGCGCGTGTCCGACGGCCGGTGCCAGTGCGAGCAGGACGAGCGCCGTCCGGATCAGCCGCCGACGGCCGGGCCGCGGGACAAGGGTCTCGAATGCAGGATCGTGCATAGGCGCGGCCTCTATCAGCTTCCGCTCCGGCCGCTCAACCGCGACTGGTCGTCCCGACGTTCACGATCCCGTCGTGGCCCGTCGCGACCCGTCGTGGGTCATGGAAGCCGCGAAGTACATTGCCAAATTGTCCCTTCGCCCGACCTATGCGGGGACCGAGGTCGCCCGAGGCGGCGGCCGGATCGTCGAGAGAAAGGCCCATCCATGCGCCACCTGACCCTGCAAGCGGCCATTGCGTGCGGTCCCGTCGCCCTGGGGGCAGGTCTGCCCGGTGCCGCCCTCGGTGCCGAGAAGGCCGCCGTGTTCACGGTGGAGCTGTTCGAGCCCGGCGCCTCGTACGGAGCCCGAGCCCGGCCGGCTGACACCAAGAAGCTCGCCCTCGTGACCGACGAACTGCGCAAGGCGCTCCACGAGAAGGCTGGGCTGGAGATCGTCGACACGGCGCCGAAGGCCGATATCGTGGCGAAGGAGGGACCGCTCTACAAGTGCAACGGCTGCGCGTCGGATATCGGCAAGAGCCTGGGTGCGGACCTCGTCGTGACCGGCTATGTGGAGAAGGGATCGGGTCAGATCTTCAATCTGAATGTCACCATCGCCGAGGCCGAGACCGGCAAGACGGTGCGGGGTGGCCAGGTGACGATCCGGGCCGACACCGAGGACACCTGGGCCCACGCCATGCGGTGGGTGGTGAAGAACCGCCTGCTCGCCGAGCCGCTCCCCGGGAAATCCTGAGGCGTTCCGTCACATTTTGAGTCGTCCGTGCCCGCGTCCACCATCGAAGACAGTGCCCTCCCCCGTCTCCTCGTCAGCGTCCGCGACCCCGCCGAGGCCGAGGCGGCGCGGCTCGCCGGTGCCGACCTGATCGACGCCAAGGACCCCGGGCGGGGTGCCCTGGGCGCCCTCGACCCGGTCGTCGTGCGCGAGATCGTGGTCCGCGTGGCCGGCGCCGCACAGACCAGCGCGGTGGCCGATCCCGTCGCCACGGGCGTGGCCGCGATGGCGGCGACCGGCGTCGACTGGGTGAAGACCGGGCTCGACGCGGACGGTCGGCGGACCATCGCGGCCCGCGCCGAGCTTGCCGCCGCGGCGCCCGGCCGGCTCATCGCCGTGCTCTTCGCGGAGGACGGGCCGGCAGCCGCGCTGGTGCCGGAGTTGGCGCGGGCCGGGTTCGCCGGCGCCATGATCGATACCGCGGGCAAGGGCGGCGCCCGCCTGCCCGATCTGGCCGGGCCCGAGGATCTGGCGGCCTTCACGGCCGCCTGCCGCCGGCACGGGCTCATGAGCGGCCTCGCGGGCTCGCTGCGCGTCATCGACATCCCGAACCTCCTGGGACACGGTTCGGATTACCTCGGGTTCCGCGGCGGCCTCTGCCGCGACTTCGACCGGCGCAACGGCATCGATCCGCTGCGGATCGCTGAGGCGCTGCGGGTCCTGCGGCCGAGCCGGCGGGACGCCGCGTGACTGCGGTCTTCAAGATCGGCGGCAGCCTGGAGGCGGATCCACACCGCCGCCGCGCCGTGCTGCAAGCCCTGGCCGACGGCACGCATGGACGCTGCATCGTCGTCCCGGGCGGCGGCACCTTCGCGGGCGCCGTGCGGGCGGCTCAGGCCCGCGAGGGCTTCAGCGACGCCGAGGCCCATCGCCGGGCCCTGGATGCCATGAGCGACGCGGCCGGAATCTTCCGAGGGATCGAGCCGCGGCTCGTGCAGAGCTTCGAGCCCTGGGCGGAATCCACCACCGTCACGGCGCGGATCTGGAACCCGCGCAGACTGCGGGGCGGGCACCCGGACATCCCCGAGACCTGGGACGTGACCTCCGACAGCCTCGCCCTCTGGCTCGCCGGTCGGATCGATGCGGATCGCTGCGTGCTGGTGAAGTCGGCGGACGCCGCCGGCGGGCAGGATGCCGCCACGCTGGCGCAGCACGGTCTCGTGGACGCCGCCTTTCCGGCCTTCGCGGCCCGCTACGGTGGCCGGATCGAGATCTGGGGACCGAGCCGCACCGTGGCGGTCGCCATGAGGGATGCCGCATGAGCGCGCCCGAGCACCTCGTCTTCATCACCGGTCGCCTCGCCCGGGCCCGCCTGGAGAAGGTCGCGGCCGGCCTGCCCGAGACGTTCCGGTGGAGCATCGCGGATGCCGGCGTGAAGGTCGCGGCGTTGATGACTGAGGAGATCATTCGCCGCCGCGTCACGCTGCCCGAGGCGGCCACCCGGGTGATCCTACCGGGTCGTTGCCGGGCCAACCCTCAGCACCTCGCCGAACATTTCGGTGTTCCCGTGGAGCGCGGCCCCGATGAGGTGGTCGACCTGCCCGCCTGGCTCGGCCTGACCGCCCGGAAGGTCGACCTCTCCCGCCACGACCTGCGGATCTTCTCCGAGATCGTCGATGCGTCGAAGATGAGCGTCGCCGAGATCCTGGCGAAGGGGCTCGACCTCGCGCGGCGGGGCGCTGACGTCATCGATCTCGGCGGCCTGCCCGACACGCCCTTCCCGCACCTCGAGGACGCGGTGCGGGCTCTGAAGAACGCGGGGCTCAAGGTCAGCGTCGACTCGTTCTCCCGCGAGGAACTCGCCCGCGGCGCGGCGGCCGGAGCCGATTTCCTGCTGAGCCTGAACGAGGAAACCCTCGACCTCGCCTTCGAGACCGAGGCGGTGCCGGTGCTCGTGCCGACGCGTCCGGACGACCTGCCCTCCCTCGACCGTGCCATCGCTCGGATGCAGGAGGCCGGGCGACCGTTCCTGGCGGATCCGATTCTCGAGCCGATCCACCACGGCTTCGTCGACTCTGTCGCACGCTACCGCGACACCCGCGCCCGCTGGCCCGGGATCGAGATGATGATGGGCACCGGCAACCTGACCGAGTTGACCGAGGCGGATTCGCTCGGCGTGACCGCGCTCCTCGTCGGCATGTGCTCCGAACTCGCCATCCGCAACGTGCTGATCGTCCAGGTCTCAAACCACACCCGCCGAACCGTCGAGGAGCACGACGCCGCGAGACGGGTGATGTATGCCGCGAAGGCCGATTCCTCGCTCCCGAAGGGCTACGGCCGGGCCCTGCTGGCGCTCCACGACAAGCGTCCCTTCGTCCAGACCTCCGAGGAGCTTACCCAGGCCGCCTCCGAGGTGCGCGATCCGAACTACCGGATCGCGGTCGCGGAGGACGGGATCCACGTCTACAACCGCGACATCCACAAGGTCGGGACCGACGCGATGGCCTTCTTCCCGGACCTGGACGTCGCGAGCGACGGCGCCCACGCCTTCTACCTCGGTGCGGAACTCGCCAAGGCCGAGACCGCGTGGCGGCTCGGCAAGCGCTACGTGCAGGACGAACCCCTCGACTGGGGCTGCGCTGCCGATGCCGATCTCGAGGACGCCACCGCTTTCAAGAAGGCGGGTCACACCCGCCATTCCGGGCCCGACGCCCCGCCGCCGGGCACCCGCGACGCGCGCCTGTCCGGGCCGGAGGCCGATGCGGGTCCGCCCCGCACCGTGTCGGAGGCTGAGGCGCGCGCCGAATCCGCCCCCGAGCGACCGCAGGACCCGCCGGCGAAGCTGGTCTGTGGCCGCCTCGTGCCGGCCGACAGGGCGTGATCCGATGCCGCTGATCCTGGAGACCGTCGTCACGACCGTGTCACCTGCGGGTGAATTGCACCTCGTCCCCTTCGGCCTGATCGGCGAGGCGGACGGCTATGTGCTGGCGCCGTTTCGACCGTCACCGACGATCGTCAACCTGGAGGCGATTCCCAGCTTCGCGGCCTCCAGTCCGCGCGACATCAGGGTGATCGCCGGCGCCGTGACCGGCCGGCGCGAGTGGCCGACGCGGGCCTGTGACGTCATCCCGGGCCGCCGCCTCGCCGACAGCTTCGGCCATGCCGAGTTCGAGGTCGCCGGTGTCGAGCACCACGAGACGCGGCCGCGCTTCCTCGGACGCCTGGTCCACAGCGCGGCGCACGCACCCTTCATCGGTTATAACCGCGCCCAGGCCGCCGTTCTGGAGGCCGCCATTCTTTCAACGCGGCTTCACATGCTGGAGCCCGACAAGGTGTTGACGGAGATGGCCTATCTCGCCATCGCCATCGGCAAGACCGCGGGTCCACGCGAGCGCGAGGCCTGGGGCTGGATCGAGGACAAGGTCGCGGCGGCTCTCGGCTCCGAGGCGCGCGTTCTCGGTCGCGACGACCGCTGAAGGCGGGAGGAGAAGGACAAGATGAAGAAAATTACCCTGGCCTTGGCGGCCACGGCGGCGCTAGTTGCCGCCACCGCGCAGGCCCATGGCCCGACCCGGCGCAAGATCACCGAGTCGATCGAGATCAACGCGCCGGCCGACAAGGTCTGGGCGGTCGTCGGCGACGTGAAGAACGCCGATTGGGTTCAGAACGTCGCCAAGACCGAGCTGACCGGAGATCCGGCGAGCAAGTTCAAGCGCACCCTGACGCTGAAGAACGGCGATCAGATCGCCGAGACGAGCAACAAGTACAAGCCCGAAGACAAGACCTGGTCCTACTATATCGACAAGGTCGACGTGAAGGATCTGCCTGCCAACGACTATTCGGCGACGATCACGGTCGAGCCGGCCGGCGACGCGAAGTCGAAGGTCGAGTGGAAGGCCGCCTTTTACCGCGGGTACATGAACAACGATCCGCCGCCGAACCTGAACGACGAAGCGTCCGAGAAGGGCGTCGGCGACTGGATCAAGGCGAGCCTCGCGAACCTCAAGGCGAAGGTCGAGAAGGGTTCATGAAGCTGCGGCTGGGCCAGGCGGCACGCGCCGCCGGCCTCGTCCTCATCGCGTCGGCCGCGCATGCCGAGCCGGCGCGGGAAGCGGTCGTCACGGCCCAACTCGGCGGCGCGGTCGAGATCGTCGACCTCGCCGCCGGCACGGTCGTGCGGCGCATCCCGGTCGACGGGGCGCCCGCCGGGATCGCGCTCTCTTCGGATCGCAAGCGCGCCTACGTCACCCGGCCCGAAGGTCACGGTCTGGCGGTGATCGACCTCGACGCCGGTCGTGTCTTGTCGGAGGTGCCCCTGCCCGGGGGACCGCTCGGCATCGCGGCCGATCCGCGGGGCGGCCGGGTCTACGTGGCCGATTGGTACGGTCATCGCCTGTTCGTGCTGTCCGAGTGCGACGGCACCCTGACGCCGGACGGCGAGATCGTGGTCGGCGCATCGCCGTCCGGAATCGCCGTCAGTCCGGACGGGGCGACGCTCTACGTGGCGAACCGCGAGGCCGACACCGTCTCGGTCGTCGATGCTGAGGCGCGCCGGGAGACCAAGGTCATCCCGGTCGGGCAGCATCCATTCGGCATCACCCTCGATGCGCCCGCCGGACGCGCCTACACGGCCAACGTGACGAGCGACGACGTCTCGGTGATCGACCTCGCCGCCGGCCGTGAGATCGGCCGGATCCCGACCGGCCGGCGCCCCTACGTCATCGCCCTCTCCGGCGGGCGGGGTTTCGTCACCGACCAGTATGCCGGCAGCATCACGGCCTTCGATCTGGCGACCCTCAAGCCGATCGACGACATCGATGTGGGCGATCATCCCGAAGGCATCGCGGCCGACGGCGCTGGCCGGATCTACGTGGCCAACTGGGGCGACAACACGCTCAGTGTCCTCGACGCGCAGACGCTCAAGGTCCTCAAGACCATTCCGACAGGAAATGGACCCCGCTCGTTCGGAACCTTCCTGCGCTAGGGGACAACCGGGACCCCGCCCCCGACGGAGGCGCCCGGATCGGCGAGCGTCGCAGGACGAATTCCGGCACTTCTGCGCGTCCCGAAGGCCCCGCGAGGGTTGCTCTCCGCGTCCTTCACCGCAGGAGGTGGCCGGATGACGGAACCTCGACGAACGAGCGAAGGTCGCGCGGTGTCCGAACAGGACCGCCGGGGAATTTCGCGAGCCCGGGCCGAGGGGTCCGCGGATCCTCAGAAAGTCCGACGATGCGGGGCCCGGTGGTACGCCACGCGGGCGACCACCAGGGCGCCGCCGATCTGCAGGAACCCCGTCTCTCCGAGGTCCGGAAGGGCGAGTTGCGCCTGGATCAGCACCCGGGTGAGTGCGTTCAGCGCCATCAGCGTCAGGCAGAAGGCCGCTGCGGCGAGCAGGCTGGCGACGAACTCGGGCATGATCAGACCCCGTTTCGAACGGGATCAGCTTAGCAAGCCTCGCGCCAACGCCAAGGCGCCGACGCCGTCGCCAAGGGCGCCGCGCGTCAGCGCTTGCGGGGTGCGGGCGCCGGGCTCCCGGCCTGCACCGCCGGCGTCGGACGGGGCGTTTCCACCGCGAGCCGCTTGACAGGCCAGCCGTCGCTCCAACGTTCCATGTCGGCGAGCCGCGCATTGTTCTTGAGCGCGGTGGCGTCCGAGCCGCCGAACGCCGCCGCGGCGGCGAGGTCGAAGGTCTTCCAGAAGCCCAGGTAATCCAGGGCGTCCACCCGGGCGACATTGATCTGGGAGACCAGCGTCTGCTGCTCGCCCGTCAGCGCCATGTCGGCCGACCAGCGGAAGGGCGGCGGCTTGGTGGCTTCCTTCGCGTCCTTGGGCTCCGGACCCGGCTTGATCGCCCCGCCGTCGTAGGCGGTATCGAGCCCCGCCGGCGCCGCCAGCGTCGCGGTGAGCGCGGGGAAGCCGTGATCGTCCGAGAGCGCGCGCACGAACAGCTTGCGCTCCAGTGGCACGGCCGCGGCTTCGCGCAGCAGGCGCTTGGCGGCGAGATCGGCTGCCCGCGTATCCTTGTCGCCGACCATGGTGACGATGAGGGTCGACGGATCGATCGACGCCAGGTCGCCGAGGGTGATGCCCCGCGACTTGGGGCCGCTCGCGATGCCGCCGGGCGTCACCGCGAAGATCAACTTGGGGATCGGCAGGCCACGGGTCTTGGAATCGGCGGCCAGGTCCATGGCGAGCGGCGCCCCGGCGAGGTGGCCGATCATCGCGACGCGCGCGAGATCGGGCTTGGCCGCAGCGTCCGACGCGAGATCGCCGAAGGCGGCCTTCAGAAGATTCTCGGCGATACCGGGCGCATCTGCCGGACGAGTCCGGTTCACCTCCTGAAACCGCGGCATTAGAACGAGCCAGCCCTGGCGGACCAAGTGATCGATCCAGCCGCCGTAGCTCTGCGGGTTCACCACGCCCCAGCCGTGCAGGAGGATCGCCACCGGCCGGCCGGCCTGCGGTGCGTCGCCGGCGGCGTAGAACGCGAAGGTGGTGGCCGTGCCGCGCCCCAGCAGGCGCTTCGTCACGGTCGCCTTGCGATCACCGACGCCGCCCGGCCCCTCGGCCGGTTGCGGTGGCGGTGTGGCGGCCTGCGCGGCGAGGCCGGACAGGGCCAGGATCGCGGCCGCGGCGAGCGATCCGCGAAGATCAGGGAGACGCATGAAGGGCTCGATTGAGAGACGCGATGCGTCGGCAGATCCAGAGAGCGCTGAATAGCAGATTCTCCGGTCTTGGCGACTCACCGCCGACCTCATCGTGGCGACCTCGTTCTGCCGCGTCAGAGGATGTTCCACATCGGCCGGATGTCAGGCCTAGGCTGCGCGCCCCTGCCCCGGCTCGATGCTGTCGAGACGCTGCGCCAACGTGGTCAATTCCACCGGCAGGTCGTCGTGGGCGTCGCCGTAGAAGCCGCGAAGCTCCTCCCGCACGGTATCGAGGACGGCGATCGCGTCCGTATCCCACGAGCCGGGGCGACGGAGGCTATCGGCGTGATTGGCGGCGACGATCTTCATGGTTGCGTACGGGATCGATTGTATTGGGTTGGACCGGACGCAGCATGCGCCGGGAGTGGCGTACAACACCGCCGTCGCCTCAGGTTTCCAAACCCGGCGTGATAATTTTTCCGCCCGGTCCGATGACGGACGGACCAGGCGCGGCCGAGGGCCGGCCCGCGGCCTGCTCCACCCAGGCGAGGATGTCCTCGGCGCGCCAGGGTTTTGGGATGAAGGTGGCCGACACGCGCAGGTCGCTCGGCTGATCGCCCGCATCGCCGGAGGTCAGCAGGACGCGCACCCGGGGCCACGTCACCCCGATGATCCGCGCCAGCTCGAATCCGCCGATCGGGCCGGGGGTGCGCACGTCCGAGAAGACGACGCTGACCTCGTCGCCCCGATCGTTCAGGATGGCGAGCGCCCGGTCGGCGGTCTCCGCCTCGATCACCGTGAAACCGGTATCCTCCAGCAACGTGGCCGCGAGGAAGCGCTCGTCGGGCTGGTCCTCCACGACGAGAATGACGGGCTTCTGGCCAGGCTGTACCGGTTCGCTCATGGGCCAGGACACTCTACTGGGGCTGAACGGCGATCGCCGCGATCGGTTCAACGGACCGATCGCAACGAAGTGCCGGACCCGCGCAGGCACAGATCCTCCTTGGATCCTTGCATAATCGACAAGTTGTGGCCGTGTCCTGAGTAACACAGACCGCGATGATCGTCCCCTTCCGAGCCGAAGATCGACGATGTCAGCCGACGCCGTGCGCCTTGAGAAAGGCGAGCGCCCGGCTCCAGCCGTCCTCGGCGGGCTCGCGACGATAACTCGGGCGGTAATCGGCGTGGAAGCCGTGCGGCGCGTCGGGATAGACCACCAGCTCGACGCTCTTGCCTGCCGCCTTCGCCTTGTCGCGGGCCTCCTCGACGGCTGCGACCGGGATGCCGGTATCGGCGCCTCCGTAGAGGCCGAGGAGCGGCGCGTTGATCTCGGCGGCCACGTCACCCGCGGTCCGCGGCTGGATGTCCGTGCGCTCGCCGCCGACGGGTCCGTACCAGGCGACCGCCGCCTTGAGGTCGCGGCGATGCGCGGCGTAGAGCCACACGTCGCGTCCGCCGCGGCACCAGCCCATCACGCCGAGGCGGTTCAGATCACCCTTGGAGGCCGAGGCCGCCCAGGCCGCGGTGGCGTCGAGATCGCCGATCCACTGCGCGTCCGGCGTCTTCGAGATAACGTCCCGGATGATCACCTTGGCATCCGTCATCGTGGAGAGATCACCCTGCCGGGCATACAGTTCCGGGGCAACCGCGCAGTAGCCGGCCTTGGCGAGACGCCGGCAGACGTCCTTGATGTAGTCGTGGACGCCGAAGATCTCCTCGATCACCAGGACGACCGGGAAGGGACCCGCCCCTTCGGGAACGGCGCGATAAGCGGGCATCGGTCCGTCCGCCGCCGGGATTTTCACCTCGCCGGCCTCGATTCCCGCGGTGTCGGTATGGATCACCTGAGCCTCGACGCGGGTCGTGGCCAGCGTGAGGCCACTCATCAGGCTCGTCATCACGAAGCCGCGCCGTGACAGCGGCGGTGTGATCAACCCGTCGAGTCCCGCTTGATCCTGCTCTGCCATAAGGACGCTCCCAAACCCCGATATGGAGGGCTATCCGGGCATGCAGGTCGCGGTCAATTCATCGGCCCGGCGGCAAAGGCGCCGAGGTCGTCACGCCCCTGCGGCGGCGAGCGCGCGGGCCGGCCGTCGGTGCGCCGTCCGGACGGTCTCGGGCGCGTCGCGCGGCTGCAGCACGTCGGCCAGGCTCACGAAGACATCCGCGGCCGGCGACATCACGGCCCGGATGCCGTAGCCGAGCGCGAAGGAGCGGAGTAGGTCGGCGTCGCGTCCGATCCCGAACCGGTCGAGGGCGGCGAGGAACGCTTCGCGGAACAGGCTCGGCCGGCACCAGCGCTTCTCGGCCATCTGCAGCGGCCAGTCCCACAGGCCCTCCGCCCGCCGCGCCGCAACGACCTCCCGGGCGATGAAATAACCGGTGGCGCGGTGCTCGATCCCGTCCGCCTGCACCGACCAATCGTCATTGCCGAACAGCTCGGCCCCGGCCACGTCGCTCATCGGATCCTCCGCGCTGGAGCACCGTCCCGGCCTCCCGGAACATTGCCGGAACACTGGCGCGGATCTCTGCGGCGGTCAAGGCGATTGTTCCCGATGCGTTCACTGATCGCGCGGCGCCTGTCAGCGCGCCTTGAACAAGGGATGCTCGATCCGGTCGCCGGCTTTGATCCCGAGCTTCGCCGCTGTCCCGGCGTTGAGCTCGAGGACGGCGACGACCGGACTGCCGGACGGGATGATGGCGGTCGAGAGCGGCTCCGTATCGGCGGCGATGCGGCTGATAGTGCCATCGGGCCGGATGAAGACCATATCGAGCGGGAGATAGGTGTTCTTCATCCACATCGTGACGGGTTCATCCCGCTCGAAATCGAAGAGCATCCCGTGATCGGGCGCCATGCTCCGGCGGAACATCAGGCCGCGGGACCGCCCGGCATCGTCGCGCATCACCTCCACGTCGAAGCGACGGGGACCGGACTGCGTGACGATCGTCAAGGGCTCCGACTTGGCGGTCGCGGCCCGCGCCGCCTGGGCATGGACGGCGGGGAAGGGCGCGGACGCGGCGAGGCTCAGGCAGGCCAGCGCGGCGGCCGAGACGGCACGGGACAGGACTCTCACGGGCTCGGGCCTCTCATGGGATGACGCGCAAACTGCTCGGCCGGGTGCGCCGACATAGACCAGGACGCCCGCAGAGGGAATCCGATCCGGTCGAGGCGGAGCCTCGTCAGGTCGGGCCTTGTCGGGCGTCGACGCGGCGGCCTCGTGAGCCTGCCGCGTCAGTGGGAGGCCGGCAGCGCCCCGTCGATCAGCCGCACCTCGGCGGCCATGACGCCCTTGGACCCGTCCCCGTACCGCACCAGCACCGCATCGCCGGGCTTCAATTCGGCGATGCCGTACCGGCGCAGCGTCTCCATGTGGACGAAGATGTCGGGAGTGCCGTCGCCGCGGGTCAGGAATCCGAAGCCGCGCAGGCGATTGAACCATTTCACCACGGCTGTCTCCAGCCCGCTCGTCGGCGTCACGGAGACGTGGGTGCGCGGCATCGGCATCTCGGAGGGATGCAGCGCCGTCGCCTGATCGAGCGAGACCACCCGGAACGCCTGCCAACCCCGCGGCCGCTCCACGGCCTCCACGACGATGCGCGCGCCCTCGCTGGCCGCCTGGAAGCCGTCCCGCCGCAGGCAGGTGACGTGGAGCAGGATGTCCGGCGCCCCGTCGTCCGGCACGATGAAGCCGAAGCCCTTGGAGATGTCGAACCACTTGATGCGGCCTGCCACCTCGACGAGGTCGAGCGCCTCCTCCTCGTGCGGGTTGGTCTCGTCGGTCCGAAGACCCACGATCCGCTCGGGATTCTCAGCCCCGCTTCCGCGTTCGTCAGACATGGCCGAGCAACCTACACCGAATCACGCCGCGCGCTCTCAAGGCAAGATTAACGAAGTCCTGATTCCCGGGAAGCCCATTTGACCGGCAGAAAAGGCCGCACGAGATGCAATCTTGGCCCTGGGAGGCGGCGCAGCAACAGTCGATCGGTCGCAGCAGGGGCGCCGAACGGGGCTCCGGTTCGATCACCACAGGGCCGATTTCGTGACCGAAGGCGGCCGACCGGAAGGGGGATCCAACCCTGACCGCGTGTCACGTTTTCGAGAGCGGATCGGCACCCCGCGCGGTCAGGTCCCCCGTCGCCGGCGACGGGATGGCATCTGCACCGCCGACATGGTTTGGGATCGGCTCATGCGCGCAGACATCGCCCTCGACCGTCCCGCCACCGCACCCGGCGCCGCCCTCACGCGCCGCCGTCTCCCGATCGTCGATGCGACCCGCGCCGCCGCGCTCGCCGCGATGGCGACCTACCACACGCTCTGGGACCTCGGTCATCTGCGTCTGACCGGGGAGAATTATGCGGGCACGCCGGCCGGACGGCTCGCCGCCGAACTGATCGCCGGCACCTTCCTGGTGCTCGTCGGCGTCGGGCTGGTGCTGATGAACGGCCGGGGAATCCGCCTCAGGCCGACGCTTCTGCGGCTGGGGCGGATCAGCGCCGCGGCCCTGGCGGTGACAATCGGAACCTGGGTCGCCTTCCCGGACGCCTTCGTGTTCTTCGGCGTCCTGCACTGCATCGCGGTCGCGAGCGTGGTCGGCCTGCCGTTCCTGTTCCTACCGGCGCCCGTCACGGCGCTCGCGGCGGCGGCGGTGATCGCCGCGCCGCAATTCGTGCGGGCGCCGATCCTCGACGCTCCGGCACTGCTCTTCCTGGGACTGGGGACAGTCACGCCGCGGACCAACGACTACGTGCCGCTCTTCCCGTGGTTCGGCCTCGTGCTGTCCGGCATCGTGCTCGGGCGGATCGGCCTACCGCGGCTGGCGGATTCCCGACTCGGCGCCTGGCAACCGGCGTCGCCCTTCGCCCGATCGGCGGTCTTCGCGGGACGTCACAGCCTCGCCATCTACCTCATTCACCAGCCGGTGCTGCTGGCGCTGCTGACCGGCCTCGTCACGCTGACCGGCCCCAACCCGCGGGCCGGCGTCCGGGCCTTCCGGGCCGATTACGCGACGATCTGCACCCGTACCGGCGGCGAGCTGCCCCTCTGCCGGATCGCCGCCCGCTGCACCTCGGAGGCGTTGATGCGCGAGGACCTGTTTCGGGAGGACGGACGGCCGTTCAGCGGATCCGAGCGCCTGCGCGCGCAGGCCCTCTCCCAGGGCTGCTACGCGGCCATCGAGCGGGCCGCGCAGGGGACGCGCTGACGGATCCTCGGATCAGTCCTTCGCGCGCTCGACATAGGCACCGTCGGCCGTCATGACGACGACGCGGGTTCCGGCCGCGATGTGCGGCGGCACGGTGGTGCGGACGCCGTTCGACAGTGTGGCGGGCTTGTAGGAGGACGACGCCGTCTGGCCCTTCAGGACCGGCTCCGTCTCGGCGACTTCCAGCGTCACGCGCTGCGGCAACTCGATGGTCAGCGGCACGCCGTTATGGGCCGAGAGCATCACGGCCATGCCCTCCTGAAGGTACGGGGCGGCGTCGCCGACCACGTCCTTGGGAACGGCGATCTGCTCGTAATTCTCGGGGTTCATGAAGTGGAACCCCTCGCTGTCGCTGTACAGGAAGGTGTGCTCGCGATCCTCCACGAAGGCGCGCTCGACCTGCTCGGTGGTGCGGTAACGCTCCGACACCTTCACGCCGTCCGTGATGCGGCGCATGTCGAGCTGGGTCACCGGGGTGCCCTTGCCGGGATGGATGTTCTCGGCAAACAGGATCACGTAAAGCCTGCCATCCTTCTCGACGACGTTGCCCTTACGGAGCGTTGAAGCGATCACCTTCACGGAATGACGTCCTGCATTGACAAGGGGGGCGGCACGCGCCAAGCGCGGGCGCTGCATCTCGGTCCCCGCCACTATCGCATCTGCGGCCCGGTTGCCAGCGCGCGGGTGTGAAGCCTCCGGGGCGGGCTGCGCGTCGCGACGAGGGCGGTAGCGCCCCGCCAGGGTCAGGGCCAAGGATCGGACGTGCCTGGGAACGAGCAATCCGACCGAAGCCGATCGCGTCCCGACCGACGAGGATCGCCGCCGGGAACCCGGGGCCGGTCATGAGCCAGCCGGCCGATTCCTGGTGGTCGCCGGACCGCCACGTCGATCGCCGCCCGGCGCTGCTCCTGCGCAACCGCATCCTGGCCGCGTTCCGCGCATGGTTCGACGCCGGCGGGTTCGTCGAGGTCGACGCCGCCTGCCTGCAGGTCTCGCCGGGCAACGAGGCCCACCTGTCGGCCTTCGCCACCGAGGCCCTGGGCGCCAGCGGGGCGCGCACGCCGCTCTACCTGCACACCTCGCCGGAATTCGCCTGCAAGAAGCTGCTGGCCGCGGGGGAGCCGCGCTTGTTCAGCGTCGCCCGCGTGTTCCGCAACCGCGAGCGAGGGCCGCTGCATCACCCCGAATTCACCATGCTGGAATGGTACCGGGCCGACGCCGCCTACGTGGCGCTCATGGAGGATTGCGCCGCCCTCCTGAGCCTCACCGCCGAGACCGCCGGTATCTGCCGGCTCACCTTCCGGGGTCGGGAGGCGGACCCGCGCGCGGAGCCGGAGCGGCTGACGCTGGCCGAGGCCTTCGAGCGCTTCGCCGGCATCGATCTGCTGGCAACCGTGGCGCCGAGCGGAGAGACGGATCGCGACGCCCTCGCCGACGCCGTCATCGGCGCAGGTCTGCGGGTGGCCGCCGACGACACCTGGGCGGATCTGTTCTCCCGCGTCCTGGTGGCGCGGATCGAGCCGCATCTCGGGATGGGGCGCCCGACCATCCTGTATGGATATCCGGTGTGCGAGGCGGCCCTGGCCCGCCCGGCGGCGCACGACCCCCGCGTGGCCGAACGCTTCGAGCTCTACGCCTGCGGTGTGGAACTCGCCAACGGATTCGGCGAGCTGACTGACCCGGCGGAACAGCGCCGCCGCTTCGAGGCCGAGATGGCGGAGAAGCTCCGGGTCTACGGCGAGCGTTACCCGATCGACGAGGACTTCCTCGCCGCGCTCGGGCACATGCCCGAGGCCGCCGGGATCGCCCTGGGCTTCGACCGGCTCGCGATGCTCGCCTGCGGGGCGAGCCGCATCGACGACGTGATCTGGACCCCGGTCGTGGAGACCCTGCCGTGAACCGTGTCCTGCGCAGCGCCGCCGATCTCGCCGCCGCCGGGCTGGTCTCCGACCTCGACGCCGAGGCCCTGCGCGCCGTGATCGCGCGCTACGCCGTATCGGTCACGCCCGACATGGCCGAGTTGATCGACCCCGATGACCCGGACGACCCGATCGGCCGACAGTTCGTTCCCGTCGCCCGGGAAAGCGTCACCGAGCCCGAGGAGCGCGCGGATCCGATCGGCGACGCCGCCCACGCGCCGGTGACCGGGATCGTCCACCGCTACCCGGACCGCGTGCTGCTCAAGCCCCTGCACGTCTGCCCGGTCTATTGCCGCTTCTGCTTCCGCCGGGAGATGGTCG
This sequence comes from Methylobacterium sp. E-046, assembly GCF_022829625.1. Lineage (NCBI taxonomy): Bacteria > Pseudomonadati > Pseudomonadota > Alphaproteobacteria > Hyphomicrobiales > Methylobacteriaceae > Methylobacterium > Methylobacterium sp. E-046. Next base: position 149,413 of record NZ_JAKSYP010000212.1, on the reverse strand, counting down.
GACCGAACGGTCTCGGGACTTTGACCGACGCCGAACTCGACGCCGCCCTGGCCTACATCGCGGCGGATCCGCGGATCTGGGAGGTGGTGCTCACGGGCGGAGATCCCCTTGCCCTCTCGAGCCGCCGGCTCGGCGTGATCGCGGAGCGCCTCGCCGGCATCGCGCACGTGCGGGTCATGCGCCTCCACAGCCGCGTGCCCGTGGTCCAGCCGGCCCTCATCACCGACGCTCTGGTGCAGGCGCTGCGGCAGTTCCGGGGCGCGGTCTTCGTGGCGCTGCACGCCAATCATCCGCGGGAGTTCACCCCGGAGGCCCGCACCGCCTGCGCGCGGCTGGTCGACGCGGGGATCCCCATGGTCAGCCAATCGGTGCTGCTGCGCGGCGTCAACGACGAGGCCGCGACCCTGGAGGCGCTCATGCGCGCCTTCGTGGAGAACAGGATCAAGCCCTACTACCTGCACCAGGGCGACCTCGCCCCCGGGACCGGTCACCTGCGCACGAGCGTCGCCGAGGGCCAGGCGCTGATGCGGTCGCTGCGCGGGCGTCTCTCGGGGCTGGCGCAGCCGACCTACGTGCTCGACATCCCCGGCGGTCATGGCAAGGTCCCGGTCGGTCCCGGCTACCTGCGCGAGGCCGCGGACGGCCTGCAGGTGACAGATCCGAACGGGCGCGAGCACGCCTACCCGCCGAAACGTGACGGAGAACTCTGAGACGATGCGCAGGCTCTGGGGACGGCTCACCTCGGTCAACGTGCAGAAGGCGGTCTGGGGCCTGGACGAGGCCGGCCTCGCCTACGAGCGGATCGAGGCCGGCGGTGCGCACGGCGTGGTCAACGACCCCGCCTACCGCGCCCTGAATCCGAACGGTCTGGTCCCGACCCTGGAGGAGGACGGCTTCGTCCTCTGGGAGTCGAACGCCATCCTGCGCTACCTGGCGGCGACCGTCCCCGCCCTGGCGCTGCCGGAGGCTCCCCGCGCGCGGGCCCACGCGGAGCAGTGGATCGACTGGCAGTCGACCAGCTTCACGCCGGCCATGCGCGACGCGTTCTGGCAACTCTTCCGGTCCGCCGATCCCGACCACGCCCTCGTCGCCGAGTCCCTGAAGAGGAGCGAGGGGATGGCGGCGATCCTGGAGCGGCACCTCGCCGACCGGGCCTACGTGGCCGGCGATCGCTTCGGCATCGCCGACATCGCCCTGGGCTGCGCGGCACATCGCTGGCTCAATCTGCCGGCCGAGCGGGCCGAGCGCCCGGCGCTGCGCCGCTGGTACGACAGCATCGCCGCGCGTCCGGGCGCCGCGCGGGCGCTGGGCGAACCGGTCGGCTGAGCACGCCTCGGGCTTGCCGGCGCGCCCGCCCGATACACCTTGGCAGATATACCTTGGCAAGGCGCGCCGCCCGCAGCGGGCCGCCGTGACGGAGTTCCCCATGGCGATCGACCCGACCTTGCGCGACGCGCTCTCCGCCGTGACGCCGGCCAGTCTCGCCCGCGCCCTCACCCGCGCGGGCGTGAAAGCCTTCAGCCCGCGCGGGCTGGCCGGCCGCGGCGAGCGCGCGATCGGCGAGGCCTACACGCTGCGGATGATCCCGGCCCGCGGCGATGCGGTGGGCGACCTCGCGGCGGCGGTCGACGCCATTCCCGAGGGCGCGATCGTGGTGATCGATACAGCCGCCTCCGGTCTCGCCCTGCCGTTCGGTGCGATCCTCGCGGCGCGGCTCGGCCAGTGCGGCGCCGCGGGCCTCGTCACGGACGCCGCCCTGCCGGAGGTGGTCGGGCTGCCGGTCTGGAGTGCGCCGGAAGCGGCGGCGGGGACGCTGGCCCTCGTGTCCGTGCAGGAGCCGGTCGCGTGCGGAGGCGCCGCGATCCATCCCGGGGATATCGTGGTCTGCACCGAGAGCGGCATCGTCGCCCTCCCGGTCGCGCTCGCCGAGCGCGTCGCCCTGGAGGCCGTCGAGCAGCAGCGGCTCGATCTCTGGATCCAGCGCGAGGCCGAGCGGGGCGAGAGCCTCGCGAGCCTGCTGCCGCCCGATGCCGCGGCACTCGCCCGGTTCGAGGCCGAGACGAAGCCGGCCTGATCGCCCGTGTTCTTTCCCGCCTCCAAGGTGATCTACTTCCTGATCACCCCGTCGAACCTCTTCATCTTCACCGTCCTCGCCGGGCTTCTACTGTCGGCGACGACGCGGCTGCGGCGCACCGGAACCGGTCTGGCGACGCTCGGGGCCCTCGGCCTCGCGCTCGGCGGTCTGGCGCCGCTCTCCGAAGCGCTCCTGCTGCCGCTGGAGCAGCGCTTCGCACCCTTTCCCGCGGACGCCCCGGCCCCGGCCGGCATCATCGTGCTCGGTGGCGCCGTCGAGGCGGGCCTATCCGAGGCCCGTGATCAGGTCGTCGTGAACGATGCCGGCGAACGGCCGATCTACCTCGCCGAGCTCGCCCGGCGCTTCCCCGGCGCGCGCCTCGTCTTCTCGGGCGGCAGCGGCTTCATCGGCGGCGGCGTCGCCGAGGCCGATGTCATCAGCCGGCAGGCCGACGTCATCGGCGTTCCCCGCACGCGGCTGATCCTGGAGAACCGCTCGCGCAACACGTACGAGAACGCCGCCTTCACGGCGGCGCTGGTCCAGCCGAAGCCGGGGGAACGCTGGCTCCTCGTGACATCGGCGTGGCACATGCCCCGGGCGATCGGCTGTTTCCGGCAGGCCGGGTTCACAGTCGACGCCTTCCCGGTGGATTACCGGACGCGGGGCTGGTCGGACCTGACCCGCGTCAACGGCTTCGCCTCGGACGGTTTGCTCCAGCTCGACCTCGCCGTGAAGGAGTGGGTCGGCCTGGCCGCCTACCGCTGGTCCGGCTACACGCCCGACTGGCTTCCCGGCCCGGAGCCAGCGCCCGCCCCCGGGAGCGCCAGCCGGTAGATGCCGCGGAAATCGTCCGGATCGACCCGCTTCCCCTTGCGCAGGATCGCGATCCGGCCGGCATGGGCGAGGCGTACGGCGACGCGGCGCACGGGCTGCATCAGCGGCCCCCAGCCGTCCGGATGCGGACCCCCGAGGGCCCGCGCTACCTCCGAGGGGCAGACGGTCTTGTCGGCGCCGCGCTCCGCCACGAGGCTGAGCATCGTCGTCTCGATCGCCGCATCGTCCGGCTTGGCGTCGGTCATAACCTGATATCCTTCGCGGAGATCGGCAGCGGCCCCTCGTGGGGTCCCTCCCCCGCCTCCAGCAGAGCCTTGCGGATTTCGGAGGCGAATTGCCGCCGCCACATGATGACGACGACCGCCGTCGTCGAGACGATGAGCACGTAGGGGCTCACGAACCAGCCCAGATAGGCGAGCGCGAAGAAGAAGGCCCGCTGGCCGCGGGCGAAATGCCGTCCGGCGGTCACGTTCATGGCCGCGAGCCGCCGCACCGCCCGCATCATCTCGTCCTCGCTGGCGCCCGAGCCCTTCGACGGGATGGCCCCGAGGAGGATCGCCGCGTAATTGAACAGGCGGTACGCCCAGGCGAACTTGAAGAAGGCGTAGACGAAAACCACCGCGAGGCCGGCGACCTTCAGTTCCCAGGTCAGGCGGTTCGCCACCGTGCCGAAGGGCAGCGTCGCGAAGAGGTTCAGCACGTCGTCGCCGGAGCGCGACAGGGTCAGCACCGAACCGAGGGCGATGAGGGAGGTCGAGGCGAAGAAGGCGGTGCCGTTCTGCAGGGACGCGTTGATCTGCGTGTCGACCACGCGGTTGTCGCGCCCGATGATCTGCCGGGCCCAGTTGGAGCGGTGACCGTTCATGATCTGGCTGAGCGAGACCATGCGCCCGCGCAGGCGCCCCACCGAGAGCCCGTACGCCATCCAGGCCAGGATGAAGTAGAGGAGCGCGCCGAGATCCAGGGGCGAGAAGGCGGTGCTGCCGACGGTCAGGTCGTTCATGATCTCCGGACGGCGGATTCGCGAGGGGTCGCGGTGCCATAGCAGCCCGAAGCCCCGTTCAGAACCCGCCCGGACTGGCCAGCACCGCGGAGGTCAGTCGCGCAGGATCTCGAAGCCCTCCGGCGCGGCGAGGTCGTCGCGCTCACGGACATCCATGTCGGAGACGCGCGCCCCGGGCGGTCCGAACCGGCAGGCGGTCTCCATCGCCGCCACGGCGTCGGCCGGTCCGCTGAACAGCGCCTCGACCGATCCATCGTCGCGGTTGCGCACGAAACCGCGCAATCCCCGCGCGCGGGCTTCGGAGCGGGTCCAGACCCGGTAGGAGACGCCCTGGACGCGGCCCCGGACGATGATGGAAACGGTGCGCGTCGCGCTCATCAGGTCCGTCTCCACCGGGCACGGCCCGCGCGACTGCGCGGGCCTCCGTTGTCCTACTCGGCCGCCATCGGGTGACGGAGGCTCGCGCCAACCGCGGCGCTGCGCGGTGCGCCGGTACGAACGTGGGTGGAGTAGAGCATCAGGCCGGTGAAGGCGAGACCGCCGACGATGTTGCCGACCAGCGTCGGGATCTCGTTCCAGATCAGGTAATCCATCACGGTCAGGTGGCCGCCCATCAGGATCGCCGACGGGAACAGGAACATGTTCACCACCGAGTGCTCGAAGGTCATGAAGAAGAACACCGTGATCGGCATCCACATGGCGATCACCTTGCCGGGCACCGAGGTCGACAGCATGGCGCCGATCACGCCCGTGGAGACCATCCAGTTGCACAGCATCGCCCGGACGAAGAGCGTCAGCATGCCCGAGGCGCCGTACTTCTCGTAGCCGAGGGTGCGGGCCTCGCCGATCCCGGCGATCAGCTTGCCGACGGCGTTGGGCTCGGTGGCGAAGCCGAAGGTGAACACGATCGACATCATCACCGCCGTCGTGAGGGCGCCGGCGAAATTGCCGACGAAGACCAGCACCCAGTTGCGGGCGACGCCGGCCACGGTGACGCCGGGCCGCTTGTCGATCAGCGCCAGAGGCGTCAGCACGCAGACGCCGGTGAACAGGTCGTAGCCCAGCAGGTACAGCATCGAGAAGCCGACCGGGAACAGCAGCGCCGCGACCAGCGGCTGTCCGGTGGTCTGGTTGATGGTCACCGCGAAGGCGGCGGCCAGCGCCAGGATCGCGCCGGCCATGTAGGCTCGGATGAAGGTGTCCTTGGTGGCCATGAAGACCTTCGCCTCACCGGCGTCGACGGCTTTTTTCACGAAATCGGCAGGCGCCAGATACGACATGCGACATGCTCCCTCACAGGCGCCGGCCGATCGGCGTTGACCGACGGGCGCGCTGCGCAATCACGGATGGCTGGCCGGGCACGGTGCTGCCGCTCGCCCTCCAGCTCGATCCGGGGAAAGCACGTCGCGTACCAAGTGCCGGCCCATTGCCGAACCGTCAGGCCGTAAGTCCCCGCGTCCAACTGCTGAGCTCGCGGATGTAGGTCGGGGGCAATTGCGCCGCGCGCGCCGCGGCGACGACCGCCTCGAGGTATCCGGGCCGCGGACGGCCGGGGGCGGTGGAGCATCCGAGGTAGATGAGGGCGCGCCGGATACCGGCCTCGGTCCTGACCGGCAGCGTAGCCTTCGTGTAGAGGCCGCCCGCCACGCCCTCGTAGCGGTCGAGGGCCGGTATGTCATCGAGCGCGAGGTCCCAGACGACGCCCCAGACGGCGCGGCGGGGATCGCGAACCACCGAGGCGTAGCCCTCGCGCATGACGATGAAGCGATGTCCCGTCAGGAGGCCTTCCCCGATCAGGCGCGAAACCGGGCAGCGCCGGGCCATCGCGGCGGCATCCATGTTGGCGCCGTAGGCGAAGTAAAGGGGCATGCGGTGGTGCCGTTTAGTTCCTCGACGCGGTCCGCGCCGCGCCGCGGACCGATGTCCCCGTCATACCGCGGCGGGCCGCACGACGCCGTCCGAAGCCGCAGATCTTCATGGAGTCGGTCCCAGCCCCCGATCCCCGGTGCTGCGAAGCAACCTCGGAGGCCGTCTTCCGTGATGACGGCATCTCCAGCAGGGATGCCACGGGGTGAGCCGCCGTCGGAAATCTGGCCCAGGGACTCAGATTGGACCGATAGGGCTCCGTCCTACGACGTCGCGGCGAAAACCTGCCCCGACAGCTCCTCCGGCGCATTCGGATCGCCGGAGCTCAGCGCCGTCATCGGCATGACGAAGCCGATGACGACCTCGGCCACCGCGACATCGTTCAGCGCCGTCGCCGACAGCTTTGTCTGCCCGTCAGGATGGCGCCGGGACTGGTGCTCACGGCAGCGGCGGCATCGCGCGTTGCACTCAGGCGAACTCGAGGATCACCGCGTCGACCGCGAGGCTGTCGCCCTCCTTGGCGTGGATCTTCTCCACCTTCGCGTCGCGCTCAGCCCGGAGGACGTTCTCCATCTTCATGGCCTCGACGATGGCGATCGGCTCGCCGTTCTTCACCTCCTGGCCTTCGGCGACCAGGATCTGCTTCACGAGGCCGGGCATCGGGCAGAGCACCTGCTTGCCCGAGCCCGCCTGCTCCTTGACTGGCATCAGCGCGGCGAGTTCCGCCTCGCGGCGGGTGTAGACCCGGGCCTCGGCGGCCGCGCCGGCATGCTGCAGGAACACGCCGTTGAGCAGGCTACGGACCTGGATCGCCACACGCTCCGACCCGATCGTCCCGATCCAGACCGGCTCGCCGGGGCGCCACACGCTGGCCACCGTCAGGGCCGTCCCGTCCTCGCGGGTGACCAAGAGATCCTCGCCCTCAGTCTCAACGGTGACGGGGAAGGTTTGACCGGCCAGGATCACGACCCGGTCGCGCTCGAACGCGAAGAGGCCCGGAGCCCGCATCTGGCCGGAGATGCCGCGCTTGCGCTGGTTGAGCTTGTGGTCGATGGCCGCGGCGGCCGCCATCATGCGGATCGCCACGGGACCCGCCGGCTCCGGGGCGGTGAACCCGTCCGGGAACTCCTCGGCGATGAAGCCGGTGGAGAGGCACCCCTCCTGCCAGCGGGGATGCGCCATCAGAGCGGATAGGAACGGGATGTTGTGGCGGATTCCGTCGATGGCGAAGGCGTCCAGCGCCTCGGCCTGAGCGGAAATCGCCTCGCCGCGGGTCGGCGCCCAGGTGACGAGCTTGGCGATCATCGGGTCGTAGTGGATGGCGATCTCGCCGCCCTCCTCGACGCCGGTATCGTTGCGGACGATCGCCTTGCCCTGCTGGCCCTCCTCCGGCGGCCGGTAGGTGGTCAGTCGGCCGATGGACGGAAGGAAGTTGCGGGTCGGGTCCTCGGCGTAGACGCGGCTCTCCACCGCCCAGCCGTTGAGCTTCACGTCGTCCTGGGTGATCGGCAGCTTCTCGCCGGCCGCGACCCGGATCATCAGCTCGACGAGGTCGAGGCCGGTGATCATCTCGGTGACCGGATGCTCGACCTGCAGCCGGGTGTTCATCTCGAGGAAGTAGAACGACTTGTCCTGTCCGGCGACGAACTCGACCGTTCCGGCCGAATCGTAGTTCACGGCCTTGGCAAGCGCGACCGCCTGCTCGCCCATCTTGCGCCGGGTCTTCTTGTCGAGAAGCGGCGACGGGGCCTCCTCGATCACCTTCTGGTTACGTCTCTGGATCGAGCACTCGCGCTCCCCGAGGTAGACGACGTTGCCGTGCTTGTCGCCGATCAGCTGGATCTCGATGTGGCGCGGGTCGGTGATGAACTTCTCGATGAAGACCCGGTCGTCGCCGAACGAGGAGGCCGCCTCCGACTTGGCGCGGGCGAAGCCCTCCGCCACCTCCTCGCCCGAGAAAGCGATGCGCATACCCTTGCCGCCGCCGCCCGCCGACGCCTTGATCATGACCGGGTAGCCGATCTCGTCGGCGATCGTCCTGGCGTGCTCGGGCGATTCGATCACGCCGAGGAAGCCCGGCACGGTGGACACCTCCGCGGCGGCCGCCGCCTTCTTGGATTCGATCTTGTCGCCCATGGCCGCGATGGCGCCGGGATTCGGGCCGATGAACACGATGCCGGCGGCTTCGAGGGCCTTCGGGAAGGCCTCACGCTCGGAGAGGAAGCCGTAGCCGGGATGCACGGCCTGGGCGCCGGTCTTCTTGCAGGCCTCGACGATCTTCTCGATGACGAGATACGATTCGGAGGCTGAAGCCGGCCCGATGTGAACCGCCTCGTCGGCCATGGCGACGTGGACCGCGTCGCGGTCGGCGTCCGAGTAGACCGCCACGGTCCTGATGCCCATCCTTCGGGCGGTCTTGATGACCCGGCAGGCAATCTCGCCCCGGTTGGCAATCAGGATCTTGTCGAACATCGCTGGCGCACTGCTTTCGAGATCGCCGGATTGCACACCGGCTTGACTGTCCCGATAGATCAGATGCGCGGCGGACGGAAGCTGCGCCTTGGTCGAAGCCTCAGGCCGCGAGGGCGAAGGTCATGCGGGCGGGCTGGACCGCGTCGCGGATCCGGCGGTTGGCTTCCAGCGCGAAGACCATCAGCGATTCGGCGCTGCCCTGCGCTTCGCGGACCACTTCCATGGCGATCCGGGCGCCGACCGCGCTCGGGCCCTCACGTCCGCTCAGCGAGGCGGCGAGCCAAACGGCGACGTCGCGATCGATGTAGCCCGTCGGCCGGGTGCCCCACACGGCGAAGTCGACGACCGAGGCCACCAAGAAGTCCGCGAAGGCGTCGGAGCCGATCACCGCCCGCTCGAGGGCGATCAGGAGGTCGGCATCCTCGCGGCTCATGAAGCCCTCCGGCAGGACCTCGCGCTTCAGGACCAGCAGGTCCTCGTCGCTGATCGCGCCCGCCGAAACCGCATGGTTGCAGAACTGTTGAACGGAGATCATGGTCATGGTTGCCTGCTCCTCCGACCTTTGCTGCGGCCGGTGCTTGTCCCTGTGTGTCTTCAACTTACGGGACGGCTTCCCTGCCAGAGGTTAATGGCCAGATCTGAACGGAAGTTCAGGTAAACACGCCGCGATCAAGCAGGCTTATTGGGACGTTGATCAGTTGCGTTACCGGACGATGACCGTGGCCCCGACCGGGACCCGGTTGTAGAGGTCGACGACGTCGATGTTGCGCATCCGGATGCAGCCCGACGACACCGCCTGCCCGATCTTCTCCGGCTCGTTGGTGCCGTGGATCCGATAGAGCGTGTCCTTGCCGTGATCGGAGAGGTACAGGGCGCGGGCGCCGAGCGGATTCATCGGTCCGCCCTCCATGGCATGGACATGCGGCCAGCGCTTGATCATCTCGGCCGGCGGGTTCCAGGCCGGCCATTCCGCCTTGCGGTCGATCCGGGCGGTGCCGGACCAGCCGTAGGCCTCGTCACCCACCGACACGCCGTAGCGCATCGCCTTGCCGTCCGGCAGGACAAGGTAGAGCTGTCGCTCCTGGGTCTCGACCACGATCGTCCCCGGCGGCTGATGCGTCGGGTCGCTGACCTGATACCGGGCGAAATGCGGATCGAACTCCGCCTCGGGAACGAGCGCCATGAACGCTGCGTCGCGGGACGACAGGGTCGGATCGGGCACGCCTTTGAAGGTGCAGCCGGTCAGGCCCATGATGCAGGCGAGCGCCGCTAAGATGCGCATGATCCCCTCCCCCGCGGCCGTTTCCGATCTCGAACGGTCCGCCACCGCAGGTCTATTCAACGGAAGATTTGCGCAACCATAGGATCAGCGGGCACGCGGCCGTAGTCCGCGCGTTGCGCCCGTGGCACATTGCGGGCTCCTGTTGCGGGCGCGCGACAGGATCGCATCCGGGAGCGACCGTCTTGACCACCCTGTACGTGAGCCATCCCGCCAGCTTCGACCACGAAGTCCCCGAAGGCCATCCGGAGCGGCCGGCCCGGATGCGCGCCGTCGAGCGCGCCCTCGAGGACGAGCGCTTCGCCGGCCTGGTTCGGGCGTCCGCCCCGCGGGCCGCGCTCGAGACCGCCGCGCTCGCGCATCCACGATCCTACGTCGACGCCGTCGTCGCAGCCGTGCCGGAGACCGGCATGGTGTCAATCGACTCCGACACCATCCTGTCGCCCGGCAGCCTGGAGGCGACCCTCCGGGCGATCGGCGGCGCCACCCACGCCCTGGATGCCGTCATCGGGGGTGAGTGCCGCAACGCCTTCGTGGCCATGCGTCCACCCGGCCACCACGCCGAACGCACGCGGTCGATGGGGTTCTGCCTGTTCAACCACGCCGCCATCGCCGCCCGCTACGCCCGGGAGAAGCACGGCGCCGAGCGCGTCGCCCTGGTCGATTGGGACGTCCACCACGGGAACGGCAGCCAGGACATCTTCTGGGACGATGCCGCGGTGCTGTACTGCTCCACGCATCAGATGCCGCTGTATCCGGGCACCGGATCCGCCTCCGAGCGGGGTGAGAAGGATACGATCGTCAACGTGCCGCTCCGGCCGAACGATGACGGTGCGGTGTTCCGTGAAGCGTTCGAGGCCGGCATCCTCACGCGCCTGGAGCGCTTCAGGCCCGACGTCATCGTCATCTCGGCGGGCTTCGATGCCCACCGGCTCGACCCGCTGGCGAACCTGCGCCTGGAGGCGGAGGATTTCGGTTGGGCCACGCGGCGGCTCATGGATGTGGCCGATCGGTGCGCGAACGGGCGGATCGTGTCCGTCCTCGAGGGCGGGTACAGTCTCGAAGGCCTGGCGAAGTCCGCCGCCGCGCACGTGGACGCGCTGATGGGCCGGTGACGGCGTCCCCTCACCCGTCGAGGGGTTCGTCGCCGAGGTGCTCGATGCCGAAGCCGGAGAGGCCCACATAGGCCCGCGAGGTCGTCGCGAGGTTGCGGAATGAGACCACGCCGAGATCGCGCAGGATCTGGGCACCGAGACCGACTTCGCGCCACTGCCGGGCGCGTATCGCTTCCGTGCCCTCATCCGTGACGTTCTTCACCGGAACGCCGGCCGCGCCGTCGCGCAGGTAGACCAGCACGCCGCGCCCGGTCGACGCGAAACGCTTCAGGACCGCGTCGATCTGCTTGCCGCCGCCGATCACGTCGGCGGCGACATTGGAACGGTGGAGCCGCACCAGCACGTCCCGGCCGTCGCCGATCTCGCCCATGACGAAGGCGAATTGCTGGATCGACTCGAAGGGTGTGGAAAACGCGTAGGCGGTCACGTCCCCATGATTGGAGCGCACCGGGAAATGCCCGACCCGCTCCACCAGCCGATCGCGCGCCTGACGGTAGGCGATGAGATCGGCCACCGACACCTGCTTCAACCCATGCTGGCCGGCGAAGGCCTCGATCTGCGGACCCTTCATCACGGTGCCGTCGTCGTTGGCGAGTTCGCAGATGACCCCCACCGGCGGCAGCTCCGCCAGTCGGCAGAGATCGACCGCCGCTTCTGTGTGCCCCGAGCGCATGAGGACGCCGCCGTCCCGGGCGATCAGCGGAAAGACGTGTCCGGGCCGCACGAAGTCGCCCGCACCCATGTTGCCGTTGGCCAGCGCCCGCACCGTGTTGCAGCGCTGCTCGGCCGAGATACCGGTGGTCAGGCCGTGCTTGACGTCGACCGTGACGGTGAACGCCGTGCCGAGCGGCGCGTCGTTCGATGCGACCATCGGGGCGAGATGCAGCCGCCGCGCCTCGTCCTGCGTGATCGGCGCGCAGACGATGCCGCAGGTGTTGCGGATGATGAACGCCATCTTTTCCGGCGTGCAGAGCGAGGCGGCGACGACGAGGTCGCCCTCGTTCTCGCGGTCGTCGTCGTCGGTGACGACCACGATCTCGCCGCGGGCGAAGGCCGCGATGGCCTCGGTGACAGTGCAGTGGGGCACGGGCATTCTCGGGTCGTTGGGGCGAGGACCAGGGTCAGGGCTGCTGCCCGACCTGCCCTCGATGGCGCAGATAGTGATCGGCCAGCACGCAGGCCATCATGGCTTCCGCCACCGGCACGGCGCGGATGCCGACGCAGGGGTCGTGACGCCCCTTGGTGACGAGATCCACCTCGTCACCGTCGCGGGTGACCGAGCGGCGGGACGTCAGGATTGAGGAGGTCGGCTTCACGGCGAAGCGCACCACCACGGGCTCGCCGCTGGAGATGCCGCCCAAAATCCCACCCGCGTGGTTGGCGAGGAAGCGCGGGCGGTCGCCGTTGCCGGCGCGCATCTCGTCCGCATTGTCCTCGCCGCGCAGGGCCGCGGCTGCGAAGCCGTCGCCGATCTCGACGCCCTTCACGGCGTTGATCGACATCATCGCGGCGGCGAGGTCGGCGTCGAGCTTGCCGTAGACCGGCGCGCCAAGGCCCGGCGGAACGCCCTCCGCCACGACCTCGATGATGGCGCCCACCGACGAGCCGTCCTTTCGGATCCCGTCGAGGTAGGTCTCGTAGAAGGAAGCCGTCTCGGCGTCGGGGCAGAAGAACGGGTTGTTTCCGACCTCGTCCCAGTCCCAGCGCGACCGGTCGATGGCATGCGGTCCCATCTGCACCAGTGCGGCCCGGATGCTGATCCCCGGGATGACCTTCCGGGCCACGGCCCCGGCCGCGACCCGCGCGGCAGTCTCGCGCGCGGATGAGCGACCGCCACCGCGATAGTCGCGGATGCCGTACTTGGCATCATAGGTATAGTCGGCGTGACCGGGCCGGTAGCTGTCGCGGATCTCGGAGTAGTCCTTCGAGCGTTGATCAGTGTTCTCGATCATCAGGGCGATCGGCGTGCCGGTGGTGAACTGCCGGCCGTCCGTCCGGTCATCGGAGAACACGCCGGACAGGATCTTCACCTGATCGGGCTCGCGGCGCTGCGTCGTGAAGCGCGACTGACCGGGCTTCCGGCGGTCGAGCTCGGCCTGGATCTCCTCGGCCTCCAGGGGCAGGCCGGGCGGGCACCCGTCGACGACGCAGCCGAGCGCGACTCCGTGGCTCTCGCCGAAGGTGGTGACGCGGAACAGATGGCCGAAGGTGTTGTGCGACATGGCGCGGCTGCCTTAGCGCGGGAGCGCCGGGGGCACAAACCCGGTCCGTGCAGAGCGCCCCGGCGGACGCGATCGATCCCGCGCGCGCCGTCGCTCGGCGGACACGCTGACGCAACGGCGAGCGGTGGAACAGCGATGAAGATGGCGGTGCCGGACTGCTTCGCAGCCCTCGTCGAGGACGCCCAAGGAGCGCAGCGCTCTCACGCGCCGCCCCGCGAACGGGGCGGATCGAGACCACCCCGCGCCTTCAGCGCCCGGTACGCCGCGACCGCGGTGGCGAGATCCCGGTGCAGCCTCCGCTCGTCGCCCAGGGCGCGGAGGTCATAGGTCTGGCCGAGGATATGGGCCGCCTCGTAGCCCTCCGGCAATTCGCCGACGCTGCCGAGGGTGATCGTCGCGTTCGGCAGCGCCGCGGCAAAGTCGGCCAAGCGTGCCCGCAGCGCCGCACCGCTGGCGCGCAGATGGGCGCAGGCCGCCGGGCCATGCTCACGGATCGCCGCCACGGTCCCCTGCGCGAGCGACAGATGAACCGCCTCGCGATGCGCCGGAAAGAGGTAGACGAGGTAGTAGCCCCGCGTCGCGCTGGTGGTGATCGCGGGATCGAAGACCGCGATCCAGGGGATCGCGGCCCATTTGCTGCCGCGGCCGGGGCTGCCCTTGACCAGGAACGGCCCGTCGATCGGCACCAGGGCGGTGCGCAGTTCCCCCGGGGCGCCCCTCCGGATGATCGAAGCCAGTGGATGACCGGCCGGTGGGTCGAGCCGGGCGAGCGGGTACTCCTCGACGATCCGCCGAAGTGCGTAGCCCAGGCTCACGGTCGCGCCAGCACCCCGCCGGTCAATTCCTCGCGCACCCCGGTGGTCGACGGAAGGGTGATCGGGAGACCTTTCAGCGAGCGCACCGCGAGATACGCGAAGGCCTGCGCCTCCAGGTAGGCGGAGGACCAGCCGATCGCGTCGGCGGTCGTGATCTCGGCGCGCAGGTGATAGTTCAGCAGCCGCACCAGCTCGCCGTTGCGGGCGCCGCCACCGGCCACGATCCAGCGGGTCGGGACCTCGGGGGCGTGGTCGAGGGCGCGGGCTACCGCGCGCGCCGTGAAGGCCGTCAGCGTCGCGGCGCCGTCCTCGGTGGAGAGCTGGCCGGCGAGCTTGTGGGAGAACCAGTTCCGGTCCAGCGATTTCGGCGGCTTGCGGAAGAAGAACGGGTGGGTCAGCAGCCAGGCCAGCAGCTGCTCGTCGGGACGGCCACGGGCCGCGGTCCGGCCGCCGTCGTCGAGGTTCTTGCCCTCGCGCTCCTGCATCCACTCGTCGATCAGGGCGTTGCCAGGTCCAGTGTCGAAGGCGATGACGCCGCCCTTCGAGTCGATCAGCGTGGCGTTGGCGACACCGCCGATATTCAGGATGCCGAAGGGGCCGTCGAAGCCCGACGCCTCGGCCAGGGCCTTGTGGAAGACCGGCACCAGCGGCGCGCCCTGCCCGCCCGCCTCGATATCCGCCCGGCGCAGGTCCGAGACCACCGGGATGCCGAGCCGGCTCGCCAGCGCCTGCCCATCCCCGATCTGGATCGAGATGCGCTGGTCCGGCCGGTGGATCACGGTCTGCCCATGGAAGCCGATGACGTCGATCTCGGACGCCGCCAGCCCATGCTCCTCCAGGAACCGCTCCACGGCCTCGGCATGGGCGAGGGTGACGAAAGCCTCCGCTTCCGGCAGACGGCCCGGCCTGTCGCCGGGATGGAGGACCGATTCGGCATCCTTGGTGGCCGCGCGCAGCAGCGCCTTCTCGTCGTCGGCATAGCCACGGTAGCCGGTCGGGCCCAGTGGTTCGAGGAAGTTGTTATGGCCCTTGACGACGTGGACCCGCTCGCCGTCGGTCTCGATCAGCGCGATGTCGACGCCGTCCAGCGAGGTGCCGCTCATCAACCCGATCGCGCGCATCATCGCCATCCTCACCTGCCCCGTGCCTTTCCGCGAACGCCCTGCTAAGAGCGCGCCGTATCCTGTACCCAGCGCGAGCTAGCACGCGGAGCCTCGGCCTGTCGCGCGAAGCCCGCGACCCGAGATTGCATCCATGACCGCCGACAGCTTCGCGCCGAAATCCGATTTCCTGCGGATCCTGACCGAGCGCGGCTATATCCACCAGACATCGGACCTCGCCGGCATCGACGCGGCGGCGCTCGAAGGTCGGCTGACGACCTATGTCGGATACGACTGCACGGCGCCCTCGCTCCATGTCGGGCATCTCCTGTCGATCATGATGCTGCACTGGCTGCAGGCGACCGGGGGCAAGCCGATCGCCCTCATGGGCGGCGGCACCACCCGGGTCGGCGATCCGTCCGGCCGCGACGAGACCCGCAAGATCCTCACCGTCGAGCAGATCGACGCCAACAAGGCCGAGATCCGCAAGACCTTCGACCGGTTCCTCCGCTTCGGCGATGCGGACGGCGACGCCGTGATGGTCGACAACGCCGAGTGGCTGACCAAGCTCAACTACATCGAGATGCTGCGCGACGTCGGCCGGCATTTCTCGGTGAACAGGATGCTGTCGATGGACAGCGTGCGCCTGCGCTTGGAGCGCGACCAGGAATTGTCGTTCCTCGAATTCAACTACATGATTCTGCAGTCCTACGACTTCGTGGAGCTGAACCGCCGCTACGGCTGCGTCATGCAGATGGGCGGCTCGGACCAGTGGGGCAACATCGTCAACGGCATCGATCTCGGCCGCCGCATGGGCACCCCGCAGCTCTACGCGCTGACATGCCCGCTGCTGACCACTGCCTCGGGTGCCAAGATGGGCAAGACCGCTGCCGGGGCGGTGTGGCTCAACCCGGACCTGCTCAAGCCCTACGATTACTGGCAATTCTGGCGGAACACCGAGGACGCGGATGTCGCCCGCTTCCTCAAGCTGTTCACGCTGCTGCCCATGACGGAGGTCGAGCGGCTGTCCACGCTGGCCGGCTCCGAGATCAACGCCGCCAAGACGGTTCTGGCCACCGAGGCCACCGCGCTGATGCACGGTCGCGAGGCTGCAGATGCCGCCGCCGAGACCGCGCGCAAGACGTTCGTGGAGGGCACGCTCGCCGCAGACTTGCCGAGCGTCAGCGTCCCGGCGGCGGTGCTGGATGCGGGGCTCGGTGTGCTGACGGCGTTCGGGCCGGAGGTCGCCAAGCTGGTGCCATCGACCAGCGAGGCGCGGCGCCAGATCAAGGGCGGCGGCCTGCGCGTCAACGACGTTCCCGTAACCGACGAGAAAGCGCTGCTCGGCCCGAGCGATCTGACGCAGGACGGTGTGATCAAGCTGTCGTTCGGCAAGAAGCGGCACGTCCTCCTGCGCACGGAATGAGTCGCGCATCGGGGCGAGCGGATCGAGATACCGTCAGGTGAGCACATCGGGCCGCATTCTCGTCATCGACGACGAGCCACCGATCCGCCGCCTGTTGCGGACCGGCCTCGGCACGCAGGACTACACCGTCGTCGAGGCGGGTGATGGCGGGTCGGCGCTCGCGGCGCTGGGCGCGGGCGAGATCGACCTCGCGATCCTTGATCTCGGCTTGCCCGACATGGCGGGCCACACTCTTCTCGCCGCGATCCGGGAGCGCTGGGCGAGCCTGCCGATCGTGGTCCTGTCGAGTCGCGACGACGAGCGCGGCAAGGTCGAGGCGCTGGATCTCGGGGCCGACGACTACGTCACCAAGCCGGTCGGCATGAACGAGCTCCTCGCCCGGATCCGTTCTGCGCTGCGCCATCGCCTCGCGATGCAGAGCGAGCGGCCGGTGTTCCGCATCGACGATCTCTCGGTCGATCTGGTGCGGCGCATCGTGCGCATGGGCGAGCGCGAGGTGAAGCTGTCGCCGCGGGAATACGATTTCCTGCGGGTGCTGGTCCAGCACGCCGGCAAGGTACTGACGCACGCGCAGCTCATGCGCCACGCGCCGTCCTCGTCCGATCCCCAGTACCTGCGGGTCTACATGCGCCAGCTCCGCCAGAAGCTGGAGCCGGACCCGGAGCGACCGCGCTACCTGCTCACCGAAACCGGTGTGGGCTATCGGCTGCGGGCCCCGGATTGACGTCAGGCCGCGCCGACGGTCGCTTGGCCCGTACAGCGCGGCAACCCGGCGGCGCCACATCGGCGGCGCACCCGCTTCACGACGTTTGGCCGGCGACCCGACTGAGGCAGCCGAGCCGGGCCGTCAGGGCTCCAACCCGTCCTCGATCCGCCGCGCGGCGCGCAGCCGCTCCACCCGGGTCACCGAGAATATTGAGGCCTCGTAGAGGAGCAGCATCGGCAGCGCCAACGAGAGCTGCGAGATTACGTCCGGTGGGGTCAGGATGGCGGCGGCCACGAAGACCAGCACGATGGCGTAGCGCCGCTTCTCCCGCAGGAACTTCGCGTCGATGATGCCCACCTGACCCAACAGCGTCAGGATCACCGGCAGCTGGAACGCGATTCCGAACGCGAAGATCAGCGTCATGATCAGCGACAGGTACTCATCGACCTTCGGCAGCAGCTTGATCGTCGGCTCTCCGGCCACGCCCACCTGCTGGAGCGACACCGAGAACTTGATCAGCAGCGGCATCGCCAGGAAGAACACCACCAGCGCGCCGAGCAGGAAGAAGATCGGCGTGGCCACGAGGTAGGGCAGGAACGCCTTGCGCTCGTTGCGGTAGAGGCCGGGCGCCACGAAGGCGTAAATCTGCGTGGCGATGACTGGAAAGGCCAGGAAGGCCGCGCCGAACACGCTGAGCTTGATGTTGGTGAAGATCTGTTCGAGGAAATGCGTCGCGATCAGCTCGGCGTTCTGTGTCCCTACGATGGACGTGTAGGGATAGACCAGGACGTTGTAGATGTCGCGCGAGAAGAAGAAGCAGGCGAAAAACATCAGCACGAAGGCGATGAGCGACTTGATCAGCCGCGCGCGCAGCTCGATCAGGTGTTCGAGCAGAGGTGCCCGGGAGGCTTCGATCTCGGCCTCGTCCGCTTCGGTAATCATCGGACAGCGGCGCCGTTCTTCGGGTCCACAATGGTGTCGTGCGCGGTGGGCGGCTCCGGCGACGGTCCGAAGGGGTCGTCCACCGAGCCGGGCACCGGCAGTGGCATCTCCGCCGTATCGGGCGGGGAACTCGTATGCGACGCGACCAGCGGCGCGGGCTCGGGTAGCGCGGGTTCCGCCACTTGGGACGCGGCTTCCTGCTCGGCTTTCAGCTGCGCCGTCGCATCGGCGAGGGATCGCGTCTCCACGGTAGGCAGCTCAGGGCCGAGCTTCTCGGGGCCGGTCTTGGCCCGTCCCTCGACCGCGCCTTTCAGCTCGTCGCGGATGGTCTGCACGGGGTTGAAGGTCGAGCTCGCGGTCCGCACGGTGTTGCGGATCCCGTCGACCTCGCGCCGGACGTCATCGAGCTCGGCCTCGCGGATCGCCTCGTTGAACTGCATCTGAAACTCGCCGGCCATGCGGCGCAGCTTCGACGTGACCTGGCCGACGGTGCGCAGCGCCTTCGGCAGATCCTTCGGCCCGATGACGATGAGGGCGACGCCGCCGATCAGCATCACCTCGCCCCAGCTCATATCCAGCATGTCGTCGACGGTCCTGCTGCCCTGCGGCCCGGACCTCAGTCCGGACCCCGTCAGGCTCTACACGAGCACGCGTCCCCTGACAGTCCTTAAGACCGCCCTCTTCCTCAAACCGGCTTGCGCTCGCCGCCGGGCAGGTTGCTCGCCGGGATGGCGGTGCCGGGGCTGGTCTCGGCCGCGTGCGGGATGGTGCGGACGGGCTCGCTCGGCGGGGTCACCGTCTGGCTCGCCTGGGGAGTCTCATCCTCGGCCATGCCCTTCTTGAAGGCCTTGATGCCCTTGGCCACGTCGCCCATCAGGTCCGAGACTTTGCCGCGTCCGAAGAGCAGCATCACGATGACTGCAACGATGACCCAGTGCCAGATACTCATGCTGCCCATGGCAACCTCCTGCGGGCGCCCCGAGAAAGCGGGAGCGTAACGCCACGTCCGGTTGAGGATTTCGGGGCGAACCTAGGGATCGCGCGGCCCGAACACAAGCAGAGGCGACTTCGGCACCGGTGGAAGGCCGCGATGGAAAGCCGCGGGTCAGGCGGCCGCGAGGGCGGCGGCGAAGCGCGCCCGGGCTTCCGGGACGTCGAGCGGGTCGCCGGCGGGATCGAGCCGTGCCAGCGCGGCGGCCGCCCTGGCGGCGGCCCGGCCATCGAGGAGAGGCGCAGCCGTCGCGACATCCTGCATCTCGTGCATCGCGCCGTTGCAGTGCAGCCCGACATCGACGCCCGCCGCGAAGGCGCGTTCGGTCCGCTCGCGGAACGTGCCGGTCAGCGCGTGCATCGACAAATCGTCAGTCATCAACAGGCCGTCGAAGCCGATCGCTCCGCGGATCACGTCACGGATGACGGTGGCCGATTGTGTCGCGGGCCGCTCGGGATCGATGGCCGTGAAGACCACGTGCGCGCTCATCGCCATCGGAAGGTCGGCGAGTGCGCGGAACGGCCCGAAATCCTGTGTCGCCAAGTCGTCGCGGGTCGCATCCACGACGGGCAGGCCGTGATGGCTGTCGCAGGCGGCGCGCCCGTGGCCGGGGATGTGCTTCATCACGGGCAGGACGCCGCCGGCCATCAGGCCTTCGGCGATAGCCCGGCCGATCTCCGCGACCGACGCCGGGTGGGTCCCGTAGGCCCGGTCGCCGATGATGTCGTGAGACCCGGGCGCCGGCACGTCGAGGACCGGCGCGCAATCGACATTGATCCCGACCTCGGCCAGATCGTGGGCCATCAGGCGTGCGCCGAGGTGAGCGATCGCCGCGGCACGGCCTTCGAGCCGGCCGTAACGCCCCCCCGCCGGATAGGCCGGCCAGTGCGGCGGTCCCATGCGCTGAACGCGGCCCCCTTCCTGATCGATCAGGATCGGCGTTCTGTCGGAGCCGACGCAATCCCGGAGCGCATCCGTCAGGGCACGCACCTCCTGCGGTGTGCCGATGTTGCGCTTGAACAGGATGAAGCCCCACGGCCGCGCGTCGCGGAAGAAGGCCGCCTCGTCGGCGGAGAGCGACTTGCCGGCGCAGCCGAGGATCAGGGCACGGGATGTCATCGGGACGTCTCGGGGACTCGTCAGTGGCGGCGCGGGGATGAGAAACGCCCGTTGACTCGGATCGGTGACCGCAGACTCGGGCGGGAACAGGGACGCTGCAAGACGAAACCACGATTCCGGGGGTTTCGACCGCTCTGCGATGGCTCGGGTGTTGCGGGCGGGACTCGGAGCCGGCGGACACATCCGGATGGGTGGTTCGCCCGCCGTCTTGCCCCGCGCAGCGGTAGGGTACCGCGCGGGGGCGTCTCCTCAGACGCTCCTCCTAGGCGTGACGGCCCGGCTTCCGGCCTATCAGTTCTTTGCCACGAAGCACTGGCCGCCGGCGCCCTGCAGGGCGCTGCACAGGCTCGACGCCGCGCCCTTCTCAAGCGGCCCGACGCGGACGCGGAAGATGGTCTTGCCGTTCACCTCAGCCTGCCGGATCAGCTCCGGCTTGCCGGCAAGCTGCGTGTACTTGGCCTGCATCTGGCGGAGGGCGGCCTTCGCCTCGGCAGCGGAACTCCGCACGCCGAGCTGTACCGAGAACCCGCTCACGGGACCGCTCCGGACGGCGTCATCGTCGGAGATCGCCGTGCTCGATGTCGTATCCGGCGCCGCAGGCGCCACGGTCGCGACCCGCTGCGCCGCCTTCGGGGGCGGCTTGACCGCGACGGGCTTGGGCGCGGCCGCCTCCACCGGGGTAGCCTCCGGCGGAGGCGTCATGGGGGCGGGCGTGGCGGTGGCAAGGCCGGCCGCAGCCTGACGCATCGGCGGCGCCTTGGCCGGCGGCTCATCCGTGGGCAGCACCATGGTGGGGATCGGCGCGGGACCCGCATCGGCCTGGGCCTCCCGGGCCGGCGGTGCCGGCGGTGCATCGGGTTTCACCGCCACCGTCCGGACGCGCCGGGGCTCTCCGAAGGCCTCGAATGGACCGTTGCCGGGTGTCGTGCCGCTCTGGGCACCGCCGGCCGGCCCCGTTCCCTGAGCGGTGCGCGCGGCTTCCGCCACGTCGAGGGGCTGTTCCTCGCGGTTGACGATCTTGATCTGCCCGTCCTTCTTGCCCTTTGGGTCGTAGATCTGCCGGTTCTGATCCGGGATCTCCACGCCGTCGGCCACCTTCGGCGCCACCTTGAGCGGCGTCGAATCGGCTTGCACCACCGGCACGCCACCGTGATCGGAGTGGCTCAGGCCTTTGTAGGTGAGCGCACCGGTCACCGCGACGGCCACGACGGCGATGCCGGCGCCGACCGAAACCAGCCGGCGGCGCGGGCTGACCCGCCGCAGCGGCCGGTCGGTGTCGTAGGCGCCGTCCGCGTCGTTCTGCGCCGCACCCAGGTCGGCGCCGTAGGCCGCGCCCTCGGGATGCGTATCCTGTTCCACCGAGGCGAGATACTGGTCGAAGGCGTCGGCGGGGGTCGCTTTCTGAGCCTCCGGAACGAAGCTGGGCTCGATCCGCGCGGACCAGCCGGCCTGCGGCGACGCGGCTGCGACGTTGCGCATCTCGTCGCGGGCCGCCAGCAGGGCACGGAACGGGTCGTCCTGGCCGACGATCCGGGCCAGTTCGGCAAGCGGGTCGGACTTCGCGGCCGCCTGCGGCGCACGGGTACCGTCCTGACGCAGATCGCGCGCAAGGGCGTCGAGATCGACCTGAGCGCGCGAAGCGTTCGTCATGGCAAGATCCTCACATCAACGCCGGTCACCCGCCCGATGCGGACAGGCTTATCGCATCTCGTCCGGCGCGGTCACACCGAGCACCGCAAGGCCGGCGGCAAGCGTGCTCCGAAGAGCCTCGACGAGCGCCAGCCGGGCCCACGTCGACTTTCGATCGCTTGCATTAACAAACCGTAATTGCGGCAAGTCTTTGCCCTTGTTCCAGAAACTATGAAGCGCGGACGCGAGCTCATAGAGGTGGAATGCGATCCGGTGCGGCTCGTGCGCCACGGCGGCCGATTCGAGGACCCGCGGGTATTGCGCGATGAGGCGCATCATCTCGATCTCACCCACATCGGTGAGCAGGCCGAAATCCGCTTCTTTCAGCAACGCCGGAGCCGATAGGTCCGCATCGGGAAAGGCCTCGCGCGCCTGCCGCTGCACCGAGCGGACACGGGCATGGGCGTACTGGACGTAGAAGACCGGGTTGTCCTTCGACTGCTCGACCACCTTGGCGAGGTCGAAGTCCAGGGTCGCGTCGTTCTTGCGGTAGAGCATCATGAAGCGGATCGCGTCGCGGCCCACTTCATCGATGACGTCGCGCAGGGTCACGAACTCGCCGGACCGCTTGGACATCTTCACCGGCTCGCCTGCGCGCAGCAGCCGCACGAGTTGGCAGAGCTTGACGTCCAGCGTGGCCTGACCGTCGCTCACCGCCTTCACGGCCGCCTGCATGCGCTTGACGTAGCCGCCATGGTCGGCCCCGAGCACGTCGATCAGTTCGGTGGCGCCCGCGCGGTACTTGGCCCGGTGATAGGCGATGTCCGAAGCGAAGTAGGTGTAGGACCCGTCGGACTTCAGGAGCGGCCGGTCGCTGTCGTCACCGAATTCCCGGGTGCGGAACAGGGTCTGCTCCCGATCCTCCCAGTCGTCCGGCAGCTGGCCCTTGGGAGGTGGCAGCCGGCCCTCGTAGACGAGGCCCCGCTCCCGCAACTCCTGCAGAAGCGTCTTCACGGCCCCGCTCTGCTGCAGCGTGCGCTCGGAGAAGAACACGTCGTGGCGGATCCCGATCGCCGCGAGGTCGGCCCGGATCATGTCCATCATCATGGCAAGCGCGGTTTCACGGACCAACGGAAGCCACTCCGCCTCGGGCCTGTCGAGGAGCACGCGGCCGTGCGTCTCCGCCAGCTTGGCGCCGACAGGCTTGAGGTAATCGCCCGGGTAGAGGCCCTCGGCGATGGCGAAGGGCTCGCCCAGGGCCTCGCGGTAGCGCTCGAAAGCCGAGCGGGCGAGCACGTCGACCTGAACGCCGGCGTCGTTAATGTAATATTCCCGCGTCACCTGCCGGCCGGCGGCGACCAGCAGGTTGCACAGGGCATCGCCGAACACCGCACCGCGGCCGTGGCCGACATGCATCGGGCCGGTGGGGTTGGCCGAGACGTACTCGACGTTGATCGGGCCGCCGGAGAGTTGCGCGCGGCCGAACGCCTCCGGCGCCGCGAGTGCGCTGCGCAGAACCTCGTGGAAAATCGCCGGTACGAGCCGCAGGTTGATGAAGCCGGGCCCGGCAACGCTCACCTCCGCGATCCGCGGATCCGCCCTGAGCTCCGCCGCCAGGGCCTTGCCGAGGGCCTTCGGGTTCGTTCGAGCCTCCTTGGCGAGGACGAGGGCCGCATTGGTGGCGAGGTCGCCGTGCGCCGAATCGCGGGGCGGCTCGACCACCACGCGGGCGAGGTCGAGACCGTCGGGCAACTGGCCGGCGCGTGTCAGGGCCTCGACGGCCTCGCGCACACGCGCCTCGAACAGGGCGAAGATGTTCATCGGTGTCGGTCTCGCTCGCGCGGGGATCTCGTCGCTCGGGCCATCCGGCCTGCGCCCGCCCGGGCCGTCTAGCAAGGGGCCGGAAGGGTGTCACGGCAGGTCCGCGCTTGTGCCGGCCGCCGACGGCTGCGCAGTGGCCCGCTCGCTTACCCGCAACCGGCGCGGTCACGTTATCCAAGGCGACGAATACCGATTTTTCAAAGCGTATCTTGCCTCGGAGCGGACGAGGTCGTGTCGTCGCGGTCGATCGCGACATTCTCGATCCTGGAGAGACCGATGAAAATCTTGACGATTGCCGGTTCAGCGCTCTGCGCCCTCATCCTGGCCGCTCCGGCCGCGGAAGCCGGCGGTTTCCGGGGCGGCGGCTTCCACGGCGGCTACCGGGCCGGTGGTTTCGGCTATCGGGCCGGTGGTTTTGGCTATCGGGCAGGCGGATACGGCTACCGCGGCGGCTATTACGGGCGCGGCTACGGGTACGGCCGTGGCCTCGGCTACGGGCTGGCGGGAGCCGGTCTCGGCCTGGGCCTCGGGCTCGCCGCCGGCAGCCTCTACGGCGGGTACGGCTACGGCGGATACGGCTACGGCTACGGCTACCCGGCCGCCTACGGTGCCTATGGCTACGGCTACCCGGCCGCCTATGGCGGTTATGGCTACGGTTACGGCTGCGGCTGCTGATCGCCGATGCGCCCCGTCCGCCGATGAAGCGCGGCGGGGAGCACGTTCGTCACCGGGCGGCGCAACGTGGTTGTCGACGGCGTCCCCGGTGGGAAGTAGCGGTGCGCTTCACGGCCCGCCGCCCACCTAAGGAAGCGTCGGTGTCGTCCGCGTCACGGCTCAGCGAGTGGCAAGCCCCGGCTCGGCAACTCCCAATGGAGATCCGGCGTCGCGGCGTGGAGCTTGCGGTGGGCCAGCACCGCGTAGGTGTCGGTCATGCCGGCGATGTAGTCTGCGACCCGCCGGGCGACGCGCGCCTGCGGGGCGCCGTCGAGACCGGTGCGCCACTCCTCCGGCATCCGCGACGGATCCGCCGAGAAGGCCGCGAACAGATCGTTGACGATCGCGTCGGCCTTCTTCCGGACCGCCACGACGCCCGGATGCCTGTACATCCGCTTCCACAGGAAGCCCATGATGTCCGCGTCCGCCGCCGCGATCGACGGTGAGAAGGCGATCACCGGCGCTTCCGCTCGTCGGATGTCCTCGACGGTCCGGGGATCGAGGGCAGCGATCCGACGGCTCCCCTCGCGGATCACGTCTTCCACGAACCGCGTGATCACGCGCCGCGCCAGTTCGTGCACCACGCGGGACGCTTCGAGGCCAGGGTGCAACCGGTCGATCTCGTCCAGGATCTCGGCCAGGAACGGCACGGCGCGCAGCTCCGGGATATCGAACAGGCCGGCGCGCAGTCCGTCGTCGAGGTCGTGAGCCGCGTAGGCGATGTCGTCGGCGAGCGACGCGGCCTGCGCTTCCGGGCCGGCCTGGCTCCAGAGATCCAGGGAATTCAGCGTGTCGTACTCGAGGATCGCGGCCGGAATGCCGCGGGCTGCGTAACGCGGTGTCGGCTGCCCGTCCGCCGTCAGCAGCGGCCCGTTGTGCTTGACGAGGCCCTCCAGCGTTTCCCAGGCCAGGTTGAGGCCGTCGAAGCCGGCATAGCGCCGCTCCAGACGCGTGACGATCCGGAGGGCCTGCGCGTTGTGGTCGAAGCCGCCATGAGCGGCCATGCAGGCGTCCAGCGCGTCCTCGCCGGTATGGCCGAAACAGGTGTGGCCGAGATCGTGGCTGAGTGCCAGCGCCTCGGCGAGATCCTCGTCGAGGCCCAGCGCGCGGGCCAGCGCGCGACCGATCTGGCTGACTTCGAGGGTATGGGTCAGGCGCGTTCGATAGTGGTCGCCCTCGTGATGCACGAAGACCTGAGTCTTGTGCTTCAGCCGCCGGAACGCCGTCGAGTGGATGATCCGGTCACGGTCGCGCTGGAAGTCGCTGCGCGTCGGTGAGGCAGATTCGGGGATCAGCCGCCCGCGGGTCCGGCCGGGATCGGTGGCGAAGGGCGCGCGCCAGCGCTCACCGTTAGGCCGCACGAACGTCTCTCGCCATCGCCTGCACCCTGGTCATGAGCCCTTCCCGGTCCGGCGCGTTGCGGCGCGGGCCGGTGCCCCATATCTTGTGAACCGTGGCGCCCGGGACAACGGCCCGGCGGCGCCGTCCACCGAACACTGCGTGGCCAGAAACAGATGGCTGACATCACCCTGACCGACCGCGCCGCCAAGCGCATCAACGAGATCATGGGTTCCGAACCGCCGGGCTCATCCCTGCGCATCAGCGTCAACGGCGGCGGCTGCTCGGGCTTCTCCTACGCGTTCGACATCACCCGCAGCCGCGAGGCGCAGGATGTCGCGATCGAGCGGAACGGCGCGACCGTGATCGTCGATCCGGTTTCGCTGGAATACATGAGCGGCTCGACCATCGATTTCGTGAACGACCTGATCGGGCAGTCCTTCAAGATCGAGAATCCGCTTGCCACCGCGTCCTGCGGCTGCGGAACGTCCTTCTCCCTGTAGGCCCCGCCTCGCGCGCCGTTGCACCCGTACGACACCCGGACCGGCATGGAGTCTCGCTCCCGCCGGCACGATTGCCTCGCCCGGCAAAACGCGGCACGCCTGCGGGATACCTGACAAGAGCCCTGGTTCGGACCCCGCCATGATCCACCCGAAGGCCCGCGCCCGCCTCCGGTCGGCCCTGGCGGCAGCCGGAGCGATGGCCCTGTTCGGCCTCGTTGCGCCGTCGCCCCTCCTCGCCCAGGAGGGCGCGGCGGCCGTCCAGGACGTCACGGTCACGGATGTGGTGCTGCCCCTGGGCGGCACGCTGCTCAGGGCGCCCAGATTGACCGCGAGCGGGACTCGCCTGTCGAAGGAGGATCTCGCCGGGATCCTGCGGCCCGATTCCGCCGTCCCGTGGGAAACCCGGCTGGCCCGGCTGGACGCCGGCAGCCTGACGATCCCGGTGCTCACCTCGGAGAATGTCGGCAGCGGCGACAATCGGCAGACCGTCACGTACCGGGACGTCGTCGCCCGCGACGTCCGGGCGGGCCGCGTCGGCGAGCTGACGGCCGCGGGTGCGACGGTGAGTGCCGTCGCGGGTCCGAACCGGGGCTCCGGCACCTACGGTGCGGTGCGGGCGACGGACCTCGACCTCGCGGCGCTCAGCCGCCTTTATACGGTCCCGGGCGACGGCAAGGGTCCGATCCAGCGGGTCTACGGGACCATCCAGGTCTCGGACGTGACCTACGCGGATGCGCGGGGAACCACGGTGAAGATCGCCCGGCTCAGCGGGCGCGAACTCGGCGGCCGCCAGGTGCCCGACGGGTGGAACGGCGCCTTCGCGATTTTGGCTGCGGGTTTCCAGGACGGAACGGATCGCCGCGTCTTCGCGGCTGCGGCGGCCGACCTGATCGAGGCGAGCGCCCTCGGAAGCCTGGAGATGCAGGGTTTCAGCGTGAGCGACACCGATCCCAAGGGGCCGGCGCTGTTCGAGATCGGCCGCGCCGCCTACGCCTCCGCGGGGGCGGATGCCGGCACGTTCCTGGACGACGTCTCGCTCTCGCGGGGCAGCCTGCGCGCGCGGGTCGCGCGGCTTGCGCTGACCGGAACATCGCTCGCCCCGACGATCGCCGGGCTCCAGGGGATCGCCGCAGAACCCACGTCGGGTTCCGGGCTGTCCGACGTCGAGATGCGCCGCCTCGCACCGAATCTCGGCAATCTCACCGTGAGCGACCTGTCGATCGAGCTTCCGCCGGACTCCGGCACCGAGAAGCTGCCGCTCCGGGATGGGCGCGTCCCGACCCGGGCCACCGGTCCCGAGCCGGTCCGGCCGGGTCCCGGCAGGACTCCGGAGGCTAAGGGTCCGGATGCCAGAACTCCGGATGCCAGGGCTTCGGATATCAGAACCGCCGATCCCCTCGCCGTCACCGTCTCACCGCAGCCGCCACGCCGAATTGCCCTGCGCGAGGCCGTCCTCGCCCTCGGTCCACCGAGCAACGGCGTACCGAGCACGAGCCGCCTCAGGCTCACGGGTCTGAGCATGCCCGCCGACCTCTTGGCGGGCGCGCCGATCGTCGGCATGCTTCCAGCCTACGGCTACCGGAACCTCGATCTCGACGTTGTGGCGGATGCATCGCTGGACGAGAAGGCCCGCGACCTGTCTCTGCGCGAGATCAGCGTAACGGGACGCGATATCGGCTCCGTGCGGCTGGAAGGCACGCTGGGCGGGATCGGGCCGGAGCTGTTCTCCGGCACGTTGCCGGCGGCGACGATGCTGATGTTCTCGGGCAGCGCCAAGACCCTCGACCTGACGGTCGAGAATGCCGGCCTGTTCGAACGCTTCCTCGCCGCACAGTCGAAGGATCTCAGCCTCAAGCCGGACGAGCTGCGCAAGGAATACGTCACCGCCAGCCTGCTGGGCGTGCCGGTCATCCTCGGCAACAGCGCAGCCGCGAAGGGCATCGGCGCCGCCATGGGTCAGTTCGTGATGAAGCCCGGCAAGCTGGCGGTCCGCGCGAAAGCCAAGGAGCCGTTCGGCATCGGGTTCATCGACCTCGGCGCGGCGCGCTCGCCGGCCGCCGTGCTCGACCGGCTGGATGTCGAGGCCAAGGCAAACTGAGGGCCCCGATCCCGGCCTCCAAAGGGCAGGCGGCCGGGATTTCAGGAGGGTGGTTCCCCATGATGGCTGCCCGCCTCTCGAAGATCGTGCTCGTGGCGGCCCTGGCGCTGACCTGCACGCTCGCGGTGTTCGGGAACGTCGTCGACCCGACGACCAATTATAGTTTCGTCCAGCACGTCCTCTCGATGGATACCGTGATGCCGGGGTCCGGGATCACGGACCCCGCGGTCCAGCATGCGGCGTTCATCGTGATCGTCGCCGGTGAGGCCGTAACGGCCCTGCTCCTCTGGCTCGGCGTCTCGTTGATGCTCAGCCGGCTGAGGGCACCGGCGGCGCGATTCGCGCGGGCGAAAACCTGGGCGATTGCCGGCCTCAGCGTCGGCTTCCTGGTTTGGCAGGCCGGCTTCCTGGGCATCGGCGGCGAGTGGTTCGGCATGTGGATGTCGAAAACCTGGAACGGCCAGGAAGCCGCCTTCCGGTTCGCCATGACGGTTCTGGGTGTTCTGATCTACGTGGCGATGCCGGATCCCGAGGAGCCGGTCGCGTGATCCCGACAGCCGCACCTCACTGGTGAAGGTCGGCCGTCACGCCTCGGTCCGTTCCACCGGTGGGCCAGTCGGTCCGCGTCGTCGCGGTCGGCGAGTGTCTGCGGCCGCTAGACCGCGATGATCTCTGGGTATAGCGCGGCGAGCGTTGCCCGGGTCGCCTCCGCCCAGGCCCGATCCCGCGCCCCGCGCTCCCGGTCGAGGGGTACGTCGGCGACGAGGCTGGCCGGACGTCGGGAGAGCAGCAGCAGCCGGTCGGCGATCCCGATCGCCTCGGCGACGTTGTGGGTCACCATCAGGACGCTCATGCCGGCCCCGTCGACGGTGTCGACCACGAGCCCGCGCAACTCGGCGGCGGCGGCATCGTCGAG
The DNA here is from genome assembly GCF_022829625.1 of Methylobacterium sp. E-046. Classification (NCBI taxonomy): domain Bacteria; kingdom Pseudomonadati; phylum Pseudomonadota; class Alphaproteobacteria; order Hyphomicrobiales; family Methylobacteriaceae; genus Methylobacterium; species Methylobacterium sp. E-046. The sequence goes on along the minus strand of NZ_JAKSYP010000212.1, from coordinate 120,430 downwards.
CGAGACGAAAGGCTCGTCGAGCACCAGCACGCGGGGATCGTCGGCGAGCGCCCGCGCCAGCGCCACCCGCCGCTGCATCCCGAGGGACAGCGCCTTCGGGTAGCTGGCGCGCCATGGGGCCAGCCCGAGACGCCCGAACAAGCCGTCGAGGTCGCGCCCGCGCCGCGCGCGCGGCAGACCAAGGCGGATATTGTGCTCGACGCTGCGCCAGGGCAGCAGCCGCGGCTCCTGGAAAACCATCCCGGCCTGTTCCGCGCCGGAAACCTGGCCGGTGTAATCGGTGTCGAGACCGAGCAGGATCCGTAGCGATGTGGTCTTGCCGGCGCCGGACGGGCCGATCAGGCAGACGATCTCGCCGGCCTCGACTCCGAACGCGAGGTCGCGGACCGCCTCGACCGGCTCGGCACCACGCGACCGGTACCATTTCGAGTCGATCGAAACCCGGAGGACGGGATCAGCGCCAGCGGCGGACATGAGCTTCGAGCCGCTGCAGGAGGAGAACGTCGATTCCGATCATCACGGCCATGAACACGAGGCTATAGCCGATGATCGCGGCGACGTCGGTGCTCTGGACGAAGTAGTAGTTGATCGCGAAGCCGACCCCGTCCGGGCGGCCGAGCAGTTCCACCACCAGCACGATCTTCCAGGCGAGCGACAGGCCTGAGCGCGACGCAGTCACCACGTAGGGCTGGAGCTGCGGGATCAACACGTCGCGGGCCCAGGTCAGCCGGTCGAACCGATACGCCCGGGCCATCTCGTCGAGTTGCGGGTCGAGGTTGCGGGCGCCCTCGCGCACGATCACGGCGACGTTAGGAAGCTTGTTCAGCACCACCGCGAGGATCGCGGCCGCCTCGGTCAATCCGACCCAGACATAGGCCAGCACGGTGATCACCAGGGCTGGGGTGTTGAGCAGGACGAGGAGCGGGGTGTCGAGGGTGAGATCCGCGGCCTTCGAGCGACCCAGCGCGACGCCGAGCGCCACGCCGAGGACCATCGCGATCCCAAAGGAGATCGCGACTCGCAGCAACGTCACGCCGACATTGTGGATGAGGTCGCCGCGTTCCGCCTCCTGGATGATGAAACGCAGCACCGCCATGGGCGCCGGCAGCAGGCGCGAACCGGCCTCCAGCGCGGCGGCCTGCCACGCGGCGACGAGCACCAGAAGGGATGCGATGCGGGTCAGCGCACCCATGCGGATCCGGTTGTCGGCATCACCCGCGTGAATGCCCCCCGCGCCGGCGCCTCAACCATTGCGGCCCGTGTCGTAGTAAAGGTCGGGAGGAAGGGCGCTCCCCTTGCCGACGAGGCGCGCCCCGCCGAGGCGGGACATCACCGTGTAGAGCTTCTCGGCGTCGGCGCGCTCCTCCGCCACGGATCGGCGCGGGATGCCCGCCAGGAAATCCCGCTTCAGCGCCTCGAAGGTGGCGTCGTCCTCGGCGGCCATGAGGGGGCGCACTATCTGCCACGTGGCGGGATCCTGCGCGAGCATGTCCTTGGCCGCCCGCGAAGCCCGCACGAAGCCGGCTACGGCGGCCGGCTTCTCCTTCACGACCGTATCCTGGAACAGGTAGCCGATCAGCGCCACGTCGCCGGCGACGCCCAACGCGTGCATGATGTCCTCCGCGCCGACGAGGCGGCGGTATTTCTTGGCCTCCAGCCGCGCGCAATAGGTCCAGTAGGTCAGCGCCGCGTCGAGGGCGCCCTGCTCCAGCTTCAGGGTAATCAGCGGCGGCGCGCCGTAGGCGATCTCGGCGGCGCGCTCAAGGTCGATCCCGGCCGCATCCTTGGCCTGCGCCTTGAGCAGCAGCCAGTTCTTGTCGAGGGGGCCGCCGGCGACACCGAGACGCTTGCCGTCCAAGTCCTTGAGGGTCTTCACAGGACTGTCGGCCGGCACCATCACGGCGCCCTCAGACGTCGAGTACGGGATGAACCGCACCGCCTGCCCGTCATTGCCGAGGCGGGCCGCCCAGAGCAGGTCCCCGATGATGGTGTCGACTTGCCCGCCGATGAAGCTGATCCGCGCCGCGTCGTTACCCGCGAGCTTGACGGCGTCGAGCGTGAAGCCGTTGGCCACGTCGAGACCCCGGGCCTTGATCACCGCCGCTTCCCAGGTGGACGTGCCGAAGGGCAGGCTCCCAAGGCGGATCGTCGGTCCGTCGGCGCGCGCCGCTCGAAGCCCGAGGCCGCCGAGCACGCTTCCGGCGAGCATCGCGCGCCGTGACAGCATCACGCCTTCTCCCATCGTCTTGCGCAGTCCTCGGTGGCGCGAGACTGGGGTAAGGACCCGGCCCATTGCCATTGGAAACAGGTCATAGGGCTCGCACCGGCCTCCGTCCATCGTGCGGAACACGCTTGCGCGCAACCTGCCACAGCGGCACCTTCGATCCAGGCACGTTTACGGGAGGGACCGGACCATGAGTGAGCGACGTGAAGAGGCCTTGGACCACGCCACCGTCGAGGCGCGGCTGAAGGCCGAGCTGCCCGCGTGGCGGCTGGAGGAGGGTTGGATCCGCCGGACCTACAAGACCGCGGGCTGGAAGAGCACGCTCATGGTGATCAATACCGTCGGCCACCTCGCTGAGGCCGCGTGGCACCATCCCGACATCACCGCCTCCTATGCCTGGGTCGAGGTCCGGCTGATGAACCACGCCGCGAAGGGCATCACCGACAAGGACTTCGCCCTCGCCCGCAAGATCGAGGAGGTGGTGGCCTGGCAGCCCGGCCAGGAGGGACAGGGTCTGGAGGGGACGCCCACCGATCCGCGATTCGCCTACATCAAGTACGACAAGTAGCGCCGAGGGAGCCGTCACCGCGGCTCCTTCACCCGACGGCATTCGGTCTTGAGGTAGGCGCTCCTGCCGATCTCGTCGCGCCGCTCGGTCCGCGCGATGATCTCCTGCCAACCCGTGGCGCAGCCGAGCTCGTTGGCGACCCGGATCTTGCGGACCTCGAGGGCCTGATCGTCGGTGCAGGCCTCCTGGGCCAGGCCGTTGGCGCAGACCAGAACGACGGCGATGAAGGCATTCATGGGCGCTCGGATCCTCGTTCCAGCCCAGCCCTACGCGCCAGACCATCGCAAAGTTTCCGCCCACGCGACACTGCGCGCAGGGATACCCTCCACGGTCGACCCGTCCTGAGGGGGCGAAAGGACGGGTCGACCGCTTGTCGCGGCGCTGGAGGGCGCCGCGATCTCGTCCGCTTGACGATCGGTCAGGCGCTGTGCGTCGCTCCGCCGCCGCTCGCCGGCCGGATCCGGTAGCAGCCAACATAGAGGGCGGGCAGGAACAGCAGCGTCAGGACGGTCGCCGCCAGGATGCCGCCGATCATGGCGAAGGCCATCGGCCCCCAGAACACCTCCCGGGCGATCGGGATCAGGCCGAGACTCGCCGCCGCCGCGGTGAGCAGGATCGGGCGCATCCGGTGGTGCGTCGCCTCGAACACGGCATCCCAGGGCGCCAGCCCGTCGGCCCGGAATTCCTCGATCTGGCTCACGAGGATCACGGCGTTTCGGATGATGATGCCGATGAGCGCGAGGATGCCCAGGATGGCGACGAACCCCATGGGTTTCTCGAACAGCAGCAGCGCCGGCACCACGCCGATCAGTCCCAGCGGCGCCACGGCGAAGACCAGCAGCACCCGGCCGAAGCTCTGGAGCTGCATCATCAGCAGCAACGCCATGGCGAGCAGCATGACCGGCACGACGGCCGCGATCGGACCCTGACCCTTGGCGGATTCCTCGACCGCACCGCCGGTCTGCAGGGTGTAGCCCTCCGGCAGCGCCTTCGCGAAGGCGTCGATTCCGGGCTGCAGGGCGGTCACGATGGTGGCCGGCTGCGTCATATCGTGGATGGTCGCCCGTACCGTCACGGTGGGGAGCCGGTCGCGGCGCCAGACGATCGGCTGCTCCAGGTCGTAGCCGATCCGCGCGAAGGCGAGGAGCGGCACCACCGACCCGCTGGCGAGGCCAACCTGAAGCGATTGCAGCGTGTCGAGCGAGGATCGTTCGGCGGCGCCCGCTCGGCCGACGACGTTCACGAGGTAGATCGAATCCCGCACCTGGGTGATCGCCTGACCGCCCTCGATCCCGTTCAGGATGCCGGCCACGTCCTGGCTGGTGACGCCGAGCTGCCGGGCCTTGTCCTGAAGGATCTCGACCCGCAGCACCTTGCCGGGCTCGTTCCAGTCGAAGGTCGGCACGTCGAGCCGCTTGTCGCCGGCCACGACGTTGGCGAGGTCCAGGGCGAGACGGCGCACCGTCTCCATCCGGGGTCCGCTCAGCCGGTACTGGACGGGCCGGCCGACCGGGGGACCGAGGCTCAGCGGCTGCACCAGGACGTCGGTGCCGACGAAGTCCTGCCGCGCCACGTCCTGGAGGCGGGTCATCACCCGATCGCGGACCTCCAGAGACTTGGTGACGATCACGATCTGTCCGAAGAACGCGTTGGCGAGCTGCTGGTCGAGGGGCAGGTAGAAGCGTACCGCCCCCTGCCCGACATAGGACGACCAGCTCGACACATCGGGATCGTCCTTCAGCCGCGTTTCGAACCGATCCATCTGCGCGCGGGTCTCGGCGATGGTGGCGTTTTGCGGCAGGGTGAGGTCGACCAGCACCTCGGACCGGTCCGAGGACGGGAAGAATTGCTGCTGCACGTGGCCCATCCCGACGATCGCGGCGACCATCAGCGCGAGGCAGACCACCACCGTCGTCCAGTGCCAGCGCATGGCGATCCGCAGCGCCCCGACGAACAGGCGAGTGAAGATTCCCTCCTTCTCGGTGTGGTGCTTCATGGTCTTCGGGAGGAGCGTGACGCCGACGAGCGGTGCGAACAGGACCGCCACGACCCAGGAGACCAGCAGGGCGGCCGCGATCACCACGAACAGCGAATAGGTGTATTCGCCCGCGCCGGAGCCGTTGAACCCGATCGGCAGGAAGCCCGCAACGGTCACGAGCGTCCCCGTCAGCATGGGGAACGCCGTCGACGTGTAGGCGAAAGTCGCGGCCTTGCGGAGCGTGTCGCCCCGCTCCAGGCGGGCCACCATCATCTCGACAGTGATCATGGCATCGTCGACCAGCAGGCCCAGCGCGATGATCAGCGCGCCGAGGGAGATGCGCTGCAGCGTCACGTCCATGATCTGCATGACCACGAAGACGATCGCCAGCACGAGCGGGATCGACACGGAGACCACGAGGCCGGCCCGGACGCCGAGGCTGACGAAGCTCACCGCCAGGACGATGATCACGGCCTCGACCAGCGCCTCGGTGAAGCCGCCGATTGCGTGCTCGACCTGGCGGGGCTGGTCGGAGACGAGGTGGACGCCGACACCGACCGGGAGGGTCGCCTCGATGCGGCGCATGCGCTCCTTCAGCGCCTCGCCGAAATGGAGCAGGTTAGCGCCCGGCCGCATCGCGATGGCGAGGCCGATCGCGGGCTTGCCGTCCACCCGGAACAGCGGCGCGGGCGGATCCTCGTAGCCGCGGCTGATCTCGGCGATGTCGGCGAGGCGGAAGAAGCGGTCATTGACGCGCAGGTTGAAGTCCTGAAGGGAGGCCTCCGAGGCGAAGGACCCGCTGACCCGCAGCGAGACGCGCTCGGGACCGGCCTGGACCACGCCGGAGGCCGAGACGGCGTTCTGCGTCTGCAGAGCCTTGATCAGCGCCTGGAAGTCGATGCCGTAGCCCGCGAGCTTGCGGGTTGAGAAATCGAGATAGATCGTCTCGGCCTGCGTGCCGATCAGCTGGGTCTTGCCGATGTCGGGCACCCGCAGAACCTCGGTGCGGATGGTCTCGACGTAGTCGCGCAATTGCCGGTGCGTCAGGCCATCCGCCGTGAAGGCGTAGATGTTGCCGAAGACGTCGCCGAACTCGTCGTTGAAGAACGGCCCCTGCACGCCCTGCGGAAATTGGCCCTTGATGTCGCCGAGGCGCTTGCGGACCTGATAGAAGGCCGGCTGCACCTCGCCCTTCTTCAGCGTGTCGCGGAACTGCACGAACACGGTGGACGAGCCCGGCGTCGTGTAGCTCCGGACGTAGTCGAGGCCGTTGAGCTGCTGAAGCTCCTTCTCGACGCGGTCCGTGACCTGGTCGAGGGTGTCCTTGATGGTCGCGCCCGGCCACGTGGTCTGGACGACCATGGTCTTGATCGTGAAGGGCGGATCCTCCTCGCGGCCGAGGCGGGTATAGGCCATCACGCCCGCGATCAGCGAGACGAGCATCAGGAACCAGACGAACGAGCGGTGCTCGAGCGCCCAGTCGGAGAGGTTGAAATCCTTCACTGGGGAACCCCGTGCGGTCAGCTCAGACGGCGCCGTCGGTCAGGCGCACGGCTTGGCCTTCTGCGAGTGCGTGGACACCGGCGATCACGACCCTGTCGCCCGGCTGGAGCCCCGCGGTGACGGCGATCCGGCCCGCCTCCGCCGCGCGCCGGTGCTCCGCCAGCGTGACGTCGCGGCGCATCACCGTCTTGCCATCCCTGGCGACCACCCAGACCGAGGGGCGGCCACCCTCGTCGAGCAGAGCCGAGGCGGGCAGCAGAATGTGGGGCGGCACCGCCCGGGCCAGCGAGACGTTGATGGTCGAACCCAGGCGGAACGCCGCGTTCGGATCCTCGAGGGTAATCCGGATGCGCTTCGAGCGAGTCCCTGATTCCGCGAGGGGCGACACCTCCCGCACGCGCCCGCGCGCGGTCACGTCCGGCGCGCTCTGGAGGGCGATTGTGAAGACGCCTTCCGCCGGCATCGCGCCCACGTAGGCCTCCGGGATATCGACCACGGCCTCGCGAACGTCCGGTCGTGCCACGGTCACGACGCCCTGCCCTGCGCTCAGCACCTGCCCGACTTCGGCGAGGCGCTGCGTGACCACGCCGTCGAACTCGGCCTTCAGCGCGGTGTAGCCCAGCTGGTCGCGGGCTTTCTGCAGACTCGCCAGGGCCTGATCGACCCGCGCCCGGGCGGTCTCACGCTTGGCCACCGCCTGATCGAGGGTGGCTTGCGCGACGCTGTTGCCGGTCATCAACCGGCGGGTTCGCGCCTCCGCGGCCTCGGCGTTCTCGGCCTGGGCGCGGGCATCGGCGAGATCGGCCTCGGCGCGGGTCAGATCGAAGCGCGTGACGATGACGTCGAGGGCCGCGAGACGCTGGCCCTTCTTGACGATGTCGCCGACCGTCACGTCGCGCCCGACCATCCGGCCAGGAATCTGGAAGCCGAGCTGAGCTTGGTAGCGCGGCTCGATCGTTCCGGCGAACGGGCCGAAGGTGATCGTATCGATCGGCTCGGCGACCTGGGTGAGCACCGGTCGAACCGGGCCGGACGAGGGATCGCGCGCCTCATCGCCGCGCCCATCACAGCCGCACAGAAATCCCGCGCTAAGGCCGATGGCCAGGATGGACCGCACGATCATGGTCGCCCCCCCAAATCGGTGGCGCGGACGACCTGCCCGGGCCGCAGGAACTGGATGCCGGCGACCACGACACGCTCACCCGGCTCGACACCCGATCTCAGCGCGATGATGTCGGGGCCGAAGCGATCGATCTCGACTATGCGGACCGCGACGGTGTTCCGGGCCGGGTCGTAGATCCAGACAGCGGGATGGCCGTCGTAGCGGTACAGTGCGGACCAGGGCAGTTCCACGGCGTCGTGGGGTGCGAAGCGACCGCGCCCGACCACAACGGCGCCGAGACCCATGGCGGGCGGCGTCTTGGTGAGTCCGATCTTGACGCGGACCGTGCCGGTCGATGCGTCGACGGTCGGCGAGATCTCGCGGACAATCCCGGTCGTGGCGATCGTCGGGTCGGCCTGCAGGGTGATCACGACGGCGTCGCCGGACGGGGGCTTGGTAGTCAGTGATTCGTACACGTTGAAGACCGCGTCCCGCGGACCGTCCTGGGCGACGGCCAGGACGGTCTGGCCCGATTGCACCACCTGACCGACCTCGAAGCTGCGGCTCGTGACGATCCCCGCGACCCCCGCACGCAATTCCGTGTAGGAGAACTGCTCCTGCGCGGTCCCGAGGGCGGCCTTGGCGGACTCGACCGAAGCCTGCGTGGTGCGCAGTTCCTGCTCCGCGTTGTCGTAGGTGGAGCGCGTCGTGAAGCCGCCGGCCAGAAGCTGCTTCTGCCGCTCGAAGGACATCTTGGCCTGGGTCTGAAGGGCTTCTGCCGACGTGAGTGCAGCCTTGGCGTTGTCGAGATTGGCCTGCTGGGTCAGGGGCTCCAGGCTGGCGAGGACCTGATCGGCCTCGACGTGGTCGCCGATTTCCACCCGACGCTCGGCCACCTTTCCGCTCGTCCGAAACGACACGTTGACCTGTGCCTGAGCCTGGATGTCACCCGTCAGCACCACGTCGAGCGCCACGGGCGTACGCCGGGCCTCCACGACCCGGACGCGCACCACGGTTGGGTCGACGGTTGCCGTCTCACCCTGCGCGCACCCAATACCGCCGAAGGCGGTTATCGCAAGAATATACGCGACAGGACGTAGATTGGCTTTGCGGATCATGCGGTCGACCATCCCGGCCGGGCTCGTGCAGATTGCGTGGCGTCGTCCTAGCCGATCCACTACATACCGTCCAGTCGGTTTTTAACGCAGGTGAGTGATGGAAGCGAAGCGCAGGCGGCTCGTCGAGCGTCCGGAGATCATCCTCGAAGCGGCAGCCGCAGTCCTCTTGAAGGCCGGCGCGCGCGGGCTGACCATCGATGCGGTCGCGGCGGAAGCCGGCCTGAGCAAGGGCGGGGTGCTGCATCACTACGCGTCGAAGGAGGCCCTCATCCTGGCCCTGGTCACGCGGAAGCTGACGCAGCTACGCGCGGAACTGGCCGCCTGCGAGGCCGAGATTCCACCCGGACCGTCGCAACTTCCCCGGGCGCTGGTGGCCCATGTCCGTGGGCATTACTGCGACGACGACGAGTCCTCGCACGCGCTGCTGCTGGCCTCGATGGAATCTCCGGAGGCGCAAAAGGATTACAAGGCTTTCGTGGCCGAGCAGCTGGGGCGCCTCGAAGCCGTCGCGGGTGCCAGTCCCGGAGAGGGCTCGGTGCTCTTCTTCGCGATCCTGGGCCTGTTCATGGGCCGTGCGCTCGGCTTCCATCAGCTCCGCGACGCGGACGTCGCGCCGATGCTCGACGCCTTGGAGCGGATCGCGCAGCGGTCAGACCGCTGAGATCCGCCGTCAGGCCTGGAACGCCAGCACCGCGCGGGTCCCCGGGCGCCCGGGGACGTAGGAAAGCGCCGAGCGCAGGTTGGTCGCCATGGCCCGCACGATCCGCGATCCGAGCCCCGTTCCGCGGACGGGTCCCTCCCCGGTCCACCCGATGCCGTCGTCCTCGACGGCGAGCAGGATCGTGTCGGCGGCATCCCGCGCCACCTCGACGCGGATCTCGCCCGACGTGCCCAGCGGATAGGCGTACTTGTACGCGTTGGTCACCAATTCGGTGACGACCACACCCACCGACACCGCCTTGTCGGTGGACAGCCGAACCGGTGCGGCCCGCAGACGGATCGGGTGATCCCGGCCGCTCGCCCGCATCGCGGCCTGCAGCTCTTCCACGAGGCTACCGAGATAGGCGTCCAACTCCACGCTCTCGACGTCGTCCGAGGTGTAGAGCCGACGGTGGATGCCGGCGATCGCCGAGATCCGCGCCTGCATCTCGTCGAGCGCCGCCTTGGCGGCCGGATCGGTCACCGCGTTGCGCTGCATATGCGCCAGCGCCGCCACCAGGGCGAGCGAGTTGGCGACCCGGTGGTTGACCTCGCGCAGCAGCAGCTCGGCCCGGTCGCGGGCCTCCCGCATCTCGGCCTCCGCCCGCTCCTTGTCCCGCCGCAGGGTCTCCTGCCGCAGCGCCGTGGCGACCGCCTCGCCCAGAAGCTCGCGAAACTGGCCCTGGACATCCTTCCAGACGTAGTCGACCGCTCCGGCCTTCAGCGCGGCGACGGCGACGCGACTGTCTTCAGATCCGGTCACGTAGATGACGGGCGGCGCCTGCGGCAAGGCGCGGATCTCGGGCAGGAGGTCGAGCCCGGTCTGGCCGGGCATGTGATGATCGAGCGCCACCGCGTCGATCCCGCCCGCGGCCAAGCGTGCCAGACCGTCGGCGCCGCTCTCGCAGAGCTCGACCGCGTAGCCCCGCGCCTCGAGCGAGCGCTTGACCAGGCGGCCGAGGCCGGGATCGTCGTCGATGTACAGGATGCGCGCCGCGGCGGTCGGGGCATCCGCGTCGGGGCGCTCGCGGCTCATGGGTTCTGGGGGACCTGCATGACCGAGAAGAACAGCCCGAGCTGCCGGATCGCGTTGGCGAAGCCCTCGTAGTTGACCGGCTTCGTGATGTAGACGTTCGCTCCGAGATCGTAGCACCGCTGGATCTCGCGGCTGTCGTCCGTCGTCGTAAGCACCACCACGGGGGAGCGCCGAGTGTGCGGGTTCGCCTTGACCGTCTCGAGGATATCGAGACCGGTCATGTCGGGCAGGTTGAGGTCTAGAAGGATGAGCAGGTGGCGCTTGGCGCTCGCCTCTCCGGACCCGTCCGCCCCCAGCAGGTATGCGAGCGCCGAGGTGCCGTCCCGGAATGGCACGATCTCGTTGTTGACGCCGGCCCGTCGGATGTTGCGCTCGATGAGCCGGGCGTGGCCCTCGTCATCTTCGATCATCACGATACTGACGGGATGCACGGGGCGCTCCATGCTCATTCGGCGGCCATGGGCGTCGGCTCCACGGCCTCCAGGTCCGCATTAGCCGCCCGGGACGGCAAGGTCACGTCGAACGTGGTTCCCTTCCCCAGCGTCGAGCTGACGTCGATCCGTCCGCCGAGGGAGCGCACGAGTGCCTTGACGTGGGCGAGGCCGATGCCTTCGCCGGGGCGATCCTGAGCGCCCGAGCGCCGGAACAGCTCGAAGACCCGGGCGTGATCCCGCTCCGCGATCCCGCGGCCATTGTCGGTGACGGAAAAGCAGATGCCGCGGGGGCCGGTCGAGCGGGCCGTGACGGCGATCCGTCCCGGGCGAGACGGGTCGAGGTACTTGATCGCGTTGTCCAGCAGGTTGCCGAAGATCTGCTCGACCGCGAGGCGATCGGCGACGATGCCCGGCAGAGTTGCCGGGATGATCACGTGGGCACCGGCGGCTTCGGCCTGGTGCCGGAGCGCGTCCGCAACGGCCTGGAGCACGGCCGCCATGTCGAGGTGTTCCGGCGTGAACTGCCGACGGCCCTCGCGGGACAGCTTCAGGATGGCGGCGATCAGCGCCTCCATTCGGTTCACGGCAGCCTTGATGAAACCCAGCGCCTCCGCGAAATCCGCGTCGAGCCGCGCAGCATCCGGGTGGTCACCCAGTGCCGCACCGATCTCGAGCCGCGCGGAGTCCAACTCGCTCGTGAACCCCATCACGTTGACCAGGGGCGCGCGCAGATCGTGGCTGACGATGTAGGCGTAGCGCTGGATCTCCTCGTTTGATTCCCTCAGCTCCGCTTCGGCCTCGCGCTGCTCTGTGATGTCGGTATGGACCCCGACCCACTCCCGGATGGCGCCGCGTCGGTCGAGGACCGGGACCGCACGGATCGCGTAGTGCCGCCACGTCCCGTCGCGCGATCGGACCCGATGCTCGTGAACGTAGGTTCGCCGGGCGCTGACGGTGGCGTTCCAGGTCTCGACCGACGACTTCACGTCGTCGGGATGGACCGCGTCGGCCCAGCCGAACCCCTCGTACTGCGCGCGCGTCTGCCCGGTGATGGCGCTCCAGCCGGGCTGCTCGCCCACCATCCGGCCCTCGGCATCGTTGGTCCAGAGGACTCCGCGCAGGGCCTGCACGGCCGCACGGAAGCGCGCCTCGCTCGCCTGCAGATCCTGCTGGACCCGCTGCTGATCGAGGGAGGAGGCGAGCATTGCGAGGAACAGGATGAGGAAGGTCGTGCCGGCGACGTAGACGGCGAGGCTCTCCTGACCCGCCTTCGCCATCCCGGCATGCGCGGCGGCGTCGGACGCCGTAACGGTCGCCGCGGCCATTCCGGTATAGTGCATCCCGGCCACCGCGATGCCCATGATGCAGGCAGCCACCAGTTTCTGCGCGACGCCGTGCTGGCGGAAGGCGAGCCACAGGGCGGCGGTCGCGGCTGTCACGGCGATCACGATCGAGACGGCGACGATGGAAGGGCTGTAGGAAAGGTGTCCCGGTATCCGGAGCGCCGCCATGCCGGTGTAGTGCATCCCGGCGACACCGAGGCCCATCAGCGGGCCAGCGACCAGCACGCCGTCGGGACTGCCGCCCGTCCGGGCTACCCAGGCGAAACCCGCTCCGGTCGCAGCCACCGCGATGACGAGGGAGAGGAGCGTGACGCCGAGATCGTAATCCGCCGGCAGACCCATCTCGAAGGCGAGCATGCCGACGAAGTGCATCGACCAGATGCCGCCCCCCATGGCCACGGCGGCACCGGCCACCCACGGCCAACGCGGACCCGCGACGGGCCCGCGGACCCGGGCCCCGAGGTCCAGCGCGGTGTACGAGGCGAAGACCGCGAGGCCGATCGACAGGGCGACGAGCGCCGGATTGAAGCCGGTATGGACCATTCTGAAGGCATCGACGCGCGATCTGCGTGGATCCGCATGTAGCCGGTGTTATTCGCGACCGCCATCCGGGTTGAACCGCCCCTGGGCGTCGCCGATGCGGTCAACAAGACCGCCACGTTGCAGCCGGTCCCATGACCGGTCCGTATTCACCCCGCGCACCAGCGTCGGAAAGGCATTCGCCTCGGTCAACGGCGCCGAAGCCAGCGCCGCGCAATGACCTTCCAGCATTGCGCCAGGTGTTCAGCTCGATCTTCCCCTGGGGGAACGACAACGATGAAGTTCTAGCGAGCCGTATCTGGATTATGAACCGGTATAGGAAAAGCTGATGGTTTCATCGCTCTCCTGCCGTGACGCTGCGATGGACGCTGGATGACCGCGCAGAAATCTCGATCCGGCAACGGCGCGAAATAAAAATTCCGGTTCGTCGCAGCGGCATGGCCTCTCCTGCGGTTCTCGCGCGTTGTAGGCTTCGTCGCTCCTCATCGACCATGCAGCTTCATGAACGAACACCCCGCGACGCCGTCCCCGGACCAGCTGCGTACGACCCTCGCACGGGCTCTGTACGATTCCGATCAGAGCGTCGCGGAATATCCCCCCTGGGACGACGAATCCCTCGACGGAGCGAGGTCCGACCTTCGGGAGCGCTTCCTTCACCGCGCCGACGTCGTCTTGGCGGGCCCCCTCGCGGCGTTCCTGGTCGACGCGGCGGCGCGGTCGGCCGACGACGAGGAATTACGGGTGTTGCGTCGCCAGCGGATGGCACCCGACCGGGAACGCGAGCTTCTCGAGGCCAACAACCGGATGCTCGCGCGGGCCGAGGCGGCGGAGGCCGCGCGTGACGCAGCCGATGCCGCGCATCATGCAGCCGAGGCTGCCTGCGCTGCCGCAGAAGAGGCGCTCGCCACGATGCGGCGTGAGCGGGATGTCGCGCGCGAAGCGGAGGCGTTCTGGCAGCACTTCGCTTTCGACGCGGATGATCTGGCGACGCGCCGGTTGGTCGAGCATGCGGATGCCCGAGCCTCCGCCGAGCGCGAGGCGATCCAGGAGCGAGCCCGCCGGGAGCGGGCCGAAAGCGCGCTTCGCCTGTTCGCCGACCGGGCCGACGTGATGCCCAAGGAAGGTTGGGCCTCGGATCTTGCCAAAGCCAACCGCGATATTCCGCTCTGGTGGTTCCACGCGGCCCGGGTCGCGCTGGAACCTCCGGATACGTCCGGCAAGGCTTAGGCGGCGTCGCGGTCCCGGACCGGATTCATCGGCTTCAGCGATCCCGCGGCTTCGCGACGGGCCGGCGCGCCGGCCTGAATGGCCTCGTCCCACGCGCAGGGTGCGGGCTTGTCGCGCGCATTGTGGCCGGCGGCTCACCCGCCCCGTCGACGCGGAACTCCCGAGACGCTTCCGCGCGCGGCTCCGGACGATGGACTTCACGACCCCCTCCCCGAAAGAAGAGGACCGCGGAGTTTCGCCCCCCTCAGGCCGCCGCCGGTTGCTTGGCCGATGCGGGCGGATCACGGAACAGGGCCGTGCAGCCGGAGCCGCGGTGCATGCTCAGGATCGAGGCGCGGTCGATCTCCGGATGGGTTTTGAGGACGTTCTGCACGCAGGCCAGCACGCGCTCGTACTGCGCGGCGTCGAAATTCGGCTCCAGCGGGCTGACGGCAATGTACGTTTCGACCACGAGCACGCGCTCTGCGCGATCATGGTCCACATCGACGGCGATCCAGGACGATTTGATAAGGCTGGTGCTGGCGAGCATGGGCGTTCCTCGTTCAGCGTTGCATCGTTTCGCCACCCCTGCGGGTCGGCAATTTTGACGAAATCATGGACCGCGTACGGACGAAAGCCAAGGGCTGCGGCACATAGCAGAGGTCCGAGACATGCGGACTTGTTGAGGTAGCTGGATTGTCAGCCTACGGTTGCGCGTTGAGCGGGCGTGGGCCGCACACAATAGGCACTCGCTTCCGAATGATGGCATGTGGTATACAAATCGCCGGACTCGTCACGCCGGGTCCAAACGACGGTGTCGCGACACGACGAGACCGCGCTTTGACAGGGAGTGCAGACATGATCCCTCGAAGGATGGGCCGCGCATACCGTCGCGGCGCGCGTTGCCGGTCGCAGCCTCCCGAGGGCATCCTGGAACCAGTCTGAGCGGCCTGATCCGTTCCCCCGCAATCCCGAACCGCTTCCAACTCCGAGACCGATCATGACCAAGGCCCTCGAAGGCGTCCGCATCCTGGACTTCACCCACGTCCAATCGGGTCCGACCTGCACCCAGCTGCTGGCTTGGTTCGGCGCGGACGTGATCAAGGTCGAGCGGCCGGGCGTCGGCGACGCGACGCGACAGCAGCTCCAGGATCTTCCTGAAGTGGACAGTCTCTATTTCACGATGCTGAACCACAACAAGCGTTCGATCACGCTCGATTCGAAGAACGCGAAGGGCAAGGAGGTGCTCTGGCGCCTCATCAAGGAATGCGACGTTCTGGTCGAGAACTTCGCGCCGGGGGCGCTGGCCCGCATGGGTCTGACCTGGGAGAAGATCCACGAAGCGAACCCGCGGATGATTTTGGCCTCCGTGAAGGGCTTCGGCCCCGGTCGCTATGAAGACTGCAAGGTCTACGAGAACGTCGCCCAGTGCGCCGGCGGATCCGCCTCGACGACCGGCTTCCGGGACGGCATCCCGATGGTGACGGGAGCGCAGATCGGCGATTCCGGCACCGGCCTGCACCTCGCCCTCGGCATCGTCACCGCCCTCTACCACCGCACCCAGTCGGGCCTCGGTCAGAAGGTCGACTGCGCCATGCAGGACGGCGTGCTCAACCTGTGCCGCGTGAAGCTGCGCGACCAGCAGCGCCTGGAGCACGGCCCGCTAAAGGAATACAGCCAGTTCGGCGAGGGCATCCCGTTCGGCGAGGCCACCCCCCGTGCCGGCAACGATTCCGGCGGCGGTCAGCCGGGACGCATCCTGCGGTGCAAGGGCTGGGAGCAGGATCCCAACGCCTACATCTACGTGATCACGCAGGCGGCGGTGTGGGACCCGATCTGCGACATCATCGGCGAGCCCGACTGGAAGACCGATCCCAACTACGCGACCCCGAAGGCCCGCCTGCCGCACCTCAACGAGATCTTCACGCGGATCGAAGCGTGGACGATGAAGGTCTCCAAGTTCGAGGCGATGGATACCTTGAACAAGCACGACATCCCGTGCGGCCCGATCCTGTCGATGAAGGAAATCGCCGAGGACGAGGCCCTGAGGAAGACCGGCACCATCGTGGAAGTCGATCATCCGACGCGCGGCAAGTACCTGACCGTAGGTAATCCCATCAAGCTTTCGGCGAGCCCGAGCGAGGTCAAGCGGTCGCCGCTTCTGGGCGAGCACACCGACGAGATCCTGCGTGACGTGCTCGGATACTCGGAGACGGAAGTCGGCGAAATCGCCGAGTCCGGGGCCATCGGCGCGGTGCAGAAGATCGCCGCGGAGTGACGCTGTCCTGCGGGGGCGGCGCGAGGTCACCGGACCTTCGCCGCTCGCGCGTTCATCGCCGGCCGCCAAGCTGCAACGGTCGACGCTCCGGCATACGTCGACCTTCCTCGATCCCGCCTTTCAGATCGCTGCCCGCGCCACGCGGGAGTGACGCCCAGGAGATCGCATGCGCATCGCCTTCATCGGACAGCAGGATTTCGGAAAGGCCGTCCTCGAGGCGTTCCTCAAGCGGGGCGACGAGGTGGCCGGGGTGTTCTGCGCTCCGGAGAAGCCCGGCGCCAAGCCGGATGTCCTGAGGTTGGCCGCCGAGGAGAAGGGCCTGAAGGTCTTCCAGTTTCCGAGCCTCAAGAGCGCGGAGGCGGAGGCGGCGATGGGCGGATTGAGCGCCGATATCGGCATCATGGCCTACGTGCTGCAATTCGCACCGCAGAGCTTCGTGAACATCCCGAAGCACGGCACCATCCAATACCATCCGAGCCTGCTGCCGCGTTTCCGCGGGCCGTCCTCGATCAACTGGCCGATCGCCAGGGGCGAGCTGCAGACGGGGCTCACGATCTTCCGGCCCACCGACGGCCTCGACGAGGGGCCGGTGATCCTGCAGAAATCCTGCCCGATCGGGGCCCATGCGACCCTCGGCGACATCTACTTCGAGAACCTGTTCCCGATGGGCGTCGAGGCGATGCTGGAGGCGGCCGACCTCGTCGTCGCCGGCCAGCACGTCGAGATCGATCAGGAGGAGGACGCCGCCACCTACGAAGGCTGGTTCCGCGCCGCGGAGGCCGAGATCCGTTGGTCGTCCCACGCCGAGCAGATCTACAACCTGATCCGGGCCGCCAATCCCGCTCCCGGTGCCTGGACGACCGTGGATGGCAAGAAGCTGCAGATCTTCGATTCCAGACTGCAGCCGGTGCGCCGCCTCTCCGAGGTGAAGGGCAAGCCCGGCGAGGTGATCGCCGTCGACGACGACGGATTCAGCGTGTGTGCCCAGGGCGGCCAGATCCGGGTGAGCAAGGTGAAGGCCGAGGGCGGCAAAAAAGTTTCGGCAGCCGATTACGCCCGCGAGGTTGGGCTCTCCGTCGGTCAGGTTCTCGGCCGTTAAATCGCCGCCGGGTCAGCCCGTGATCGGCGCGCCTGCATGCGCCGATCGTGCAGGCTCGGACCCTTTTCGTGCGCTCCACGGCAGCCTTGCCCGAAGGTCCGAGAGCTTCAGGCGTGCCGCAGGGGGGGTCCCTCGATCCCCGACGTGCAGGGGCGCCCCAGTGAAGAGACGAACGCGCGCGACCGCGGATCCCGCGTGCCTCACGGTTTCGACGCGTTGAGCCCGTAACCGCGGAATCGTTCGACGATCTGACCGATCTCATGGTCGGACAGGATCATCGGCGCGCCCACCTGAAGCGCCACGGCGTATTGCTGGCACAGCGTTTCCAGCTCGAACGCGAGCCAGAGTGCCTTCTCCAGGCTCTCCCCGGCCGCAATCATTCCATGATTGGCCAGGAGGCAGACGTTTCTTCCGGCGAGCGCGGCCAGGGCCAGCTCGGAGAGCTCCGCCGTGCCATAGGCCGCATAGGGCGCGCACCGCACGTTCGGACCGCCGAAAGCCGCGATCATGTAGTGCACCGCCGGGATCTCCCGCCCGCACATGGCGAAGGCGGTGCTGTGGATCGGGTGCGCGTGGACGACGGCGGCGAGTTCTGGTCGGGACGCCAGGATGTCCCGGTGGAAGCGCCATTCGGAAGACGGCCTCTGGTCCGGCGGGTGCGTGCCGTCGAATTTGAGCGGGACCACGTCGTCCGGACCCATCCGGGCGGTGGGAAGACCGGAGGGCGTGATCAGGAGGCGATCACGGAAGCGCAGCGAGACGTTGCCCGAGGTACCCCGGTTCAAGCCCTGCGCGTCCATCGCCCGCGCCGCCGCCACGACGCTCTCCCGTGCGCTGCGCTCGTCCGTTTCCATGCCCGATCTCCGGTGCGTCGGAGTCCCGGTTATGCAGGAAGCCCGGCGCCGTAAAGACGGCGCCGGGCTCTTTGGCGGATCGCGGTGGAGGTTCGAAGGCCGGACTACTGCGCCAGGGCCGGCGCGAGGCTCACATCGGGCTTCTTGGTGTAGGCCGCTCGCATCGGTTTGAGGACGAAGAGGGCGAGCAGGGCCGCGAAGATGTTGAGGGCCGCAGCCGCCAGGAACACCGCGTGCCAACTCCCCGTCATGGTCGTCAGGACGCTGGTGTAGGGCACGATGAGCGCCGCCGTGCCCTTGGCGGTATAGAGGAGGCCGGCATTCGTGGCGGCGTATTTAGATCCGAAGGTGTCGCCGCACGTTGCCGGGAACAGGGAGTAGATCTCGCCCCAGGCGAAGAACACGAGGCCGGTCAGCAGGACGAAGGCGATCGGGTTGTCGCCGAACTGGCTCAGCGCATAGATGCCCACGCCCTCGATCGCGAAGGAGATGAACATCGTATTCTCGCGACCGATATGGTCGGAGACCCAGCCGAAGAAGGGCCGCGTGACGCCGTTGAGCACCCGGTCGAGGGTCGCCGCGAAGGTCAGCGCCGGCAGGGTGATGCCCAGCAGCGAGACCGGCACGTCGGCGATCTTGAAGTCCTTCGCGATCGGGCCGAGCTGCGCAGTCGCCATCAGGCCGCCGGCGGCCATCATGACGAACATGGCGTACATCACCCAGAAGATCGGGGTGCGCACCATCTCGGCGGGCTTGTAATCGCGCTTCGACTGGCTGACGCGCGCGACTTCCGGGACCTGTCCCTTGATCGGAGAGCGCAGGAACAGGGCGATCAGCATGACGATCACGCCCTGCCCGATGCCGAAGTAGAAGAACGCCGCCTCGTAGCCCTGCGACTTGATCATCGCCTGGATCGGCACGACGGTCAGGGCCGAGCCGGCGCCGAAGCCCATGGCGGTGATGCCGGCGGCGAGCCCGCGGCGATCCGGGAACCACTTCAGCGAGTTGCCGACGCAGGTGCCGTACACCGCGCCCGCGCCCGTCCCGCCGATCGCCGCGGCGATGTAGAGGACGGTGAGCGTTTCGGCGTAGGAATTGATCACCCAGGCGATGCCGCACAGCAGGCCGCCGAACAGGGTGACAATGCGCGGACCGTACTTATCGACGAACCAGCCCTCGATCGGCACCAGCCAAGTCTCGGTGACGACAAAGAGCGTGAAGGCCACCTGGATGGCGGCTCGGTCCCAGCCGTGACGCTCCTGCATCGGGTTGACGAAGAACGTCCAGCCGTACTGCATGTTGGCGATCATGCACATGCAGATCACGCCGAAGGCGAGTTGCAGCCATCGGCCGCTTCCCACCGGTTTGTGGATCTCGGACATAACCATCCCTCCTTGGCAGTGTTCTTGTTGCCGTTCCTGATGACGGCTTCCTATGCCCTGCCGAGGCGTGCTGTGGCAGAACAATCCGAAAGCCGTTCGTATAAAAATTCTTGGCTCGCGACCAAATAATCTCTGAACTACTCCGGCACGCGCCACGCTCAATATCAACGAATACCGGGTGGTCGACGGTATGCCAGCAGGATGGTGCTGATCCCGCTGCCGCGTGTCAATCGAACCTGCAGAAAAATACCGGAATGTCGGGCTGGATTAAACCCTCTCGCCGGACGTGGCCGAATTTCGCCGCGCGGTGGACCGCGCTTCGGCGGCTCGCGCCGGGATCAGGTGCGGTCTCCTTCACAGGTCTGTGGGGCCGGGCTGCAATTGACTAGGATCTGGTCAAGGTTTGCGGTAGTTCGCTTTAGAGCGCACGACAGAGAATGCGTGCGGGAAATCATACGCGTGGGGCGACTGGAAGAGGGATGTCGAACTCTGAACCGTTGAGCGTGAAGCCGATCGTCGCCAGTTCCAGTCTCCGGACGTTGGCCTACGAGGCGCTCAAGACGGCCATCACCAACATGGATATCTACGGGCGTCCGGATGAGGTGCGGCTCGACGAGCGGAAGCTGTCGCAGGATCTCGGCGTGAGCCGTACACCCGTGCGGGAGGCGTTGACCGTTCTTGAGCAGGAGGGCTTCGTGCGTTCCGAGGCGCGGCGCGGCGTCTTCGTCATCAAGAAGAATAAGCGCGAGATCGTCAGCATGATCCACGCCTGGACGGCGCTGGAGAGCATGGCGGCCCGCCTCGCTTGCAGCCGCGCCACGGACTCGCAGCTGCGGTCGCTGCGCGAATCGTTCCCGGAATTCTACGAAGGCCAGCCCTCCGAGCACATCGACGAATACTCCGACGCGAATATCCGCTTCCACCAGCGGATCATCGCGCTCGGTCACTGCGACGCGATCGCGGATCTGACCAGCAACCTGTTGATGCATGTTCGCGGCATCCGGAGCACGGCACTCCGTCAGGGCGACCGGGCCGAACGATCGATCCGGGAACATGTGGCGATCATCGCCGCGCTGGAGGCGCGCGATGCCGACCTCGCCGAGCGCCTCGTCCGCGAGCACGGTCTTGGCCTTGCCCACCACGTCGACACGTATGGGGATTACCTGGACTGATTCGAGCGCCGGCGCGCGGTCGTTGACCGCGTGCCCAACGGCTCCTGCCCCCGATTGCGGCCGCGGCCTCTCACAACCGTGTGGGATGCGGAGGCACAGATGGAGCGACCGGCGGCCTTCGGTGCTTGGGTGACCTTTCGTAGGCCCAGCCGAACAGGATTCACGACAGCCGGTTTTCACGGCTGGGCTTCGGCTCCGGAAACCCAGTTAACGGGATGCAGGCAGTTGCGGGGCAATCCGCATGTGGCTGTCGCTGCCTCTAAGGCATGCGTACAGAAGCAACGCTGTCGAGTCCCCAGGGGCTGTTGAACGGTGCCCCACGGCTCGCCGTCCACGCAGCGACGACGGTCGAGGTCGCGCCCCCCACAGCCTCGCAAGACGGCGGACAAATACGCCGAGGAACCCTGGTGATGACGCCGCGTCGTTCGCGTCGCACCATCGCATCGTGGACGCTGGAGCAGTTTCAAGCGCCTCAACCCAACCGTGCAGCGCATGTTGGGACCCGGCTTGAGACAATCAGCGCGGCGCGCATGCACGGTTCGCATGCGCGGTATTCGTTATCTGGCATACCAGTTTGCAGAGCGGCATGGCATTTGTCGCATCGCAACATCAAGAGGCGACGCGCCTCAGACGGAGTGCCCCGATGATCGCCAGCTTCCTCGTCATCTTCGCTGCGTTCGCCGCCTGCCAGGCGCTGCTGACTGTGAAGTACGCCGACTTCCTGAGCCCGGCTTCCGACACGGGCTCGACCTCCGTCGCAGCCGCCCGCGACGTCGGAACGGCGAAGCTGGCCTGACACTCGACTGCGGAACCGAGTGGATCTCCCGAGGAATGCGTAGGGTTAACGCTTTCCTTAAGAAATCAGGCTAATGTCGGTGCATCGTTGACCATGCGGGCCAGGGAGCGACCGCGTTGGCTCTCGGCGTTGCATCACAGTCGTCGGACGGCCCCTTCGTTCTGCTGATCTCCGATCGGCCCTCGGAGCGCACGGCGCTCCAACGGGCCATCGCCCTGGTCATGGATTGCAGGGCCATGGCGGCGGACAAACCCGTTCCGAAGGAACGGCCGCACCTCGTCATCCTCGATTTGCCACCGACCCAGGCTGCGAGGCTGGATCTGGCTCTGAGCCATCGCGGGCTCCCCCTTCCCCGGCTGGTGCTCGTCCGGGGGGAACCCGCGCCGGCCGCGCCCCATCTCCGTCAGCTTCCGGCTGCGGCACCCCGTCAGGTCGTGCTGGCGAACGTGTTCGCGATGATCGAGGAGGCGACCCGCTCCGGTGAGCTGCGCAAGCGTCGGCTCGTCGAGCGCGTAACGGGCGCCACCGCGATCGTCTCGGAACTGTTCGACAGTGCAGCCCTGGGTGCCGGGCTCCAGCAGGCCGACGTCGAGCGGGGAACCGAGCTCGTGCTCGCGTCCGTCTCGGAGGTCGGCATCATGACGTGGCTCACGGAAGTCTGGCGCCACGATATCGGTGTCTATCAGCACACCCTGGGCGTCGCCGGCCACGCCGCCACCTTCGGCGCGCAGATCGGTTTGAGCCGCGCCGACCTGCGGCTGCTCGTTCGCGCAGCCCTCCTGCACGACATCGGCAAATCGCGGATCCCGGTCGAGATCCTCAACAAGCCGGGTCCGCTCACGCCGGAAGAGTTCCGCCTGATGCAGCGTCACCCCGAGATCGGCGCCGAGCTGCTGCGGGTCCAGGGCGATTTCGAGGAGACGGTGATCGACGTGGTGCGGCACCATCACGAGCGCCTCGACGGCAAGGGCTACCCGGATCGGTTGGCCGGCCCGGCGATCCGGGATCTGGTGCGCATCGTCTCGATCTGCGACGTCTTCTCGGCGCTCACCGAACGTCGGACATATCGGCAGCCGGCCAGCGCTGCCGAGGCGCTGGCAATCATGCTCGACAATTCCGGGCACCTGGATCCCGACCTTCTGCGCGTCTTCGCGCCCGTAATGCTCGGCGGCGAGGCGCTGGCGGCCTGACCGCGCGCCGGCGTTGCACCGCCGTCACGCCGCTTCGGGAACGGATGGAGCGGCGCGACGCCGCCGCGTTTCCGCCGCAACCGGCCGCGACGGAGGCCGACCATTCCTGACAGCGCGCAAACCGAACCGTGCAGAAGCATTCCCTCGCTCTCGCCCTCACGATGACACTCGCCCTCACGGGATGTGGCGGCCTCTCCGTCGGACCGGAAACGTCCGTCGAGAACGCCACCCACACGGCGGTGCTCGATGAAGTGGCGGCTGCGGCAGCAATCTCGGCCTACCGTGTCCAGCATGGCCTGAGTCCGGTGATCGTCGATTCCACCCTGGTGAAGGCGGCCGCCTTTCAGGCCGGCAACAATGCCCGCCACGGGCAGCTCAGTCACGAGATTGGCGGCAGCTTCACGTCACGCATGAATTCGATCGGCTTGGCCAAGTCGTATGCGGCCGAGAACCTGAGTGCGGGCTCCGAGACGCTCGAGCAGGTCCTGGCCCGGTGGAGAGCCAGCCCCGAGCATAACAAGAACATGCTGCTCCCCCAGATTCGCCGGATCGGCATCGCCCGCGTGGACGCGCCGGGAACGCGCTACAAGCGATTCTGGGCCCTGGTGATGGCCGGCACCTGAGACTTCGGCGATCAGCCGTCCGCGGGCGCCATATCCACGATGCGGAGTTGCGCCCGCTCGGCACCGCGCCAACGGTCGCACGACAGCGTCCCGGCCACGTGCATCTCGCGACCGATTCCGTTGAGCAGCGCGCGGCCGAGGGGCCTCTCCGCAGCCCGGAAGCAGATGGCGCCGACCGCCTGCCCGTCACGGCTGCGCAGCCGCGCCCGGACGTGACTTGAACCGACGATCCCGGCATCGACGAGCCGGTGACGGCCGAGGGCGAAGATCGGCTCAGGGGATCCCTGTCCGAACGGGCCGGCCCGTCCCAGCAGCCGAACCGTCTCGGCGGTGGCTCCGCCCGCGCTGAGACCGCCGTCGATCAGCAGCGCGTCGGCCGCGCGGGAGACGGCGACGCTCGCGGCGAGCAGCATGGAGAGATGGGCCTCGAACCGCGGAATGTCGTCGGCGCGGACGGTCACGCCCGCCGCCATGGCGTGTCCGCCGCCCTTGCTGGCGAGCCCGGCCTCGACGCAGGCCCGGACCGCGAATCCGAGATCGGCACCGGGAATCGATCGGCCCGAACCGGTTGCGCTGCCGTCCGGCCGGATCGCGAAGGCGAAAGCCGGGCGGTTGAAGCGCTCCTTCAGCCGCGACGCGATGAGCCCGACCACGCCCGGGTGCCACGCCGCGTCGCCGGTGACCAGAACCGACCGGGCCGGATCGGAGGTCAGAATGCGGTCCATCTCCGCCTCGGCCTCCATTACGGCCTGTGCCTCGATAGCTTGGCGCTCCCGGTTCAGGCGGTCGAGATCGGCGGCGATCCGAACGGCCTCGGCGGGATCCGCCGTCGTGAGCAGGCGGGCACCGAGGGCTGAGTCGCCGATACGCCCACCGGCGTTGATGCGCGGGCCGAGCACGAAGCCGAGATGCCACGCTTCGGGCGGCTCACTGAGGGACGCGGCGTCGAGAAGCGCCGCCAGCCCGGTGCGACCGCGATGCCGCATCACGGTCAGGCCCTGGGTGACGAAGGCGCGGTTCAGGCCGGCCAGCGGCACCACGTCGGCGATGGTCGCCAGCGCCACGAGATCGAGGAAATCGGTCAGTGCCGGCTCCGGCCGGTTCGGTTCGAAGAATCCTTCCAGCCGCAGGACGCGGCTGAGAGCGACCAAGGTCAGGAACACCACCCCGGCCGCGCAGAGATGGCCGAGGCCGGACAGATCGTCGAGCCGGTTGGGATTCACCACGGCACGGGCGGGTGGCAGGATCTCGCTGGCGGCGTGGTGATCGAGGACGATGACGTCGAGACCTAATTTCTCGGCTCCCGCCAGCGGTCCATGACCGCTGGTGCCGCAATCGACGCAGACCAGAAGGGTCGCCCCGTCGGCGGCAAGGGCCTCGATCGCCCCGATGTTCGGACCGTACCCCTCCGTAATCCGGTCGGGGATGTGGATGGGCGCGTGGAGACCGAGCCCGCGCAGGTAGCCCGCCAGCATCGCCGCGCTCGCGGCGCCGTCCACGTCGTAGTCGCCAAAAACCGCCACGGTCTCGCCGCGTCGCACCGCGTCAGCGAGGCGCCGGGCAGCCGCATCCATGTCGAGCAGCACGTGCGGATCGGGCATCAGATCGCGCAGGCGCGGAGCCAGGAAACGATCCACGTCGTCCGGGACGACGCCGCGGCCGGCCAACACCCGGGCCAGCAGCTCCGGCAGCCCATAGGCCTGGACCATCTTGGCGATGTGGTTCTGACCGACGCCCCCGGCGCAGCGCTCCTGCCAGCGCCGTCCGGTCACGGACGCGGCGACACCCAGGTAAGGCGGGAGTTCGGTGAGGGACGGGGCGCAGGACACGGACGCCACCCTACACCGGGTTGATCACCAAATCCCGCGCAGGTCCGCAACACCGCATCACCGAAACCGCCACAGCTGCAACGCAAAAGGGCGGACCTTGCGGCCCGCCCCGTCGCGGCTGCCTGGATGCGATCTGTCAGAGGGACTTCAGGATGGTGTCGACGACCTTCTTGGCGTCACCGAACAGCATCATCGTGTTGTCGCGGAAGAACACTTCGTTCTCGACGCCCGCATAGCCCGACCCCATGCCGCGCTTGATGAACAGAACGGTCTTGGCCCGCTCCACGTCGAGGATCGGCATGCCGTAGATCGGCGACGTCTTGTCGGTCTTCGCCGCCGGGTTGGTGACGTCGTTGGCGCCGATCACGAAGGCCACATCCGCCTGCGGGAACTCGCCGTTGATGTCCTCCAGCTCGAACACCTCGTCGTAGGGCACGTTCGCCTCGGCGAGCAGCACGTTCATGTGGCCCGGCATACGGCCTGCCACCGGGTGGATGGCGTACTTCACGTCGACGCCTTCCTTCTTCAGCATGTCGCCCATCTCGCGCAGGGAGTGCTGCGCCTGGGCGACCGCCATGCCGTAGCCCGGGACGATGATGACCCGCTCGGCGTTCTTCATGATGTAGGCCGCGTCATCGGCCGACCCCTGCTTGACGGGCCGCGTCTCGACTTGGCCCGAGCCGGCCACGGCGGTGTCGCCGCCGAAGCCGCCGAGGATCACCGAGATGAATGACCGGTTCATCGCGTGGCACATGATGTAGGAGAGGATCGCGCCCGAGGAGCCCACCAGCGAGCCGGTGATGATCAGCGCGAGGTTGCCCAGGGTGAAGCCGATGCCGGCGGCCGCCCAGCCCGAGTAGGAATTGAGCATCGACACGACCACCGGCATGTCGGCGCCGCCGATCGGGATGATGATCAGGCCGCCCAGCACCAGCGAGGCGAGAACGATCAGCCAGAAGATCGCCTTCGACTCGGTGCCGATGAACAGGGCGATCAGCAGGACGAGGCCCGCCGCCAGCAGCGCGTTGATGAGGTGACGCTGAGGCAGCATGATCGGCTTGCCGGACATCCGCCCGTCGAGCTTGGCGAAGGCGATCACCGATCCGGTGAACGTGATC
This sequence comes from Methylobacterium sp. E-046, assembly GCF_022829625.1. Taxonomy (NCBI): domain Bacteria; kingdom Pseudomonadati; phylum Pseudomonadota; class Alphaproteobacteria; order Hyphomicrobiales; family Methylobacteriaceae; genus Methylobacterium; species Methylobacterium sp. E-046. Next base: position 94,338 of record NZ_JAKSYP010000212.1, on the reverse strand, counting down.
GCGCCGATGGCGACGCCGAGCCCCATCTCGAACAGCGACTGCTTGTGGAAGTGGCCGTTCTCGATGATGCCGAAGGCCTGCGGTGCGTAGAGCGCGCCGGCCGCCACGAAGACGGCCGCGAGGCCGACCAGGGAGTGAAACGCCGCCACGAGCTGGGGCATGGCGGTCATCGGCACCCGCTTGGCGATCACCGCGCCGGCACCGCCACCGATGCCGAGGCCGAGGAGCACCAGGATCCAGGCGCCGAAGCCGGCCGGCGGATGGCCGACCAGCGTGGTCAGGATCGCGAGACCCATGCCGATCATGCCGTACAGGTTGCCCTGCCGGGAGGTGGTGGGGTGCGAAAGCCCCCGCAGCGCCATGATGAACAGGACGCCGGCGACGATGTAGAGAAGGGAGGAGACGTTCTCTGACACGAGCTCAGCCCTTCTTCTTGTACATGCCGAGCATGCGCTGCGTGACGAGGAAGCCGCCGAAGATGTTCACGCTGGCGAGCACGATGCCGATGAAGCCGAAGAACCGGGCCAGCCCAGTGCCCTTCTCGATGAGCGGCACACCGACGGCGAGGATGGCGCCGACGATGATCACCGACGAGATCGCGTTCGTGACCGACATGAGCGGCGTGTGGAGGGCCGGCGTCACCGACCAGACCACGTAGTAGCCGACGAAGATCGCCAGCACGAAGATCGCCAGCCGGAATACGGTGGGATCGACCGCACCGCCGGTGGCGGCGCTGAGTCCGTGACCCATGCCGTCGGCGATGGCCTGCGCCTGATCGGCGGCGTTGCGCGCCACCGCGGCCGCGGCGCGGGCGGCATCAGCCAGCACGCGCGCCTGATCGGCCGCCTGATCCGGAGGGACGATGACGTTTGCCATTCTGCTACTCCTCTCGGCCGGGCTTCACTGCGCACCCGCCGGGGCGGCCGTGCCGGAAGCCTTGTTGGCCTCCGACTTGGCCAGACCCACGGAAGCGGCTTCCGAGGCGGCGCCATCGGTCTTGGACTGGAAGGATGCGTGGACGACCGAGCCGTCCCGGGTCAGGTTCGTGGCCTTCACCAACTCGTCGTCCCAGTTGATGGCCAGGGCTTTCGTCTCCTTGTCGATCAGCGTCTCGACGAAAGCATAGAGGTTGCGCGCATAGAGGCTCGACGCCGTTGCGGCGAGGCGCCCCGGCACGTTGACGTGCCCGACGATCTTCACGCCGCGGTCGTTGGTGACGACCTCGCCGGCCTTCGCACCGGCGACGTTGCCGCCGCGCTCGACCGCGAGATCCACGAGGACCGAGCCCGGCTTCATCGATGCCACCATCTCCTCGGAGACGAGTTTCGGCGCCGGTCGGCCGGGGATCAGTGCGGTGGTGATGACGATGTCCTGCTTGGCGATGTGGCCCTTGACCAGTTCCGCCTGCTTGGCCTGGTAGCCGGCCGACATCTCCTTGGCGTACCCGCCCGCAGTCTCGGCCTGCTTGAACTCGTCGTCCTCGACGGCGACGAATTTCGCGCCGAGCGATTCGACCTGCTCCTTGGTGGCCGGCCGCACGTCGGTGGCGGTCACGACCGCGCCGAGCCGGCGGGCCGTCGCGATGGCCTGGAGGCCGGCGACGCCGACGCCCATGACGAAGACGCGGGCTGCCGGAACCGTGCCGGCGGCCGTCATCATCATCGGCATGGCCCGCCCGTACTCTGCGGCGCCGTCGACCACCGCGCGATAGCCGGCGAGGTTGGCCTGGGACGAGAGGACGTCCATGACCTGAGCGCGGGTGATTCGCGGCATCAGCTCCATGGCGAAGCCATCGACGCCCGAATCGGCCATGGCCCTGAGCGCGTCCTCGTTGCCGTAGGGATCCATGATCGCCACCACCGCGGTGCCGCGCTTCAGCTGCGGCAGCTCCTCGGCGCTCGGACGGCGGACCTTCAGGACGAGATCGGCATCGCCCGCGGCGTCCGCCGCGCTCCCGGCGATGAGGGCGCCGGCGGCCTCGTACTCGTCATCCAGGATGCCGGCCTTCCGGCCCGCACCCGCCTGCACCACCACGTCGGCGCCGAGAGCCTTGAATTTCTTGACGGTCTCGGGGACCGCGGCCACGCGCGGCTCCGCGGAATCGGTCTCGGACAGCACAGCGATGCGCATGCGCAGATTCCCCTCGGTAAGCTCGGCTTCTCGAATGCGCGAACCGGCGCCGCTTTTCGAGAGGCGGACCTAAATTATGTTGGTGGAACCGGGCCGAATGTAACTTGCGCCCAATCTAATCGATATCAAAGCATTTGACCCCGCTGCACCGGAATGCGCGGGGTCGATCAGCAGGACCGGGCGGCCGAGCGGCCGCCACATCTGCATCAAGCAAAGAACAGGTACAGCAGCAGCAGGATGGCCACGACGAGGGGGCCGCGCCAGCCGACAGCCGGGGCCAGGGCGCCGACCGCTCCCGCCGCACCGGACACAATCACGCCCAGGATGGCCAGAAGCCAAGCTTCGCGGATCCCGCCGATCGCGAGGGCGAGGACCCAGCAGATCACGACGCCGGTACCGATCTCGACGAAGCGGACGAAGCCGCGATAAGTCTGCTCGTGGGTCTTCGCGTCCATCGCCGGGCTGTAAGTGTGCCCGGCCACCGTGTCACTCTCAGCCATCGTGCGCTCGTATCCCTAAGACGCGACTTCTTGCGGTCAGGGTGGGATGTAGCTCAAGCGTTTACCTGCCGCAATCGGACGCACGCAAGTTGATTGGCCTCTCGGTGGATCCCGGGGTGGCGTCAGGCGGGCTCCGGCAGGCGGGCCTCGGCGAGTGCCCTGCCCTGCCGCGCAGTCAACTCATCGAGGGAGAAATGCTCGATCTCCGCCTCGAACAACCGGTGGTAGTTAAGCTCCGACTTCAGATGGAGGAAGACGGCGCCGAGACCCACCGCCGCGCGATCCATGAACACGAATTCCTGCGGCACGGTCACGGGCCCGCGCTCCTTGAGCGCTTGATGCACCTCGAAGGCCTGACGACGGCCATACTCGCCGGGCTTGACGCCGTCCGCGACGGTTCGGGTGCGATCCTCCAGCAGCGGACCGTAGATGAAGCGCGCCCAGATGTTCAGGATCTCGATCTTCTCTCGATCCAAGTCGCGGAAGCCCCACACCTCGTAGGCGTGGACGATGCGAGCCTCGTCGTTCTCCAGCAGGCCGCGATAGAGATCCACCACGCCGCCGACGAAGCGCGGATGGAAGATGCGCACGCAGCCGTAGTCGAGAAGATTGATGCCGGCCGCTTCCCCGCCGTCCGAGAAGACCGTGTAGTTGCCGAGATGCGGATCTCCGTGGATCACCGCGGCGCGGCTGAACGGATGCCACCACGCCTTGAACATCGCCTGGGCGATCCGGTTGCGCACCTCCACCGGTTCCTCGGCAAAGCCCAGGATCTTGTCCCCATCGAGCCATCCGAGCGTCAGGAGGCGCTTGGTCGACAGTTCGGGGAACACCCGCGGCACGCGCACGACGTCGATGTCCTTCAGCACGGCAGCGTAGAGGTCGGCGTGCTTGGCTTCACGTTCGTAATCGAGTTCCTCGCGGACGCGCGCACCGATCTCCTTGGCGATCTCCCGCGTGTCGAGCCAGGAGTTCATCCGGCGGTGCAGCGCGAAGGCGACTTCCAGCTGCTTCAGGTCTGCCTCGACCGCGGATTGCATGTCCGGATATTGGAGCTTGCAGGCGAGCCGCACGCCATCCTTCGTGCTGGCACGGTGCACCTGCCCCAGCGAGGCCGCCGCGGCAGGCTTCAGGTCGAAGCTGCCGAACCGGGCCTGCCAGCCTGCCCCCAGCTCGGACTGCATCCGGCGCCGGACGAAGGCGGCCCCCATCGGGGGGGCGTCGGCCTGGAGCTTCTGGAGTTCGGCGGCGTATTCGGGCGGCAGCAGGTCCGGCACGGTGGCGAGTAGCTGCGCCACCTTCATGATCGGGCCCTTCAGGCCGCCCAGCGCCTGGGCCAGAGCCGCCGCGTTGGTTGTGCCCTCCTTCCCGAACAGGCGCGACATCGCCATGCGGGCGGCGACGCCGCCGACATTGGCTCCCACGCTGGCGTAGCGCCCCGCGCGGGCGGTGAACCGGTTGGCTTCGCGGTCGGTCTCGGCCATCGCTCGATCTGCTTATCTGCTGCTGAGCGGGAGATATGCCGCGCCAGCGCAGGCGCCAGGGGCGTGGGTCCCTGCGCCGCGGGCGCTCAAACGGGCCAGGGCCCCCGGATCCGGCGGCTCTCGCCACCGCGGTCGATCACGTCCGGCCCGCGGCCGCAAATCGGCAGCACAACGATCGCCTGGGAGCGGGCTCGAAGACACGCTCCTCGCGGTGGATCATCCCCGGGAAGGTGGACGTCCGGTCCCACAACCCGGGGACCGGGCGCGACGCGTCAGTCAGGCCTGGCTCTCCATTCCCTCCAGCTCCACGATCATGCCTTCGATCATCCCGAGCCCGATCTGCCAGAAGCCCGGATCCTTCGCGTCGAGACCGAAGGGCGCGAGCAGTTCGCCGTAGGGTTTCGATCCGCCGGCCGAGAGGAGCGCGAAGTAGCGTTCGACAAAGCCCGCCTCAGCCTGGGCGTAGACGCCGTAGAGCGAGTTCACGAGGCAGTCGCCGAAGGCGTAGGCGTAGACGTAGAAGGGCGAGTGGATGAAGTGCGGGATGTAGGCCCAGAACGGCTCGTAGCCCGCGTCCAGCGTGATCGCCGGCCCGAGCGACTCGGCCTGCACCGACAGCCACAAAGCGTTGATCTGGTCGATCGTCAGCTCGCCCTTGGCGCGGGCAAGATGCACCTTCCTCTCGAAGGAATAAAAGGCGATCTGCCGGACCACCGTGTTGATCATGTCCTCGACCTTCGCGGCGAGCATCGCCCGGCGCTGGGTCGTGTCGCTGGTGGCCGCGAGTAGCTTCCGGAAAGTGAGCATCTCGCCGAAGACGCTCGCCGTCTCGGCCAAGGTCAGGGGCGTGGGCGCCATCAGGGCGCCGTTCGGGCCGGCGAGCACCTGATGGACGCCGTGGCCGAGTTCGTGGGCCAGGGTCATCACGTCCCGCGGCTTGCCCTGATAATTGACCAGCACGTAGGGGTGCACGGATGGCACGGTCGGATGTGCGAACGCACCCGGAGCCTTGCCGGGACGGGTCGGCGCGTCGATCCAGCGGCCATCGAAGAAGCGCTTCGCGATGCCGGCCATCTCGGGTGAGAAGGCGTCGTAGGCCGACAGCACCGTGTCGCGGGCCTCCGACCATGGGATCGTGCGCTGCTCGACCCTGGGCAGCGGCGCGTTGCGATCCCAGTAGGGCAGCGAATCCTGCCCGAACCATCTGGCCTTGAGCCTGTAGTACCGATGCGACAGGCGCGGATACGCGGCCCGAACAGCATCCACGAGGGCCTCGACGACCTCGGGCTCGACGCGGTTGGCGAGGTGGCGGGCCTCGGCCACGTCCTTGAAGCCCCGCCACCGGTCGGAGATCTCCTTATCCTTGGCCAGGGTGTTGGTGATCAAAGTGAACACGCGCAAGTTGCTGCGCAGCACCGTGCTGATCGCGCCGGCGGCCTCCTTGCGGACGGCTCCGTCCGGATCCTGAAGCTTGTTCAGGGTCGGCTCCAGCGGCATCTCCTCGCCCTGGACGGTGAATCGCAGCGAGGCGATCGTCTCGTTGAACAGGCGGTCCCACGCGGCGTTCGACGTGACGGATTTCTCCAGGAACAGCTTCTCGGTACGGTCGTCGAGCTGGTGCGGCTTCTCCCGCCGCAGATCCTCGATCCACGGCGCGTAGCGGGCGAGCGGCCCGTCCGCCATCGCGGCGTTCATTACGGCGTCGTCGACGCGATTCAATTCCAGGGCGAAGAATAACAGGTCGGCAGAGGCGTTCGTCAGACGCTCGCGGGTGTCCCCATAGAACTTGGCCCGCGCCTCGTCGGTGGTGTCACCGGAATAGATTAAGCCGGCGAAGGACATCAGCTTGCCCAGCAGATCCTCGATGCCCTCGTAGGCACGCACCGCCTCGGCGAGGCGCGTCGAAGCATCCGGAGCGCCCGCCATCTCGGCGACGCGACCGGCATAGGATTCGGAGAAGCGGCGGCATTCCTCCTCGGCGCGGGTCATGTCGGCGGAGAACTCGGGAGCGTCGAGGCCGGAATAGAGATCCGACAGGTCCCATTCCGGAAGGTGGCCGAGGTCGGCGGCCTTCGCGGCGGCGCGCGCGGCGCTCACGCCCTCGGGCAGGCGGACGTTCACCGGCGAGGCGGTGGGGCTCGGCATCATGTCGCGCGTTCCTCTCGAGAGGCGAAGGCAGGGGCAGAGGCCCCGTACCCTGATATCGATCGCGTCGCCATGCGTTCAACGCGGCCCGTTGGCTCGTGGACGGGCGTTCCCTGACGAAGCGGCGCAAACGTCGTTAAGCGGCACTTTACGTCTGTCGGTCACCCTCCGGCTCGAAACGAAACACACGCCGATTCGATGCCTGCGCCCGGGGTGAAGCCGGCGTCGCATGCCCGGTTCTCGTGTGCCGTGCAGGGAGCCTTCATGTCCACAACCGTGCTGATCGTGGACGACGATCCGGTCCAACGCCGCCTCGCCGAGGCGGCGGTGCGCCGCTTCGGCTTCGAGCCGCGCATCGCCGAGACGGGGATGGACGCCCTCACCCTCCTCAGATCCGAGGGTGCCGACGTCGTGCTCCTCGACTTGGTGATGCCAGGGCTCGACGGCCTGGGCGTGCTGGCCGAGATGCGCAAGAGCGGCCTCGCCACGCCAGTCATCGTGCAGACCTCCAACGGATCCATCGACACGGTCGTCACCGCCATGCGGGCCGGCGCCGTCGATTTCGTGGTCAAGCCGGCCGGCGCCGAGCGGCTGCAGGTCTCGATCAAGAACGCCCTGCGGGTGGATACGCTCGAGGAGGAGGTCCGCCGCATGCGGCGGAGGGCGTCCGGCGCCCTGTCGTTCAAGGACCTCACCTCCAAGAGCCCCGATATGGAACGGGTGATCCGCCTCGCCGAGCGGGCGGCGAAATCCAGCATCCCGGTCCTCATCGAGGGCGAGTCCGGCGTCGGCAAGGAAGTGCTGGCGCGGGCGATCCAGGGTTCCGGCGACCGACGCGGCAAGGCGTTCGTGACGGTGAACTGCGGCGCGATCCCCGACAACCTGGTCGAGTCCACCTTGTTCGGGCACGAGAAGGGCGCCTTCACCGGCGCCACCGAGAAGCACGCGGGCAAGTTCGTGGAAGCCTCCGGCGGTACGCTGTTCCTGGACGAGATCGGCGAACTGCCGCTGGACGCGCAGGTGAAGCTGCTGCGCGCGCTGCAGGAGGGCGAGGTCGATCCGGTCGGCGGCAAGCGGGCGGTGCGGGTGGATATCCGTCTCGTCTCGGCCACCAACCGTTCGCTCCTCGACCTCGTCAAGCAGGGCAAGTTCCGCGAAGACCTCTATTACCGCCTCAACGTCTTCCCCATGACGCTGCCGCCGCTGCGGGCGCGCCGGGAGGACATCCCCGACCTCGTGCGCTCGTTCTGCGCGCGGTTCGCGGCGGAGGAAGGCAAGCGGGTCCGGGCGATCACCCCGGAGGCGATGGCGCTACTCACGCGCTATCCCTGGCCCGGCAATGTCCGGCAACTGGAGAACGCAGTGTTCCGCGCCGTGGTGCTCGCGGACGCCGACGAGCTGACGGTCGCCGAATTTCCGCAGATCGCCGCGCAGGTCGAGGGTTTCGACGTTCGGATTCCCGCCGCGCCACACCAGCAGACCCTGCCGGCCTATGCGCCCGAGCCGGTGCGCGAGATCGTGCGGGTCGAGGTCCGTGATCCGCACGCCATGTCGCTCGTGGCCGAGGAGACCGGCGAGATGAAGCCGATGGATGTGCTGGAGGCTGAAATCATCCGGTACGCGCTGCAGTTCTACCGCCAGCGCATGTCGGAGGTCTCGCGTCGCCTCGGTATCGGCCGATCCACGCTCTACCGGAAGCTCAAGGATCTGGGCCTCGAAGGTGAGGACAAGTCGGAGGATGCGGCCTGACCGTGGTCCGCGTGCGCTAGCGCACCGGACAAAACCGCGAGCGGCGGCTGCGCTGGACCTCGGACGGCGCTCTCGACCCGCAACGATGACTGGCCGGACCGAGCGATCTGAAGCATTGACCGAAGTGCAACACCGGCAGATCTATCGGTTTATCTTCGAAGACTACGGTTGATGAAAGCCACGCTTGGGCGGATAATCAAGGTATGAGCGTGCGGTTCGGCCGCCGCACCCTGGGAGAACACGATGCGCGTCCCGCGCTCCAGCCTCATGGCGCTGGCCGCCCTGATGACCGGCACGCTGGCTTCCGCCGGTGCGCTCGGCGCCGAGACGGCGGCCCTCGATCTGCCGCCGGCCGAGTCTCCCGCCTCAACGCCGGCCACGCCGCCGCCGACGACGGAACCGGCTGCGACCTCGCTTCCCGACTACAAGCCCGAGCCCCCCGCCCCCGAACCGGCGGCCCCCGTGGCTGCAGCCCCGGTCGCCCCCGTCGATCCGCTCGGCGCCGCCGTCTTCGCCCGCCTGGGGGAGACGGCGCCCCTCCTGCTGCGCCTGACCGGCAAGGAACGCGACGCGATCCGAAGCTTCTACGAAGCGCGCGCCTACAAGCCGCTCTGGGTGGTCGACGGGGCATGGACTGAGCCCGCCAAGGCTGTCGCGGCGCGCCTGGCCGCGTCGGCCGAGGACGGCCTCGATGCGCGCGCCTACCCGGTGCCGACCCTGGCCGAGAAGCCGGACGAGAAGGCGGTGGCCGACGCCGACCTCCGCCTGTCCGCGGCCGTCATCCTCTACGCCCGCGATGCGCGCGGCGGACGGGTCAACCTGACCGCGATCTCGCGTCTGATCACACCCAAGCTCGACCTTCCGTCCGGCGCCGAGGTGCTGGGCAAGCTGAACGAGGCCGGCGGGAAGGCCGGCGACGCGTTGCAGGCCTACAATCCCGCCACGCCGGGTTACGTGGCGCTGAAGACGCGTCTGGCTGCCCTGCGGGGACCGGCGCCTACGTCCGTGAAGGCCCTGCGGCTTCCCGCCGGTCCGGTCCTGCGTCTGGGGATGCGCGACCCACGGGTGCCCCTGCTGCGAACCCATTTCGGCCTCGAATCGCGACCGGCCGCCACGCTCGACCACGGGCCCGGCGAGCCGGAGGAGTACGATGCCGTCGTGGCCGAGGCCGTCACCAAGTTCCAGCGCGGTCGCGGAGTACCGGCGAACGGGGTGCTGAATGTCCAGACGGTCCTCGCGCTGGCCGATGCCGGGCGGTCCAGCCGGCCGACCGGGAGCGAGGCCGAGCTCATCGTCAACATGGAGCGTTGGCGCTGGCTGCCGGGCGATCTCGGGCCGGACTACATCCTCGTCAACGTCCCGGAATACCGCCTGCGCGCCTATCGCGGCGGGACGCTGCGCGACGAGGCGCGCGTCATCGTCGGCAAGCCGGAATCACGCACGCCGCTGTTCTCGGGTCTGATGGAGTACGCGGTCGTCAACCCATCCTGGTACGTGCCACCCTCGATCCTGAAGACCATGGCACCCAAGCTGGCGGGCTACGGCGGGAAAACCTGGGGTGGGTACGAGGTCGTCCGCCGCGGTAGCCACGTCTCGTTGCGCCAGCCCCCGGGGGAGCGCAATGCGCTCGGCTTCATCAAGTTCATGTTCCCAAACCAGCACGCGGTCTACCTGCACGACACGCCGAACCGCTCCCTGTTCTCCGCCGCGAAGCGTGATTTCAGCCACGGCTGCGTGCGCGTGGACGATCCGTTCCGCCTCGCCGACGCGGTTCTGCCGGACTGGTCGCAGGAGCGCCTGAAGAAGCTGATTGGCAAGGGGGAGCGCACCATCCGGCTTCCCGAGAAGCTGCCGGTGCACCTCGCCTACTTCACCGCCTACGTCGACGACTCGGGCGCCTACCGCACCTTGCCCGACCTCTACGGCTACGATGCGCCGATGCGCGCGGCGCTCGGCCTGCCGGGCGGCGGCGGCCCGGCGATCGCCCGTCTGCCCGACGAGGCCCCCCGCAAGGCGGAACGCGCCGCGGCGCCGGCGAAACCACGGGTCGTGCAGCGATCCGCAACGCGCCACCACGCGTCCGACGATTGGGCGAACCGTCGGTACGAGGAGGTGGATACGCCCCGCCGCGCCGTCCGCCGCGCCGCCCGCGCGGACGCCGCTCCGGAATACGGCGAGCCGGGGCTGTGGACCCCGGCACCGCAGCAGCCAGTCTCGCGCGGTTGGTGGTAGCGCCCCCGCCAAACCGCAACTTTCAGGTGCGCATGCGCACAGCCGGGCACGATTTCGCCACGGTGCAGCCTTAGCCGTTTCGATTGAGACGCCCGCCTGACTTCCGCCACGCGCGGCCGCCGGGAGAGGATCAGGACAACCGTGCCGTATCTCCCGCGCGCCTTTCGCCACCTCGTGCTGGCCTTGTCCGGCATCGCTGTCGGCCTGATCGCCGGAACGGTCGAGACCGAGGATGCGGTCGCCAACGGCGACACACGCTCCCTGACGATCCTCCACACGCACACGCAGGAGAGCGCGACCATCACGTTCAAGCGCGACGGTCGTTACGACCGCGCGGCGCTCGACCAGCTGAACTGGCTCCTGCGCGATTGGCGCGTCAACGAGCCTACCAAGATGGATCCACGGCTCTTCGACACGGTCTGGGAAGCCTACCGGCAGGTCGGCTCGAATCAGGCGATCCATATCGTCTCGGCCTACCGGTCGCCGGGCACGAACGCGATGCTGCGGCGGCGTTCCAAGATGGTGGCCGAGTTCAGCCAGCACATGCTCGGCAAGGCGATGGACTTCTATCTGCCGGACGTGCCGATCGACCGGATCCGCGAGGTCGGGCTCCAGATGCAGCGCGGCGGCGTCGGTTGGTATCCGCATGCCGGGACACCCTTCATCCACCTCGATGTTGGGTCGGTGCGGATGTGGCCGCGCATGACGCACGACCAGCTCGCGCGCCTGTTCCCGGATGGCAAGACGGTGCACTTGGCCAGCGATAATCGCCCGTTCCCCCGCTACGAGGAGGCCAAGGCCGAGATCCTCTCGCGGGGCGGAACGGTGGCGGGCATCACGACCCAGATGGCCGGCGGCGAGGAGGAGGACGGCCCCGGCCTGTTCGGCTTCCTGGCAAGCCTCTTCGGCGGCGGCTCCTCCGCGCCGCCACCGGAGCCGGCGCAGCCGGCACCGGTCGCAAAGAAATCCCGCCCGGCACCCGTCGTGGCCGTCGCGAGCGCCGATCCGCAGGATCCCGTCGGCGGCCGCGTTGCCCTCGCCTATGCGGCACCGGTCACGGACACCGTGCTGCGCGGATCCCTCCTGGAACGCGAGCAGGCCAAGGGATCCGATCTCCGCGCGGCGGACGCCAAGGCATTGCTGACAGCCGCCAAGCCGAACCCAGCCTTCGACGAGGCCGCGTCAGTGATGGATGCGCCCTTGCCGCCGCGCCGGCCCTCGGATTTCGCCGCCGTGACCGCCGCGATCAACATGCCGTTGCCGCCGCCGCGCCCGATCCAGTTCGCCGCGCTCGGCGGAGGCATGGCCGTCCTGTCAGGGTCCACCGAGACCCGGGCGCTCGCCAAGACCATCCTGCCCGAACCTGCGCGCTCGCGCCCCGGCGCTGCGCCGGACGCCGATCCGAAGGTTCAATTGCGCGCGCTCTTCGAGGCGGTTTCGACCGGGCCGGTAGCGGCACCGGCGAGCCGGAACGCGCCTGTGCGCGTCGCCACAACCCGCGTTCGCGACGCAGCGCCCGAGGCCGTCGTGGCGGCCGCCCCCGATCGTGTATCGACGCGATTCAGCACCCGTAGCCCGGGTGACGACCTGACCGCGGCCCGATTCACGGGCTCCGCGACGCGGGCAGTACCCGCCGGACGCTGAGCCTCGACGCTTCCCGAACAATCTTCGAACACGCGGGACAGCGACGCGCCACGCGACGGGCCGATCCCTCGATCGCTCATCGCCGGCGGCGCGGGGTGCTGGTGTTCCCTCAGCGCTGCGGCTTGGACAGGTTCACCGCCAACGCCGCGACCAGCGTCGCCGCGTAGCTGTCGTCCTGCGTGGCCGTGATGCGATCCGCCTCGCCCCCGCTGTTGGCGGCCACCGACATCATCAGCATGACGGCCGTGGTCAGACCGCCGAGGGCAGGAACCAGAGCCAGGTAGGCGCGCACGGCAGCGCGGGGCGCGACGACCACCGCGGGCGTCTCACCGAGGCACAGCGACGAGGAACTGTGTGGCAGCATGGCGGACGAAACTGCGCTGGGAACGGACCGAACACGCGCATGCACCGAGCGCGTATTCAACAGTTCAACGTGCCGCGTTGAGCCGGGTTCTTGCGGAACGGCGGATTTTTCAACCGCCGATTAGTCCGTTGGTTGACGAGTGATGAGAGGGCGCCGAACCGGCGCCCCCTCGAACGCCCGTCAGCCCTCCTTGCCGGCCACCTTGCCCAAGGCTGCCTGAGCCGCAGCGAGGCGGGCGATCGGCACCCGGTAGGGCGAGCAGGACACGTAATCGAGCCCGACGTCCTGGCAGAACCCGATCGAAGCCGGGTCGCCGCCGTGCTCGCCACAGATGCCGAGCTTGATGTCGGGCCGTGTCTTACGGCCACGCTCGACGCCGATGCGGACGAGTTCGCCGACGCCTTCCTGATCGATCGTGATGAAGGGATCGGCTGGCAGGATACCCTTCTGGGTGTAAGGGCCCAGGAAGGTCGCGGCGTCGTCGCGGGAAATGCCCAGCGCGGTCTGCGTGAGGTCGTTCGTGCCGAAGGAGAAGAACTCCGCGGTCTCGGCGATCTCACCGGCCTTCAGTGCGGCGCGGGGCAGTTCGATCATCGTGCCGACCTGATAATCGAGGGTCGCACCCTTCTCCTCGGCGACCGCCTTCGCCATGGCGTCGATGTGCGCCTTGACGATGTCGAACTCGGCGCGGGTGAAGACCAGAGGCACCATGACTTCGGACGTCACCGGGCTGCCGGTATCCGCCGCAGCCTGAACTGCCGCTTCGAAGATCGCCCGGGCCTGCATCTCGGCGATTTCCGGGAAGGCGATCGCCAAGCGGCAACCGCGGAAGCCGAGCATCGGATTGTGCTCGGACAGTTCGCGGGTCCGGTGCCGGATCTTCTCCTCGGAGACTCCGGTCGCCTTCACGACCTCGGCGACCTCGGCGTCGGTGTGCGGCAGGAACTCGTGGAGGGGCGGATCGAGCAGACGGATCGTGACCGGCAGGCCGGACATGATCGTGAACAGCTCCACGAAGTCCTGCCGCTGGTAGGGAAGGATCTTGGCAAGGGCGGCGCGCCGGCCCTCGGCATCGTCCGCCAGGATCATCTCCCGCACCGCGATGATGCGGTCGCCCTCGAAGAACATGTGCTCGGTGCGGCAGAGGCCGATGCCCTCGGCGCCGAAGTTCCGGGCCGTGCGGGCGTCCGTGGGGGTGTCGGCATTCGCCCGCACCTTCATCCCACGAAAATCGTCGGCCCAGGTCATGAGGGTCGCGAAGTCACCGGACAGCTCCGGCTCCAGCATCTTCACCTCACCCCGGATGACTTGGCCAGTGGATCCGTCGATCGTGACCCGGTCGCCCGCCTTGAGCGTGAGGCCGCCGACCGTCAGCGTCTGGGCCTTGTAGTCGATGCGGATGGATCCGACGCCCGAGACGCAGGGCTTGCCCATGCCGCGGGCGACCACGGCCGCGTGGCTGGTCATGCCGCCGCGGGTCGTCAGGATGCCCTCGGCGGCGTGCATGCCGTGGATGTCCTCGGGCGACGTCTCGATGCGGACGAGAATGCACTTGCGCTCGGCCTTGCGGTGCGCCTCCGCGTCCTCGGAATTGAACACGATCTCGCCCGTGGCCGCCCCCGGCGAGGCCGGCAGGCCCGAGGCGATGACCTTGCGCTCGGCCTTGGGGTCGATGGTCGGGTGCAGGAGCTGGTCGAGGGCCCCGGGCTCCACGCGGCCGATCGCCTCCTCGCGGGAGATCAGCCCTTCGCCCGCCAGATCGACGGCGATGCGCAGGGCGGCCTTGGCCGTGCGCTTGCCGTTGCGGGTCTGGAGCATCCAGAGTTTCCCCCTCTCGATGGTGAACTCCATGTCCTGCATGTCGCGGTAGTGGCTCTCCAGGATACCGTAGATCCGGGTCAGCTCCGCGAAGCTCTCGGGCATGGCCTTCTCCATCGAAGGCTTGTCGCTCTCCGCCTCTTTCCGCGCCTTCTCGGTGATGTTCTGCGGGGTGCGGATGCCCGCCACCACGTCCTCGCCCTGGGCGTTGATCAGGAACTCGCCGTAGAGCGCCTTCTCGCCGGTGGACGGGTTGCGGGTGAAGGCCACCCCGGTGGCCGAAGTGTCGCCCATGTTGCCGAACACCATGGCCTGAACGTTCACGGCCGTGCCCCAGCTCTCCGGGATGCTGTTCAACTCCCGGTATTTCTTGGCCCGTGGGATCATCCAGGAATTGAAGACAGCGCCAATCGCCCCCCACAGCTGATCGTCGGCGCCCTGCGGGAAGTCCGAGCCGTGCTCGTCGCGCACGATCTTCTTGTAGGTCTGGATCAGGGTCTTCCAGTCGCCGGCGCCGAGTTCGGTGTCGAGGTCGAAGCCCTTGCTCTCCTTGTACTGCTCCAGCGCCTCCTCGAAGGCGTGGTGCTCCACGTTCAGCACAACGTTCGAGTACATGGTGATGAAGCGGCGATAGGAATCGTAGGCGAAGCGCTCGTCGTCGGCTTCCTTGGCCAGCGCCAGCACGGTCTCGTCGTTCAGGCCGAGGTTCAGGACCGTGTCCATCATGCCGGGCATGGAGGCCCGGGCGCCCGAGCGGACCGAGACGAGGAGCGGGTTCGTGGCATCGCCGAACTGGCGACCGGTGAGCTTGCCGACCTGCCCGAGTGCGGCAGCGACCTGATCCTTCAGCTCCGGGGGATAGGCCTTCCCGTGATCGTAGAAGTAGGTGCAGACTTCTGTGGTGATGGTGAAGCCGGGCGGTACCGGCAGGCCGAGGTTCGACATCTCGGCGAGATTGGCGCCCTTGCCGCCGAGCAGGTCGCGCATCTGCGACTTGCCTTCTGCCTTGCCGTCGCCAAAGGCGTAGACCCACTTCGCGCTGTCGGTCGCCATGTCGAACCCGTCCATTTCCGGTGCCCGGCGGCGGCCGAGCTGATGGCCGGGGTTGGACCATCCCGCACCGCAACGCAAGATGAACGCTTGACAGGGCTGTGCGCGTGAACCTGACGCCGCCAGCACTCTGTCAGGGATGGCGGAGAAGAAAGCTGTCGGCGCCGTCTCTCCGTATCAGTGGAGGATACCGAGACCGATCACGCCGATGACGATGAGGTAGATCGCCACGATGTAATTGAGAAGCCGAGGGGCGATCAGGATCAGGATACCTGCGAGGATCGCGATGACAGGCTGAAGATTCGAGATCGTGACGGTCACGGGCGCCTCCTGTGGCCAAGCTCGGCCGTGGGGTATCGACGTCCATAGCCCGTGGAGGTTCCCTGACGCTGATCTGAGACGAGGCAGCCCCATGGTCCGGGCCGCCTCGCTCATCGATCGGTCAAGGTTGGATCGGTTTCGGCGTCGGCGTGTTCGTGCCGGGGATCGGATCCTTCGCCTCGCCGGTCGGCAGGCTCGCGGAGATCGTCGGGTGCGACAGCTCCGGATAGGGTCCGATGACGTTGGCTCCGTTCAGGGGCTTGTTCGCGCCGTTGTGGCAGGTGGCGCAATTGATCTTGGGCGCATCCCCCAGGACGCCGAGACGGTTTCGGGGGAAGGTCGGGGTCAGGGGCGTCATGTAGTCCTGATTCAGCTCACGCACCATGCGGATGCCGTACCAGGCGTGGACCCGGTTCGGCGTGCTGGTGTCCCACTGCGCCACCGAGCGGGTGTTGTGACAGAAGGTACAGTTCACCCCGAGCGACTGGGACATGCTGATCATGATCGCGAAGGTTTTCTCCGCGTCCTGGATCGGCTTGCCCTTGGTTTCGGGCAGCGCCGTGGTGGCGTTGACCCGAACCGCGTCTTCGGACGTCTCCTTGTGCTGGTAGAAGGCTTGGTAGACGTCGTAGGGCAGCGAGGTGTTGCCGACTTCGGGGGAGGCGATGTTCTGGCTGTTGTTGCGCGGGATGAACCGTCCCGCACCCTGGACCGGATGGTCGAACCAGATATTCGCCGGCACCGGATTGCCGCGGTGACAGGTGTAGCAGGTCACGCCCGCCTCGTGGACGTGGTTTTCCTTCCAGGTGGAGTTGATGGTCTGCGTCATCTGGAGCATGCGGCGGGCGACGCGCTTCTGGTAAAGCTCGTCGGAAGCCATGTTCTCGGTGCTGTGGCAGTAGGTGCAGCCCTGCTGCGGTGCGACCCATTCGGTGATCGACACCATCAGCCGGTTGAACTGCTCGGCCGAGAGGTCGCCCAGCACCTGCACGTTCTCGTAGACGGCCGACGCCTTGTCGCCGCCCGCATCGGCCGGATCGGCCGGTGCCGGCGCCCTGTTGGCCTCCGCCAGCGCCTCGTTGCCGGCCCGGGTGCGGATCAGATCCATCCCGGTGCCGCGGAACCCGGTCTGCTTGACCGCCATCGGCGGGTGGGTCCAGCCGGCACCACCGAACATCGCGATGGTGAGGAAGAGGGCGAGCGCACCGCCGACGACCGCAAGAATCGTCTTCATGACGTCCTCCTTACGGCCTCGGGCCGGGTGCGAGATGAGCGGGATCGACGATCGGGCCGTAGACCTGCGGGTACGAGGGTGCGACGCCGTGCTTGACCGCCCACAGGTACCAGTTGTCGACGACGGTGCCGGTGAGCAGGATGCCGATGCCGCCGGTGAGCGTGGTCAGGACCGCGAACCACCACGCCCAGCGATGGACCGATTCCATGGTGGCGTTGAAGCCCATGGTCCAGCGCCAGAACAGGGCGGCGCGCTCGGTGGCCGTTCCCCGATCGACGATCTGGTCGATCTCGCGCTCGGCGCCGTAGCGCGAGCAGGCCAGGATGGTGCCGCCGTGCATCGCGAACAGTAGCGTCGATCCGTAGAGGAACGTGATCGAGAGCATGTGGAACGGGTTGTAGAACAGGTTCCCGTACCGGAGCGAGAAGGCGGCGGTCCAATCGAGGTGCGGGAAGATGCCGAAGGGCACGGCCTCAGACCACGACCCCATCAGCAGCGGCCGGATGAAGCCGAGGACGAGGTAGAGCCAGATCGCCGAGGCGAAGGCGTAGGGGACGTGGAGACCGAGGCCCAGCGCCTTCGCCCGCTTGTAGAGGTGCACCCACCAGAGCAGGATCGACGTGGTGAGGAAGAAGCCGGCGATCAGCCACCAACCGCCCTCGTTGAGCGGCGGCAGGACCTTCAGGCCGTATTTCGGCAGCGGCGGCTCCAGTGCGAGCCACGGCAATTGCCGCACGAACTGGACGGGATCCCAGTTGACTGAGGCCCACATGTTGAGCCCGATGATCTCGAACGCGATCACCCCGCAGGTGATCGAGAGCGCCGCGATATAGCCGATGTAGATCGGGCCGACCTGGCTGTTGCCCAGCAGGCCGAACAGGTAGCTGTTGAACGGCTTGCCGACCCGGTCGTCGACCGCGACGGGAACGCCCTGATCCGGCACGAGCGGGCGCACCTGAACCTGCGTGAAGATGTTCTGGTAATAGGCCATGGCCTGCCCTCCCCCGGAGTGCCGCGCCGCTGGGCGGCGGCGACCCGTAATGCCCGTGTCGTCTCGTCCGCGTACCGCCGGTCACCGCCAGACGGGCAGGTTGAGCCACCAGCCCCACCATTGCGGCCAGCCCTGCGTCCAGAACGGACCGCTGATCACGATGCAGACCGCGCTCCAGAATCCCGCCGACAGCGCCAGGAACAGGCCCAGGCGGTGGATGCCCAGCGTGCCGATCGAGTAGCCGATCGTGTCGCGGAAGAACGTGTCCTCGTGCTCCGGTGTCTTCACCGTCTCGCCCTTCGAAGGATTGGTCGAGGACAGGATCAGGCCGCCGTGCATGGCCAGCGCCAGGGTCGTGGTGAAGAAGAACGTCACCGCCAGCATGTGAGCCGGATTGTAGTGAAAGTGGAGATATTGATATCCCGTGTTCGAAACCCAATCGAGATGGCTGAGAATACCGTATGGGAAGCCGTATCCCCACGCGCCCATCAGGAAGGGCCGGACCACCACGAGGGTGAAGTAGGCGAAGATCGCCATGCCGAAGGCGACGGGGACGTGATAGCCGATGCCGAGCTTGCGGCAGATTTCCACCTCGCGCAGCGCCCAGGACACGAAGGAGCCCAGCGCGCAGATCGTGATGATCTGCCAGAGGCCGCCCTCCTTCAGCGGCGCCAGCTTCAAGCCGTAGCTGATATCCGGCGGCGCGATGTTGATCTGCCAGACGTTCCAGGTCGGCCCGATCGCCGCGCCGTAGATCACCAGCGCGGTGCCGAGCACCGTGAAGAACAATCCGACCACGCCGAAGAAGCCGACGAAGAATGGCCCGACCCAGAAGTCGAACAGGTCGCCGCCCAGCAGCGTACCGCCGCGGACCCTGTATTTACGCTCGAAGCTCAGCATCGCCATGGCGGCTGCTCCTCAGTCAGGCCGGAGAAGAGGGTTGGGGGTGACCGCGGCCCTCGCGCGCCGCGGTCCGGACCGGGGGTCAGGCCGGCAGGTGCGGCAGTGCGAGCGTGATGGCGTTCGCCGCCTTGTTGGCCTTCGGACCTTCC
The DNA here is from genome assembly GCF_022829625.1 of Methylobacterium sp. E-046. NCBI lineage: Bacteria > Pseudomonadati > Pseudomonadota > Alphaproteobacteria > Hyphomicrobiales > Methylobacteriaceae > Methylobacterium > Methylobacterium sp. E-046. The sequence continues at coordinate 75,624 of NZ_JAKSYP010000212.1, read as the reverse complement.
AACCAGTTGAACCGGTCGGTGGAGAGAAGGATAAAATGGATCAGCAGCGCCAGGATGAAGAGGAAGGTGAACAGAGCCACCAGCGTGCGCCGCGGATCGAACAGCAACCAAACCTTATGCATGCGAGCCTCCTCAGCCGATCATCGTGACGAGGGCGCGGGCCGCATCGGTGACGCCGTCGAGTGACGCGTAGCCCTGCGGTCCTGGAAGCCACGGACGCCACAGCCAGACGAGGATGTGGGCGACCACGGCGATCGCCGTGAAGATGAGGAAGCTCGTCAGGAAGATCGCGTGGAACTCCTTGGCTTCCGGTTCCGTCAGCCCGGACAGGCTGCTCGGTCTTTCTGTTGTGACGGGTCCACTCGCCATGGTTCAGACCTCCGTGTGTTGGCCGCGCTTCTCGCGAAGCGCGACGGGTTCAGCCGTGTCGCTGGTACGGTCACGGCCTGACTTCCCCCGCGTCACCGGTCGGAAGCATCTCGAGCAGGGCGTTCAGCCCATGAAGGCGAAGGGGATGGCCTGCACCGCCATGGCGCGGGCCTCTCCGAAGATGGTGCGGCGCACGGGCGCGAGACCCGGCCGCGAGGCATCCCGGGAGGGCCGGAGGCGCCCGGCGGCCGCGGCTGCGAGGAAGAACGGGTAGGTCGCCGCCAGGATCAGCCGGAACTGGATCTCTTCCTGGTGCTGGCGGGGAGTCGGGACCATCGTTCGCATCGTCAGGTCTCCTTCGGGGTCAAGGGAAAGCAGGGTCACGCCGGGATCCCCCCGGCGAAATCGGTGCGGGCCCGCTCGACATGGGCGGTCGCCACGGCAGGGGATTCGGTGTTGCGGGCCGCGCGCTCGGCGGCGTCGCGCAGGCGCTTGGCGGCGGAGATGCGAGCCAGGACCGGTTGCGCCTCGACCAGCGCTTCGAGGGCCTGCCGCGCCGCCTCGTCCCAGGGCAGTTCCGCGTGGCGCCGCGCCGGGGTGGCCTCCACCGTGTCCATGTCGCGGGCGAGCGGCAGGATGTGGAAGAGGGTGTCGAACAGGGCGTTGCAGACCTCTTGGACGAGGTAGGTCGCGCCGGCGTAGCCCATGAACGGCGTGCCGGTGTGCCGCCGGATGATGGCGCCGGGGAACGAGGCGGGGACGTAGGTCGCCCGCGCGCCGCACTCGGCGAGGTACATCCGCTCGTTGAACGAACCGAACAGGACCAGGGGCGGCCTGGCGGCGATGGCGGCCCGCACGGCCGCGTTGTCGGGCTTCTGGCCGGCCGAGCGGCCGAAGGCGAAATGGCAGGGCAGCCCCATCTCGTCTTCGAGGAAGTGGCGCAGGCCGCGGGCGTAGGTCTCGGTGGCGACGATGCCGAAGCTCGCCGTTCCGAAGAAGTCCTGGGTCACCGACCGCCAGAGATCCCAGACCGGCTTGATGGTCGTGTGCCGCTCCCGCTCGATGAACGGCTCGGGATCCAGGCCCAGGATCTCACCGAGCGAGCGCAGGAACTTGGTCGTCGACAGGATGCCGATCGGCGCCTGCAGGTAGGGCCGCTCCAGATCCTCGCAGAGGAGCCGGCCGAACTCCCGGTACAGGCAGATATTCGCGTCGGCGTTGACCAGCTTCGGCACGTCGGCGAGGTGCGACCCGAGCGGGAAGGTCAGGTTCACCTCGGCGCCGATCCCCTCGACCAGCCGGCGGACCTCCGCGAGATCGGACGGCATGTTGAAGGTGCCGTAGGCCGGGCCGATCAGGTTCACCCGCGGCCTCTCGCCGGGCTTGCGCTCGGGCCGGGCCGGGATGCCCTTCTTGGCGAACTTCTTGGCGCCGTATTCCTGCCAGAGCCAGCGCATTGCCCGGTCGGCCGCCTGCCACTGGTCCTCGTCGATGGTGCGCGGCAGGAAACGCTGGAGGCCGGTGCCCTCCGGCGTCACGCCGCCGCCGATCATCTCGGCGATGGATCCGGTGACCACCACGCTGGGCTGGCCGGGATCGAGGGTGGCATGGGCGCGCTTCATGGCGCCCTCGGTCCCGTGCCGGCCGAGTTCCTCCTCGGCGAGGCCGGTGACGACGATCGGGAGCTCGTGCGGCGGCAGCGCGTCGGTGTAGTGCAGCACCGAAGTGACCGGCAGGTTCTCGCAGCCCACGGGGCCGTCGATGACGACCTGCAGGCCCTTGACCGCGGTGAAGACGTAGACCGCGCCCCAGTAGCCGCCGGCCCTGTCGTGATCGAGGATCAGCATCACGCCATCTCCCCGATCGGCTTCTTCGGGCCCTCGATCTTCGGGCCCTGGCGGCGCTGCGGCACCTCCTGCCAGACGCCGGCGGCATGACCGGTGCCGACACCTTCGAAGAAGGCGCGCATCGCGGCGAACCGCGCCTTGTTGCCCATCGCCGCGTTGATCACGGTCGCGAGCGAGCCGGCGCCGGCCGCGCCCATCAGGGGGCGCGCCGAGATCAGGTTGGTGAAGTACAGCGCCGGGGTGCCGCGCTCCTTGGCCCGCTGCACGACGGGGGTCGTGCCGATGGCGAGGTCCGGCTTCAGCGACTCGAAAGCGTAGAGGTCGTCCTCCAGGGAAGCCCGGTAGCGCACCTGGGTGCCGCGGGCCTCGAGCCAGTCGCGGTCGGCCTCGGACCAGGTCGTGCGCGGGCAGGCGGTGCCCACGTAGGGAACCTCGGCGCCGCTCTCGACGAGGAGTCGCGCCACGAGGAGTTCCGACCCCTCGTAGCCGGAGAGCGTGATCCGGCCCTTGATCGGCATGGCGCCGAGCGCCCCACGGATGCCCGGCAGGATCCGGTTCTTGGCCGCCTCGACGGTGGCGCGGGCGACACCGCAGGCCTCGCCGATCCGGTCGAGCCAGTCGGCGGTGCCGTCGACGCCGACCGGGGCGGAGCCGACGATGGGCCGGCCGGCAGCCTCGAACTCACGGATGGAGGCGGTGTAGAACGGGTGGATCGCGGCCACGGCGGCACAATCGAGCGCGCTGTAGAGTTCGCGCCACTCGCGCGTCGGCACCACCGGGCCGGCCGCGAGGCCGAGCGGCTCCAGCAACGCGCCGATCACCACGGGATCGGCCGGGAAGATCTCGCCGAGGAGCGCGATGCTCGGGCGCTCGGAACGTCCGCCGCGGGGGGCGGCGACCGGACCCCGCTCGACCTCCGAACGGGCGACCTTCAGCATGGCGCCCGCCAGCACGTCCTTGGCCTCGGCGTGGGTCGGAACCCCGAAGCCCGGCACGTCGATGCCGATCACGCGGACGCCGTCGATCTCCTTCGGGAGCAGACGCAGCGGCACGCCGGAGGCGGTCGGCACGCAGAGGTTGATGACGACGACGGCGTCGTAATCCTCGGTCCGTGCGGTGGCGTGGACCGCCTCGCGGATGTCCTCGAACAGCTTGCCGGTGACGAGCGTCTCCGAGTTGAACGGCACGTAGCCGACGCTGCGCCGCGCACCGTAGAAGTGGGACGTGAAGGTCAGGCCGTAAACGCAGCAGGCCGAGCCTGACAGGATGGTGGCGGTGCGGCGCATCCGCAGACCGACCCGGAGCGAACCGAAGGCCGGACACATGCTCTGGGGCTGGTCGTGCGGCCCCTGCGGATAATCGCTCCGCAGCTGCGCCAGGGTCTCCGACATGCCGGCCGCTTCGGCTGCCGCCCGCATCGCGTCGCCGCCGGCGTGGCAACCGACCCCGTCGCCCCGGGTGGCGGCGAGGTCAACATTTGCGGGCGCCTTGCGGGCCCGCAGATCGGCGATGTCGAGGGAGACGGCCATGCGCGTCAGACCTCGTCGTAGACGACTTCGAGGGACGGCTTGGACACGTGGGCGACGCCGCACATGTCCTCGTGGCTCGCCGGGACCAAGACCACGTCGCGGCCGGTGACGTCGCTGGAGAACAGGCCGAGCAGCCCGTCCTGCGTCAGCGGCGTCGGCCGATGCGGTGCCGCGTCGGCGACGTTGGCGGCCAGATCCGAGAACAGGCTGCCCCAGCGGCTCTCCGGTCGGCCGATGATCTCGTAGTTGGCGCTCTTGCGGCGGATGTCGTCGTCTGCCGGGATCGAGGCCAGGACCGGGATGCCGGCGGCGTCCGCGAAGGCCTGGGCCTCGCCGGTGCCGTCATCCTTGTTGATCACCAGACCGCCGACGCCGACATTGCCGCCGAGCTTGCGGAAATACTCCACCGCCGAGCAGACGTTATTGGCGACGTAGAGCGATTGCAGGTCGTTCGAGCCGACGACGATGACCTTCTGGCACATGTCCCGGGCGATCGGCAGGCCGAAGCCGCCGCAGACCACGTCGCCCAGGAAATCGAGCAGGACGAAGTCGAAGCCCCAGTCGTGGAAGCCGAGCTTCTCCAGCAGTTCGAAGCCGTGGATGATGCCGCGGCCGCCGCAGCCGCGGCCGACCTCGGGACCGCCCAGCTCCATGGCGTAGACGCCGTCGCGCTTGAAGCAGACGTCGCCGATGGCCACAGCCTCGCCGGCGAGCTTCTTCTTGGTCGAAGTCTCGATGATCGTCGGGCAGGCTTTGCCGCCGAACAGGAGCGAGGTCGTGTCGCTCTTCGGATCACAGCCGATCAGCAGGACCTTCTTGCCCTGTTGAGCCATCATGTAGCTGAGATTGGCCAGCGTGAACGACTTGCCGATGCCGCCCTTGCCGTAGATCGCGATGATCTGCGTCTCTTTCTTGGCCGGCGCGGTAACGACCGGATCCGGCTCGACCGCCGCCTCGGCGCGAAGCTGCGCGGCTTGGGACAGGGCGGCCTTGTTCAGTTGAACATTCACGCGGCGTTCCTCCAGTCGAGGATCATCTTCAGGCAGGACGGATCGGCGAATGCCGTGCGATAGGCGTCCTGTGCCTGGTTCGCCGGAACACGGTGCGTGATCAGCCCGTCGAGGGAGAGCCGGCCGCTCTCGATCAGCATCGTGACGGCCGCCGTGTCTTCCGGCCGGAACTCGGCGGAGATCCGGATCCTGGCCTCCCGCATGAAGGCCGGGGGGAAGGCAAAGCTGAGCGGGGCCTCGTAGAACCCGGCCAAGACGATCTCGCCGCCCGGCGCCAGGTGCGCGATCAGGTCGTCGAGGCCGGCGGCATTCCCGCTGACATCGGTGATCGTCGTGTAGTCGCGCCGCGGGTCCGCCTGCGGCGCGAGGATCGTGTAGCCGTGGTCGCCCGTCGCGCGGATAGGATCGGTCTCCCAGATCGTCGGCTCGGCACCGGCCGCCAGCGTCAGGCGCGCCAGAAGCCGCCCGAGGACACCGTGTCCGACGATCAAGGGTTTGGCGCCGGGCCAGATGCCACCGAGCGCGCGGTAGGCCGTCGCCGCGAGAGCCAGGAGGCAGGCACGTTCGCCGAGAGCCGGATCCACCGGAACCAGTCGCTCGATTGGCGCGACGAGATGCGAGGCGGCGCCCCCGAAGAGGCCGCGAACGGAACCGAAGCAGCGCGCTCCCGGAACGTAGACGCTCTGCCCGACCCGGATCGAAGCACCTGGCTTCACGTCGACGACGGTGCCGACGGATTCGTAGCCGGGCACGAGCGGGTACCCCATCCCGGGGAACGACGGCATGCGGCCCGACCAGAGCAGGCGCTCCGTGCCGGTGCTGATACCGCTCCAGGACACGGCCACGACGGCATCGGCTTCACCGGCCGGAGTCAGCGGCAACCGCTGAATAGCAAGATGCTCCGGTTTTTCAAGGATGATGGCGAGCGCGTCCATGGCTGGAATCATCCGCCTGTGTTTGGCCGACTCTCTGGAGAGGGAGTCGCTTTGTGTCATCCTAGATAGACATACTTCAGCGTCAAGTCACACTTACACTTGGGCGTCTGATTTTTGGGCGCGGAGCACGCGAGTGAGCAGCGGCCGGCGGGTCGGAAGCTCCTGCACGTGCGCGAATCCCGCGCTCCGGAGCATCGCGCGGAGCTCCGCAGCGCGGCGCGGACGGCCGGAGCCCATCGCCAGCAGGTAAAAGCCGAAATACGCATCCCCGACCGGTTCGGCGCCGGGCGTGCCGGCCATCGGCTCCGCGAGGAGGAGCGTCCCACCGGGTGGCAAGGCGGCGCAGACGGCCGTGAGCAGCGCCAGGGCCGGTGCGTCGTCGTGGTCGTGAACGATCCGGACGAGGGAAACGGTATCGGCGCCGGCGGGCAGCGCGGCGTGGAAATCACCGCCGCGGCACGCGATTCGCGCGCCGAGCCCGACCCGCACGAGCCGGTCCGCGGCCCTATCGGCGACCGCCGGCAGATCGAAGAGGGTCAGCCTCGGTCCCGCATGCCGGCGAGCGACCGCCTCCAGGAAGGCTCCCTCTCCGCCGCCCACGTCCATGAGGTGCCCGGCCTGCGAAAGGTCGCAGGCGTCCAGCACGTCTTCGGCGATCAGCGCCTGCGAAGCGCCCATCAGGCCGCCATAGGGCGCGACCGTTCGTGCATCGCTCGCCGCGCCGTGCGCATAGGGCCAGTAGCCCGCCAACCGGGTCGGCTGGGCCGCGTCGCGCAGGAGTGCCACCGGATCCGCCAGATCGGCGTAGAGGAGCGCGTGGTGCTCGATCATCGCGGCGACGCCGGGATTGCCGACGAGCGCGGCGCCGAGATCGGCCAGCCCGTACCGGTCGCCGGATAGCGCCCGCAGCAATCCCAGCGACTCGGCGGCGCCGAGCAGGCGGCGCGCGTTCTCCGGCGGAAGCTCAAGCCGTCGCGCCAGCGCGTCGACGGACAGCGGTCCGCCGGCCAGGATCGAGAAAAGGTCCAGGCGGACGCAGGCGGTGAGGACCTGGGTGTAGACGAACCCCGCGCAGAGATCGAACAGCGCTCGGGTGTTCCGGCGCGCGATGCCGCGGGTCAGCGGGAAGCCCGCCGCCCAGCGCTGGAAGCGGGGGCTGGCGACGAGGCGGTTGCGCCACGCGAGCCATCGGTCGGTCCAGCCGCGCGGAACCGGTGGCACCGGCGGCACCGCGCCGGTGCCGGGAAGGGAGCCCGCGCTCAGGCCACCACCGCGCGCAGGCTCGCGGGCAGGAAGAGCCGCGCCTGCGCCTCAATCTCCGCGGTCAGTCCGGCCGCCCCGGGGCAAGCCGGGATCGACGCCACGGCCTCCCGGGTCAGGCGCGACAGGCGCGCCATCGCCCCGTCGGTGCCGAGCAGCGCGGCAGCGTTGGGCCGGCCCAGAGTGGCGTCGCGCCCGGCGGGCTTCCCGATCTCCTCCTGGCGGCAGGCCACGTCGCGCAGGTCGTCGGCCACTTGGTAGGCCTCGCCGAGGCACTCGCCCAGGCGGCGCCAGGGCTCCGGTTCGGCACCGGCGGCCGCCGCGCCCGCCACCGTAGCGGCTGCGAACAGGGCCCCCGTCTTGGCCTGCTGGTAATCGCTCAGGCTGATATGCGCCTCCGATTCCCAGGCCTGTCCCGCCGCGATGCCGGATGGGGAGCCGGCGGCGCGTCCGAGCAGACCGACGAGGCGGACGAGCCGCCCAGGGCGCCGGCCGGCTGCGCGGGCCACCGTCTCGAAGGCGAGGACGATGAGCGCGTCGCCGGTCAGCACGGCGATCGGCTTGCCGAAAGCCACGTGGACGGCGGGCTTCTGCCGGCGCATCGGCGCGTCGTCGAAGCAGGGCAGGTCGTCGTGGACCAGGGAGGCGCAGTGCAGGAGTTCGATCGCCGCCGCGGCGGCTTCGGAACCTGCGGGATCGTCGTCCCCGCAGGCCCGCGCCACCGAGAGGCAGAGGCGTGGGCGGATGCGGTGGCCGCCCGGGAAGACCGCATAGCGCAGGGCTTCGGCCAGGAGGGGGGGCGCACCGGGCGCCTCGGCGTAAGCGACGGCGCGATCCAGCGCCGTCTCGATTCGGCGACCCGGCTCCATGCGTTGCCCCCGTGTTGTGTGCGGTTGTCAGCAACAAGTGTCATTTCTTATTGACACTTTCGCGACCGCAGATCAATCCGGCTTCAGGGTCGAAGCGTGAGGCAAGCGTGGCGCAAGAGCGCGTCGTCGTAATCGGTGCCGGTATCGGCGGCCTCGCCGCGGCCCTCCGGCTGGCCGATGCCGGCCTCGACACGATCGTCGTCGAGAAGGCGCCGCATCCGGGCGGGAAGATGCGCAGCATCCCTGCGGGAGGCCGCATGATCGAGGCCGGCCCCACCGTCTTCACCATGCGGTGGGTCTTCGAGGAGCTGTTCGCCGAATGCGGCGCGCGATTCGCCGAGCGGGTCGCCCTCGCGCCGGCCAGTCTGCTGGCCCGACACGCCTGGAGCCGCGACGAGCGGCTCGACCTCTTCGCCGACATCGAGGCGTCGGCGGCGGCCATCGCGGATTTCGCCGGTCCCCGGGAGGCCGAGGGGTACCGGCGCTTCTGCGCGCGGTCGGCCGAGGTCTACCGGACGCTCGAGGGACCGTTCATCCGCGAGGGGCGGACCAGCCCGGCCGGCCTCGCGCAGCGGGTCGGGCTGTCGGGCCTCGGCGACCTCTGGCGGATCCAGCCCTTCGCCACCCTGTGGTCCGCCCTCGGGACCTTCTTCCGCGATCCGCGGCTGCAGCAGCTGTTCGGCCGCTACGCGACCTATTGCGGCGCATCGCCGTTCACGGCGCCGGCGACGCTGATGCTGGTCGCCCACGTGGAGCAGGCAGGGGTCTGGACGGTCGCGGATGGGCTCAGCGGGCTGGCGCGGGCGGTGGCTGACCTCGCCGCCGAGCGCGGCGCCGCGTTCCGCTACGGCGCGCAGGTCGAGCGCATCCTCACCGAGCGCGGCCGCGTCGCCGGCGTGGTGCTGGCCGACGGCGAGCGGATCGCGGCGGACCGCGTCGTCTGCAACGCCGACTGCGCCGCGCTGGGCGCGGGCCTCCTCGGACCGGAGACCGCCGCCGCTGGCGAGCGCCTGGCCCCCACCGACCGCTCGCTCTCGGCCGTGACCCTGTGCGCCGCTGCGACGACGCGGGGCTTTCCGTTGTCCCACCACACGGTCTTCTTCTCCCAAGACTACCGTGCGGAGTTCGACGCGATCCTGCGGGCGCGCCGCCTACCCGCGGATCCCACCGTCTACGTATGCGCTCAGGACCGGATCGAGGGGCACACCATGCCCGACGGGCCCGAGCGCCTTCTGATGCTGGTCAACGCCCCGGCGGACGGCCGGGACCACCCGCCCTCACCGACGGAGATCGAGACATGCGCGAGGAACCTGTTCCGCCGGCTGGGGGCCTGCGGCTTGAGCCTGGACATGGCCTCGCCGGCGGTGACGACGACGCCGCGGGACTTCAACGCGCTGTTTCCCGGGACGGGGGGAGCCCTGTACGGGCGGGCAGCCCAGGGCTGGGCGGCGACCTTCAAGCGCGCCGGAGCGCGGACGGCGGTGCCGGGCCTCTATCTGGCGGGGGGTTCGGTGCATCCCGGCCCGGGCGTGCCGATGGCGGCGCAGTCGGGCCGGCTAGCGGCGGCGGCGATCCTGGACGACCGCGCTTCGACGGCCCGGTCGCGCGGAATGGCTACGCGTGGTGGTACGTCGATGCGGTGAGCGACGACGGCCGCCAGGGCCTCACCATCATCGCGTTCATCGGCAGCGTGTTCTCACCCTATTACGGCTGGAGCATCGACAAGGACCCGTTCGCCCACTGCGCGATGAACGTGGTGCTGTACGGCAGCCCAAGCCGCTTCGCCATGACGGAGCGCGGCGCCGCCAGCCTGTCGCGCAGCGCCGACCACATCGCCATCGGCCCGAGCGCCATGCACTGGGACGGCACCGCGCTGACGGTCCGGATCGACGAGCGCGGCGCGCCGGTGCCGCACCGGATCCGCGGCACGGTGCGGCTGGAGCCCCGGGGCTTCACAGGCGGCCCGTTCCACCTCGACCGGGCCGGCCGCCACCGCTGGTGGCCGATGGCGCCCTCCTCGCGAGTGGAGGTGGCCTTCGACCAGCCGGATCTGCGCTGGCGCGGCAGCGGCTACTTCGACACGAACGACGGCGACGAGCCGCTCGCCGCCGCCTTCTCCCGCTGGACGTGGTGCCGGGCCGATCTGCCGGACGGCGCCGCGATCCTGTACGACGTCCAGCACCGGGAGGGCGGCGGCCAAAACCTGTCGCTCCGGTTCTCCGCCGATGGAAGCCGTCGCGAAATCCGGCCACCCGCCGCCGCGCCGCTGCCGGCGACGTCGTTCTGGCGCATGGCCCGCGAAACCCGCAGCGACGACGGCCGCGCCCGCGTACTGGCCACCTACGAGGACACGCCCTTCTACGCCCGGTCGCTGCTGGCCTCGACGCTGTGCGGCGAACCGGTGCGGGCGATGCACGAGAGCCTCTCGCTCGACCGGTTCCGCAACCCGCTGGTGCAGCTGATGCTGCCCTTCCGGATGCCGCGGCCGATGGCCTGACCGGGGGCGACCGGTACAGCCTCTCGGCGCCGCCGCGCGAGGCGCCGCAAGAAGCTCCTTTGCGCCGCATGCCGGCCCGGGTTGAAGGGGTCCCGGCCTGAACGTCGGGACGTCCAGTACCCTGCGGACGGCGAGGCTTTTCCGAGGGGGCGCGCTCACGCTCGTCCGTTCCGGACGGTGAAACGCCGAGACGCATCGCGCGGCGCCTCGGCTATCCAACCGGTTTGCCGCTCGGACCGGCTTGTGCGAGACGGCTGCGGCTGCGATCCTCGCGCCGTCAACCGAGGCGGTCTGAACCGATGCGCGTGGACGAGCCGGCCCCCGCCTCCCGCGTCCTGATCTACAGCCACGACACCTTCGGGCTCGGCCATTTGCGCCGCTCGCGGGCCATCGCCAACGCCATCGTCGGCGGTGACCGCGGCGCGCGGGCGATGATCGTCTCGGGATCGCCGGTGATCGACCGCTTCGCCTTCGCGGCCGGCGTGCGCACGGTCCGGTTGCCGCCGGTGACGAAGTTCCCCGACGGCAACTATGCCAGCCTCGATCCCGCGGTCCCCCTCGCCCGGACCGTGGCACAGCGCTCGGCCGCCATCGCTCGAACCTGCGCGGCCTTCCAGCCCGACCTGATCCTCGTCGACAAGGAGCCCGCCGGGTTCCAGGGCGAGCTGATGCCTGTGTTGGACAGCGCAGCCGCCCGCGGGATCCGGCTGGTGCTCGGCCTGCGCGACGTGCTGGACGACGCCGACCGCCTCGTGCCCGAATGGGAGCGCAAGGGCGCGATCGAGACGATGGCGCGATTCTACGACGAGATCTGGGTTTACGGCCTGAGCCGCATCCACGCGCCCTTGGCCGCCCTGCCGATGGATCCCGAGACGGCCGCCCGGATCGATGCGCGGTTGACCTACACGGGCTATCTCCGCAGGGAGCTGCCGGACCGCCGGGCCGGGCGCGAGGAGCCCGCCATGGCCGACGGGCCGTTCATCCTCGTGACGCCGGGCGGCGGCGGCGACGGGGCCGCGCTCATCGACTGGGTGATCGCCGCCTACGAGGCCGATCCCGGGATCCCGTTGCCGGCGCTGATCGCGTTCGGACCCTTCCTCGACGCCGCCACCCGGGACGGCTTCGCGACGCGCATCCGCGGGCTCGCCGGCCGGATCGCCGCCATCACCTTCGACAGCGAGATCGAGTTCCTGATGCGCAAGGCGGCCGGCGTCGTGGCGATGGGCGGCTACAACACCTTCTGCGAGATCCTGTCCTTCGACCGCCGCGCCATCCTCGTGCCGCGGACCGAGCCGCGCCGGGAGCAGGCGATCCGGGCCCTCGCGGCGGAGCGGCTCGGCCTCGTGCGGGTGCTGCTGGAGGAGGACGGCCGCGCGCCGGAGCGCATGGCCGCGGCCCTGCGCGCCCTGCCGGACCAGACCGAGCCGTCGCGCGTCTTGGTCCCGGGCCTGCTCGACGGGCTCGAGGCCGTGGCGCGCCGGGTGCGGGCACTCGCCCGCGCAGGGGACGGGCAGCAAGCCCTGCGGGCGATCTCGTGACGACCGGCCGGATCGCCGTGGTGCTGAAGGGGTATCCGCGGCTCTCGGAAACCTTCATCGCCCAGGAGATCCTGGCGCTGGAGCAGCGCGGTCTGCCGCTGGAGATCTGGTCGCTGCGCCAGCCCACCGACCGGGCGCGACACCCGATGCATGGGCAGATCTCAGCCCCGGTGGCCTACCTGCCGGAATACCTCCGCGCGGCGCCGCTGCGGGTGCTGCGCGGTCTCGGCGCCGCCCTGCGGCGACGCCGGCTGCCGGCGCTGCTGGCGCTCTTCGCCCGCGACCTGCGGCGCGACCCCTCGGCCTCCCGCCTGCGCCGGCTGGGGCAGGCGCTGGTGCTGGCCCGCGAGCTGCCCGGAGCGGTCACCCACATCCACGTCCACTTCCTCCACACCCCGGCCAGCGTCGCCCGCTACGCCGCCCTGCTGACGGGGCGCGGCTGGAGCTTCTCGGCCCACGCCAAGGACATCTGGACGACCCCGGACTGGGACCTCGCCGAGAAGCTGCGCGACGCCGCCTGGGGGGTCACCTGCACCCGTGACGGCCTCGCCCGCCTCGAAAGCCTCGCCCCGGGAAAAACGCTCCTCGCCTATCACGGCCTCGACCTCGGCCGCTTCCCGGCTCCCCCCGCGCGGCATGACGGGCGCGACGGAACCGATCCCGAAGCCCCTCTCCGTCTGCTCTGCGTCGGCCGGCTCGTCGCCAAGAAGGGGCACGACGACCTGATCGAAGCCCTCGCCGCGCTGCCCGCCGGGCTGCACTGGCGCCTGGACCTGATCGGCGGGGGCGAATTGCGGGAGGCCCTCCAAGGGCACGTGCGCGCCCGGGGCTTGGCCGACCGGGTCGCGTTCCGCGGGGCGCTTTCGCAACCCGAGGTCGTGGCGGCGATGCGCGCCGCGGACCTGTTCGTCCTGCCGACCAAGCCGGCCCCGGGCGGCGACCGGGACGGGTTGCCGAACGTGCTGATGGAGGCCGCGAGTCAGACGCTGCCGATCCTGGCGACCGCCTTCGCGGGCACGCCCGAATTCATCCGCGACGGTCTCCACGGGATTCTCGTGCCGCCCGGCGATCCGGCGGCGCTGGCCGGCGCCGTGCTACGCCTCGCCGGCGATCCGGATCTGCGGCACCGGATCGGCGACGCGGCGCGGGGGCGGCTCGTGCGCGAGTTCTCGGCCGAGGCCGCCGTGACGCTGATCGCGGCACGGCTGCGCGCCTCGGCGGGATTGCCGGGCGCCGCCGAGCCGGGCGAGACGGAGCTGACCGCGTGCGCGTCCTGATCGCGGTCACGCATCTCCTCGGGGCCGGACACCTCACCCGGGCAGCCGCATTGGCACGCGCCTTCGCGGAGGCCGGCCACGAAGCCGCGCTGGTCTCCGGCGGCGTACCGGCCCCGCTGGTGCGGCTCCACTGCGTCCGCCTCGTCCAGCTGCCGCCGCTGCGGATCGCCGGGACGGACTTCGCCACGCTGCTCGGATCGGATGGCCGCCCCGCCGACGCGGACCTGCTGGCGCGACGCCGGACGCTGATGGTCGAGGCGGATGCGGCCTTCGCGCCGGACGCGGTGGTGACCGAACTCTTCCCCTTCGGACGCCGGGCCCTCGCGGCCGAGTTCCTGGCCCTGGTGGAGGCCGCCCGGGCGCGCCGGCCGCGCCCGCTCGTCCTCGCCTCCGTGCGCGACATCCTCGTCGCCTCGACGAAGCCCGAGCGGATCGCGCAGGCCCATGCCCGCGTGGCGGCGCTCTACGACGCCGTGCTGGTGCACGGCGATCCGGCCCTCGCGCCGCTGGACGCGTCCTGGCCCCTTGATCCGGCCACGGCCAGCAAGCTCACCTACACCGGCTACGTGGACGAGGGCGCGCCCCCGGCCCCGGCCGCCGCCCGCGCGGGCGTGGTGGTGGCGGCCGGGTCCGGTCCGGCCGGGCTGATCCTGCTGCGCGCCGCTGCCGAGGCGGCGCGGCGGCGGCCGGAACTCGGCTGGCGTATCCTGGCGGGTCACGGCGTGCCGGAGGCGGCACTGACCGCGATGGCGCGCGACCTTCCGGACGGGACCGTTTCCCGCGCGCGGCCGGACTACCGCGACCTGCTGGTCGAAGCCGCGCTTTCCGTGAGCCAGTGCGGATACAACACCGCCACGGATCTCCTCGCCACCGGGACGCCGGCGGTTCTCGTGCCCTTCGAGGCCGGGGGCGAGACCGAGCAGCGGCTGCGTGCCGAGCGCCTCGCGGCGCGCGGCCTCGCCCGGGTCCTGCCGGAGGCGGCGTTGAGCGCCGAATCGCTCCTGCACGCCGTGGACGCGCAGCGCGCCGCGCCCCTCCCCGGCCGCCACGGCATCGACCTCGGCGGGGCCCGGCGCACGGTGGCGATCGTCGAGGAACTGCGCGCCGGGCGGGGATCGGTCCGCCACCCGCCGCGGACGCCGCGCCGGGGCCGCGATGCACTCCGTTCCGCGCTCGATACCGCTGCCGACCGCGGCCGGTCCGTGCCGTTCTTCTGGCGCGACGACGACGCGGTCACGGCGACCCCCGCCCTCGACCGACTGATCGCCCTCGCCGCGCGGCACGCCACTCCGCTGCTGCTGGCCGCGATCCCGAACGGGCTGGCGCCCGTCCTCGGGCTTCGGCTCGAGGAGGCCGGGCACGTGAGCGTCGCGATCCACGGGCTGGCACACCGCAACCACGCGCCCCCCGGTGAGAAGCCCGCCGAGTTCGGCGCCCACCGGCCGCTCGACGCTCTGCGCGCCGACGCCGCCACGGGGCTGCGGATCGCCCGCGACCGCCTGCCGAAGGCGTCGGTCCTGCCGGTCTTCGTGCCGCCCTGGAACCGCTTGGCGCCGGATTTCGCGGCCGCCCTGTCGGATCTCGGGTATCGCGGGCTCTCGGCGGTGCCCGGACCCGACGTGCCGGGCCTGCGCCGGCTTGACGCCACCCTGGATCCCATCGATTGGCGCGGCACGCGTTCCCTGGGAAACCCGGACGCGCTGCTCCGCGATCTCGCAGCCGCGGTCGCGGAGGGACGGACGGTCGGCCTCCTGACCCACCACCTCGTCCACGACGCCGCGATCTGGTCCTTCGTGGAAGAGCTGATCCCGGTGCTGGTCAAGCATCCGGCGGTACAGGTCGTGGATTTTCGACACCTGTTCGATCAGGTCACGGTGGACTCCGATGCGGGGCCTTCTAAGTCTCGGGTTGCCCGGATCGCGAGGACTGGTTGAGCCCACTTCTGTCCATCCGCGACCTTGCGGTCGCCTTCCGCACGGAGAGCGGACCGTTCGAGGCCCTGCACGGTCTGTCCCTCGACGTACCGCGCGGTCGGACCCTGGCGCTCGTCGGTGAATCGGGATCGGGCAAGTCGGTGACCGCGCAGGCGATCCTGCGGATCCTACCGCCGTCGGCCGCCATCACCCGGGGCCAGATCCTGTTCCGCGACGGATCGTCGGAGACCGACATCGCGCGGCTCCCCGCCGAGGGGCCGGCGATGCGGGCGGTCCGCGGGCAGCGCATCGCGATGATCTTCCAGGAGCCGATGACCTGCCTGTCGCCCCTCCACACGATCGGCGACCAGATCGGCGAGGCCCTGCGCATCCACACGGGCGCGGACCGCAAGGAGGCCGACGCGCGGACTGAGGAGTCGCTCGCCCGCGTCGGCTTCCCGGATCCCCACCGGGCGCTCCGGACCTACCCGTTCGAGCTCTCGGGGGGGCTGCGCCAGCGCGCCATGATCGCCATGGCGCTGATCCTGAAGCCCGCCCTGCTGGTTGCCGACGAGCCGACCACCGCGCTGGACGTCACCACCCAGGCGCAGATCCTCGCCCTCCTGGCCCGTCTCCAGGAGGAGACCGGCATGGCGATCCTGCTGATCACCCACGACCTCGGCGTCGTGGCCAACATCGCCCACGACGTGGCGGTGATGTATCGCGGCCGCCTCGTGGAGGCCGGTCCCCGGGATACGGTCATGCGCACCCCGGGCCACGCCTATCTGCGGGCCCTGCTCCACGCGGTGCCGCGGTTCGACATGGCGCCCGGCGAGCGGCTCACGCCCATCCGGCCGGCCCGGGCCGAGATTCCGCCCGGGCAGGCGCGTCCGCCGCTCGCCGGTCCGGTGCTCGAGGTCGAGGGGGTGAGCAAGACCTTCACGCTGCGCGCCGGCCGCCTGTGGCAGAAGCCGCGGCTGGTCCACGCCGTCGCGGACGTGTCCCTGAGCCTCAAGGCCGGAGAGACGCTGGGCCTCGTCGGCGAGTCGGGCTCGGGCAAGACCACCGTCTCGAAGATGATCATGCGGGCGCTGGCGCCGGATTCGGGCCGGATTTTGTTCGACGACGGCAGCGGTCCGCGCGACGTCCACACCTTGAGCGGTGACGCCCTGTTCGCCTTCCGGCGCAACGTCCAGTTCGTGTTCCAGGACCCCTACGCGTCCCTCGATCCGCGGATGACGGTGCGCCAGATCCTGTCCGAGCCGATGGAGATTCACGGCGTCCCCGCGCCGGAGCGGCGGCAGCGCTGCCGCGACCTGATGGCGATGGTCGGCCTGGAGCCGGGCGGCCTCGGTCGCTACCCGCACGCCTTCTCGGGCGGCCAGCGCCAGCGCATCGGCATCGCCCGGGCGCTTGCCGCCAAGCCGCGCCTGCTGGTGCTGGACGAGCCGGTCTCGGCCCTCGACGTGTCGGTGCAGGCGCAGATCCTGAATCTGCTCAAGGACCTCCAGGCGGCCCTGGGCCTCTCCTACCTCATCGTCTCCCACAACCTCGCGGTGATCGACTACATGGCGGATACGATCAGCGTGATGTGCCGGGGCCGGATCGTCGAGGAGGCTCCCCGCGCTGCCCTGTTCCGCCGCCCGGTCCACCCCTACACGCGGGCGCTCCTCGCCGCGGTGCCGGATCCGAGCCTCGACCACCCCCTCGACTTCGCCGCGGTGACGGCGGAGCAGAACGATCCGACCCGCTGGGCGGAGCCGTACCGGCTGGGGCCCGACGAGGCCGGCACCATGCGGGCGATCGAGGCCGGGCACCGGGTGCGCTTCGGCGGCGCGCAGGCCGCGGAGGCCGCGTGATGCAGCAGCGCCCGCCCGTATTGCTGGAGCGTCTTCGGCGCCGGGTCCTGTCGCCGCTGTTCGACCGGCTGGGCTACGACCTCGTCCCGGCGGCGCCGGACTGGAGCCATCGGCCGACCTCCGCGCACGAGGTGGCGACGCTTCTCGGAGCCGCGGCGGCGATCCTGGAGCGCGACCTCGCTGCCGCCGGCCTGGAGCCGGACGGCGACGTCCTGGAGCAGGTCCAAACGTTCTGGACGCTGATTCCGACGGCGCCGGTCCGGCAGCGCCGGGGCGGCAGCGGCTTCAACGGCGCGCTGCAGCTCTACGTGGCGATGCGGGCTCTGAAGCCGGACTTCGTGGTCGAATCGGGTGTGTTCCGCGGGCTGACCACGTGGGTGATCCGGCAGGCGCGGCCCCAGGCCGAGATCTTCTGCCACGATCCCGACCTGTCGGGGCTGCAGTACCGCGACGTCCGGGCCCGCTACAGCACCGCCGACTGGTCGACGGCGGACTGGTCCCGGCTCGATCCGGCGCGGACGGTGGCGTTCTTCGACGATCACGTCGCGCAGGGCCGGCGGGTCGTGGAGGCGCAGGCCCGCGGCGTCACCCGGCTGCTGTTCGACGACGACGCGGCCGGCCACCGGATCCACGCCCATGGCGGCCCGGCCCATCCGACCATCGCGATGATCACCGGACCCGAGCGCAGCCGGGAGCCGATCCGCTGGATCCGCAACGGCCGCCTCTTCGAGCAGCCGGCCGAGGACGCCCTCCTGCGCGAGGCAGCCGGTCTGATCGGGCGCTCCCACGCCTTCGACGACCTGCACCGGGCCACCGGGTACTCGCCGGCGCGCCTGACCTCCGTGACGCTGCGGGGTGGGCCATGAGCGGATCGGACGCGCGGATGCTCCCTCCCCTCTCTCCAGGTGAAAGCGGTCTGAGACGGGCGTCGCCGGACGAGCAGAACCGTGCAGAACGGGGGTGCGTTCGCCATGACGGGAGCGCCTCCTTCGGAAGCCACGCTTCCGTCATCGCCCCCCTCACGGCGCAGGGGCAGCCCTTCCCCGCAGGGGGGGAAGGGAGAGAAGCGGATGAGGCGATTCCGCTCGACCGGAAGGAACCCCTACATTTGCAGCCTCGAACAGCGGAGCGGGCGAGCGGCGTCTCTCGCCGTGCCCTGCTGGGCGGAGCCGGTGCCGCCCTGCTCTGGCCGCGCGGCAGCCGGGCCGATGCCGACGTCCCCGCCCCTCCCACCGCCCCCTTCGTCGCCGATCTCCCGGCCCGCGGGCGGAAGATCGGCGCGACCGGCGGGACGATCCGCACGCTGATCGCCAAGGCGCGGGACGTCCGCTACCTCTCGGTCTACGGCTACACCCGCCTCGTCGGCTACGATTCCGACCTGACCCTGCGGCCCGACGTGCTGGAGCGCGTCGACGTCGAGGGCGGCCGGTTCACCTTCACGCTGCGGGACGGCCACCGCTGGTCGGACGGGCACCCGTTCACCACGGAGGACTTCCGCTACTTCTGGGAGGATGTGGCCAACGAGAAGGCGTTGAGCCCGGAGGGGCCGCCGGCCTTCTTCCTCGTAGATGGAAAGCCGCCGCAGGTCGAGTTCCTCGATCCGCGCACGGTCCGCTACAGCTGGGACCGGCCGAATCCGATGTTCCTGCCGGCGCTCGCCGCCCCGCGCGACCCGCTGATCTACCGCCCGTCGCACTATCTCAAGCCCTTCCACGCCCGCTACGTCGGCAAGGACGCGGCGGATGCGAAGGCCAAGGCGCTGAAGCTGCGCGGCTGGCCGGCGATGCACAACCGCCTCGACGACAATTACGAGCTGAACAACCCGGATTGCCCGACCCTACAGGCCTGGGTACCCCGCACCCGGTCGCCCGCCACGCGCTTCCGCTTCGAGCGCAACCGCAGCTACCATCGCGTCGACACGGCCGGCACGCAGCTCCCCTACGTCGACTCCATCGTGATGGACGTGGCCTCGCAGGGCCTGCTCGTCGCCAAGACCAACGCGGGCGAGGCGGACCTGATGTTCCGCGGCCTGTCGATGCTCGACATCCCGAGTCTGAAGGAGGGCGAGAAGGCGCACCGGTACCGCACCAACCTGTGGCCCGTGGCCCGCGGCTCGGAGATCGCCCTCTACCCGAACCTGACCACCCTCGACCCGGTGCTGCGCGCCCTCAACCGCGACGTCCGCTACCGCCGCGCCCTGTCGCTCGCCATCGACCGGCGGACGCTCAACAACACGCTCTTGTTCGGCCTGGGCACCGAGGGCAACGACACGATCGTGCCCGAGAGCCCCTTGTTCTCGCCGGAGCTCAGGACGCTCCACGCCACCTACGAGCCCGCGCAGGCCGCGCGCCTCCTCGACGCGGTGGGGCTGGACCGCCGCGACGGCTCGGGCACGCGCCTCATGGCCGATGGGCGGCCGCTCGAGATCGTCGTGGAGAGCGACGGCGAGGCCGAGATGGTCCTCGACGCGCTCCTGCTCATCACCGAGTTCTGGCGTGAGGTCGGCATCCGCCTCATCACCAAGCCGCAGGAGCGCACGAACCTGCGCCGCCGCTCCGTGGGCGGCCTCACCGTCATGGTCGCCGCCCAGGGACTCGACCTCGCGGTGCCGACCGCGATCATGCCGCCGACGGAGCTGAGCCCGGCCCAGGCCGAGCATTATTCCTGGCCGCTCTGGAGCCTGAACGTCGAGAGCCACGGCAAGAGCGGTCAGCCCTGCGACGTGGCGGAGGTGCGACAGCTCCTCGACCTCGACCGCCGATGGCGCGACACGGACGATGCGGGGACGCAGGCCTCGATCTGGCGCGCGATGTTGGCGAACCACGCGGAGAACACCTGGGTGATCGGCACCGTGGCGGGCGCGCTGCAGCCGGTGGTCGGCGCCGACCGCCTGATCAACCTGCCCAAGCGCGCCCTGTATTCCTGGGAGCCCAACGCGATGATCGGCGTGCAGCGCCTCGACGAGATGTTCTTCGACAGCGGCGCCGACACGCGCGCGGAGGCCCGGTGATCGGCCAGATCCTCCGCCGCGTCGTGACCATGGCGCTGACGCTCCTCGTCATCTCGGCGCTGGTGTTCGTCATCATCAAGCTGCCGCCCGGCGACTACCTGACCAACCGGATCATGGAGCTTCGCGCCACCGGCGACGCGAGCTCGGTCGCGAAGGCCGAGCTTCTGATCCGGCAATACGGCCTCGACCGGCCGGTCTGGCAGCAATATCTCATGTGGATCGGCGTCATGCCCGGCGCCGCGGGCTTCTCGGGCCTGCTCCAGGGCGATTGGGGCTGGTCGTTCGAGTACGACAAGCCGGTATCCGAGGTCGTGGGCGACGCCCTCTGGCTGACGCTGCTGATCAACCTGACGGCCGTCATCTTCGTCCACCTCGTGGCGATCCCGGCGGCGATCTACTCCGCAACCCATCGGCACACCGTTGGGGACGCGGTCGTGACGCTCCTGGGCTATTTCGGGCTCGCCGTGCCGGGTTTTCTGCTGGCGCTGATCCTGCTGTTCTACGCCAACCGCCTGTTCGGCCTGTCAATCGGCGGCCTCTACGATTCGGCGCTGACCAACCAGCCCTGGACCTGGGAGAAGGTCCGCTCCCTCCTGGCGCACCTGATCGTGCCCACCCTCGTGATCGGGCTCGGTGGGACCGCGGCGATGATCCGGCGCATGCGCGCCAACCTGCTCGACGAGCTCGCCAAGCCCTACACGGTCACGGCCCGGGCCAAGGGGCTGCCGCCCCTCAAGGCGCTGCTGAAATATCCGTTCCGGATGTCGCTCAACCCGTTCGTGGCGGATATCGGCAACCTGCTGCCGCACCTCGTGTCGGGTTCGGTGCTGGTCTCCCTGGTGCTCAGCCTGCCGACCGTGGGTCCGCTGCTCCTCGACGCCCTGCGCAGCCAGGACCAGTTCATGGCCGGCTTCATCCTGATGTTCGTGGCCGGCCTGACGCTGGTCGGCATGCTGATCTCGGATCTGACCCTGGTCTGGCTCGACCCGCGCATCCGCATGGGCCTGCGATGAGCGACGGGACCGCCGCCGGCCACTACGTCGATCCGGCGCCCTTCGAGCCGGAGGCGCGGGGCGAGAGCCCGGTCGGCTCCGCCTCGGCCTGGCGGCTGATCCTGCGCAAGTTCCTGCGCCACCGCATCGCCGTCGGCTCGGCGCTGATCCTGCTCGCGCTCTACGCCACGGTGCCGTTCGTGGAGATGCTCGCCCCCTACGGCCAGGCGCGGCGCAACGGCGACTTCCTGTACGCCCCGCCCCAGGGAGTCCACCTGTTCCACGAGGGGCGGTTGGTCGGCCCGTTCGTCTACCCGTACCGGGCCCATCTCGACCTCGATACCTTCCGCCGGAACTACGTGGTGGACGGAGCGGCTCCCCAGCCGCTGCGTTTCCTCTGCCGGGGCGACGGCTACGACTGGCTGGGGCTGATCCACACCGACCTGCACCTCGTCTGCCCACCGGAGAACGGCACCCTGTTCCTGCTCGGCACCGACAAGCTGGGCCGCGACCTGTTCTCGCGCATCATCTACGGGGCGCGAATCTCCCTGACGATCGGCCTCGTGGGCGTGGCGATCTCCTTCGCCCTCGGGCTCTTCTTCGGCGGGATCGCCGGCTATTTCGGCGGGCTCGTGGATGCCGGCGTGCAGCGGCTGATCGAGGTGGTGCGCTCCCTGCCGGAGCTGCCGCTCTGGCTCGCCCTGTCGGCGGCGCTGCCGCCGAACTGGAGCCCGCTGCTGATCTTCTTCGGCATCACGGTGATCCTCGGCCTGCTCGACTGGCCCGGCCTCGCCCGTGCCGTGCGCGGCAAGCTGCTGGCCCTGCGCGAGGAGGATTTCGTGCAGGCCGCCGAGCTGATGGGCGCCTCGCCCACAAGGGTGATCGGCCGCCACCTGATTCCCAACTTCATGAGCCACCTGATCGCCTCGGCGACCCTGTCGATCCCCACCATGATCCTCGGCGAGACCGCCCTGTCGTTCCTCGGCCTGGGCCTGCGGCCTCCGGTGACGAGTTGGGGCGTCCTCCTGAACGAGTCTCAGAACCTCGCGGCGGTGCAGCTATACCCGTGGCTGCTGCTGCCGGTGCTGCCGGTTCTCGTGACCGTGCTGGCCTTCAACTTCATGGGCGACGGCCTTCGGGACGCAGCCGATCCGTATCACTGACCCCGGGGCCGAAGCGGACGGGTGGGGCGGGGATCCGGCGTCCCGGTCAAACCGCCGGACGATGGTCCGCCAGTCCGGGGCGGTGACGACGCGAACCGCCGGGCGCCGTCACGCGCCTATCCCGCCAGAGGCAGCGGCGCGATCCGGGCCGGCGCGGCAACGCTCTTGCGCTCCGCCAGGCCGGGGGCGGGCACCGGCGCGTTGATGGTGCAGACCACCCCGGTCGGCTCGTAGGACAGGCAAACGTCGCCGGCGAGTTCGCGGGCGAGGCTGCGCTCGATCAGGCGCGATCCGAACCCCGTGCGGGTCGGCTTCTTCACCGGCGGGCCGCCGCTCTCGGCCCAGCGCAGGAACAGCTGTGTCTCCGCCTCGCGCCGCACCGTCCAGGAGATCTCGACGCAGCCGCCCTCCTTCGAGAGCGCGCCGTACTTCACCGCGTTGGTGCCGAGTTCGTGCAGGGCCATGGCGATCGAGAGGGCGAGCCGCGGCGGCAGGCGCAGGGCCGGCCCGACCACTTTGAAGCGGGAGGCCCGGCCATCGGCGGATTCGAGCGGCCGGATCGCGTCCGCCACCACGGCCGACAGCTCCGCGCCCTCCCAGCTCTCCCGGGTCAGCACGTCGTGGACGCGCGCGAGCGCCAACAGCCGCGCCTCGAAGGCGGCCCGGGCCGCATCGGCCTCGGCGCCTTCCAGTCCGCGCAGGGACTGTGCGGCGATCGACTGCACGGTGGCGAGGGTGTTCTTCACCCGGTGATTCAGTTCGTGGATCAGGAGCAGCAGGTGCTCCTCGGCGTTCTTCGCCTCCGAGATGTCGATGTTGCAGCCGGTGTAGCCGAGGAAATTCTGGTCGTCGTCGAGCCGCGGCACGCCCTCACACTGAAGCCAGCGCACCACCCCGTCCTTGTCGATCACCCGAACCTCGAGGCGGAACGGACTGCGCGCGTCGAAGGCCTCCGCAAAGGCCGCGCGGAACGAGTCCAGGTCGTCGGGATGGACGATGCGGTGCCAGCCGGCGTCGGCGAACTCCGAGGCCGGCATCCCGAAGAGGTGCTCGAAATGGAGGTTCGCGAAACTGACCGCGCCGGTCTCGTCGGTCATCCAGATCAGCGCCGGTGCCGAATCAGCCATGTGGCGGAAGCGCGCCTCGCTCTCGCTGAGCGCGGTCAGGCCCCGGCGCGTGTCGGCCAGGGCCCGGTCGCGCTCCTCCTCCCGGGTGCGCAGCCGCAGCGACGCGTCCGACAGGACCGAGCCGAGCCGCTCGATCTCGTGCACCGGCGACGATACCCGCGGGATGGCCTCGCCACGCGCCAGAGCCGGCCCCGAGGCGGCCAGCAGACGGAGCGGGCGCGAGACCCGGGACCAGAGGTTCACCGCCAAGACCGACGAGGTCGCCAGCACGAGCAGGCCGAAGCCCGCAAAGGCCCAGATCCAGCGCCGCACGCGCGCGTCCACGAGGGCCTGGGGGATGCTGGTGGCGACCATCCAGCCCGTGAGCCGGGAGCGCGCCTCGATGACCACGACCGGCTTGTGCTGCCGGTCCTGGCCCTCCCAGACGCCGGGCGTCGCCGTCTGGACCTGCCGGAGGCTGGCGAGGCGCGGGCGCCCGATCACGGCCTCGGGATCCGGCAGGCGCGCCAGCACGGTGCCGGCCCGATCGGTGATTCCCGTGGTCCAGCCCGGCACGACCTCGCGGGACAGGATGCCCTGCAGGCGGGCGAGCGGAACCGTGAAGCTCAGGATGTAGGCGGCCTCGCCGTCCATCATCACCGGAACGCCGACCGAGTAGGTCGCCTCGGCGGGAGTCGGCCCCGGCACGTAGCCGCTGACCATGGCGCGCTGGGTGCCCCGGGCCAGTTCCTGGTCGAAGGGCAGCGTCATCACCGGCAGCGGCGCGCCGCGGGGAACGCCGGTGTTGACAACCTCCTGGCCGTTGGGCCGGCGCAGCAGCACATCGAGGTCGATCGATTCCCGCACGAGGCGGGCCTGCCCGTCGAAGGCCTCGAAGTCGCCCTGGCGGATCCGGGGCGAGGTGGCGAGCGTCTGCAGCACCGACACGAGCCCCGCGGTGTCGCGATCCAGCGACAGGCCGATCCCGCGGACGTTCTCGCGCGCGTCCTGCTCGAAGCGCGAGCGCTCGGCGGAAGCGTAGCGCATCAGCAGGATGCTGGTGAACAGGAGCCCGGGGCCGATGAGCGCGACCACGAGCGCGATCAGGTAGACCTGCGTGGAGAAGCCGTTGCTCCTGAAGCGGTTGATCCGCCGCGCCAGCCAGGTGCGGCGCGCGGGAATCACCGCGGGAACGCCGCCCTTCCTGTGGTGATCCGGACTCAAGCGGCGCCCCTCCCCGGCCCACGGATATCCGCGGGCGCCTGGCTGTTGCCTCGCCTCATGGCCGGTCGATATGGCCGAGATCGCGCCCCGGGTCGAGGCGATCGCGCACGCGCTGCTTGAGCGCCTTCACGTCGGGGAAGCCGCCGTCGCGCACCCGCTCCCACACGACGTGGCCGTTCATCTCGATGCGGAAGGCACCACCGGATGCGGGAACCAGGGCCACTTCGCCGAGATCGTCGCGGAAGGTCGAGAGCAGTTCCTGCGCCATCCAGGCGGAGCGCAAGAGCCAGTTGCACTGGGTGCAGTAGGTGATCGCCACGCGCGGCCGCTCCGCCCGCGCTGCGCCCTCTGCCGTCACGTCGCTGCCGGGCATCGCGCCCGCTGGCCCCTCGTGCATGCCCGCAACAGCGCACCGGGCCGGCGACGTTGTCAACCGTGGACCGGCGGCTGGCCGCAGGATCGCGCCTCGGTTTGCACCTGTGGATTGCTCCGGAGCCGGCTCGCGGTCGGTGCTGCGCTGAGTCGGAACTGGGACCCGTTTTCCTGGACGTGCCCCGGACTACGGCGCGTGGAGGGACACGCGCCGCCGGCGGCCCATGCGGCGGGCCCGGGTTGCCGTGCGGAGCCGGGAACAGGCCGGGGCAGCGGTGCCGTGCCCGGTTTTCGGCCTCACGCCACCGAAGGTGGCGCGCCGTGCTTGACGTCCTGGGCCGCCGCGCCCTAGAAGGCCCGCCACCGGGTCGCCACGCTTCGAAGCGCAGGCGGGCGCCGGGCGTACGCTTCACGCGACACGCCGGTACGGACGGTTAGCACAGCGGTAGTGCGTTCCCTTCACACGGGAAAGGTCGCAGGTTCGATCCCTGCACCGTCCACCATCCCCCTCCCCCCGAAAATCGGACCCGCGCGTCGGTTTGCCACCGGATAGACGCGTGCTAAGGGCGCACGATCGGCGAACACATAAGCTTGGATCCGGGCCGAACCCGGGTCGCGGCGACCGGTAGGGGAAGGGCGGAAACAGCCATGAAGGATATCCTCGACAAGCTCGCGGACCGCCGGGCGCAGGCCCGGCTCGGCGGCGGTGAGAAGCGCGTCGAGGCGCAGCACAAGCGCGGCAAGCTCACGGCGCGGGAGCGCATCGAACTCCTCCTCGACCACGGGTCGTTCGAGGAATTCGACATGTTCGTGCAGCATCGCTCCACCGATTTCGGCATGGAGAAGCAGAAGATCCCCGGCGACGGCGTGGTCACCGGCTGGGGCACGATCAACGGCCGCACGGTGTTCCTGTTCTCCAAGGACTTCACGGTGTTCGGCGGCTCCCTCTCGGAGGCGCACGCCCAGAAGATCGTGAAGGTGCAGGACATGGCGCTGAAGATGCGCGCCCCGATCATCGGCATCTTCGATGCCGGCGGCGCGCGGATCCAGGAGGGGGTGGCCGCGCTCGGCGGCTACGGCGAGGTGTTCCGCCGCAACGTCATGGCCTCGGGCGTAATCCCGCAGATCTCGGTCATCATGGGACCGTGCGCGGGCGGCGACGTCTACTCCCCCGCCATGACCGACTTCATCTTCATGGTCCGCGACACGAGCTACATGTTCGTCACCGGGCCGGATGTGGTGAAGACGGTCACCAACGAGGTCGTGACCGCCGAGGAACTCGGCGGCGCCAAAGTCCACACCAGCAAGTCGTCGATCGCCGACGGCTCCTTCGAGAACGACGTGGAGGCGATCCTCCAGATCCGTCGCCTGCTCGACTTCCTGCCGGCCAACAACACCGACGGCGTTCCGGAACTGGAGAGCTTCGACGACGTCAACCGCCTCGACGCCTCCCTCGACACGCTGATCCCCGACAATCCGAACAAGCCCTACCACATGGGCGAACTGATCCGCCGCGTGGTCGACGAGGGCGACTTCTTCGAGATCCAGGCGGCTTACGCGCGCAACATCATCACGGGCTTCGGCCGGATCGAGGGGCGCACGGTCGGCTTCGTGGCCAACCAGCCGCTGGTTCTGGCCGGCGTGCTCGACTCGGATGCCTCGCGCAAGGCCGCGCGCTTCGTGCGCTACTGCGACGCCTTCGGCATCCCGATCGTGACCCTGGTGGACGTGCCGGGCTTCCTGCCGGGCACGGCGCAGGAATATGGCGGGCTGATCAAGCACGGCGCGAAGCTGCTGTTCGCGTACTCGCAGGCGACGGTGCCGCTGGTCACGATCATCACCCGCAAGGCCTTCGGCGGCGCCTACGACGTGATGGCGTCCAAGCACGTCGGCGCGGACGTGAACTACGCGTGGCCGACCGCCCAGATCGCCGTGATGGGTGCCAAGGGTGCGGTGGAGATCATCTTCCGCAGCGAACTCGGCGATCCCGACAAGATCGCGGCCCGCACCGGCGAGTACGAGGACCGGTTCCTGTCGCCGTTCGTGGCGGCCGAGCGCGGCTACATCGACGAGGTGATCATGCCGCACTCGACCCGCCGCCGGATCGCCCGGGCCCTGGGCATGCTCCGCACCAAGAAGATGGAGCAGCCCTGGAAGAAGCACGACAACATCCCGCTCTGAGGCGGGCGGCAGCCCGCCCGGCGGTCCGTCGCCGGCCTCAGCTCCGGTCGCTGTGCTCGATCACGGCGCACAGGGTCAGCGGTCCCTTGTCGGGCGACACCATCGCCGAGCAGGTTACCCGTGCGCCGCCCAGATCGACGTTGCTGTGGCGCAGCTTGGTGGCGACGGCCTGAGCCTTATGGGCGGCCTCCGTGATCACCGCGGCGTCGATGCCGGTCACCGCGTGGCCGGCCTGGCCGAACAGCGTGTAGTAGCTCTCCGGCGGGTTCGCGCCGCGGTACTGCGCGCCCACCGACGACAGGGCGGGCATCCCGCAGGCGAGGGTCAGGGTCATGTCGGGCCCTGCCGTGAAGCTGGCGTAGTCGCTTCGGCGTTCGGAGGCCTTGGCCTCCGTCTCGGCCGTGACCTTGTCGATCAGGGCGTCACAGGATTCCGCGCGGGCGGACCCGTGGCCGGCCGCGAGGGCTGAGACGATCAGGACGGGAAGGAGCGCGCGCATCCCGGCGAGGTAGCGCGGCGATGCCGGGCTGACGAGCGGCGCGGCGTTCCGGCGCGGGCACAGCGGACCGCACGCTGTCGCGACCGCGATGAGGGACGCAATTCACGGTCTCCTGAGCTTCGGCGACCCGGGGCCATCGCTGGAGCGGCCATCTCCGCGGCGAGCGATGGCGCCATCGCCAACCTAACATGCGACGACGAAGCCGCTGGCGGCTTCAATGACCGCTACGGCATTCCAAAGTTCCGCAGACGGATCTGGTCTTCCGAGCGGCCGTTGGTTACGGGACGGGACCGACGGGCTTCATCGGATTCCGGGTTCCGCTGCATGGCCCCGGGATGACGCGACGAAGGCTGGAGCGGCCACGCGAGGCCCGCACGAGGCGACCGCAAGCCTCAGGCGCGATGGCGCATTCAGGTGCCCGTCCCCGCCGTTTCGCTCGAGCCGAGCTCCAGCAGAACGATCTCCGGCGGCACGCCGAAGCGGACCGGGATCCGGCTCATGCCGAATCCGCCGGACACGATCATGTGCCGTCCATCCTGGACGACGTGACCGTAGGAGTAGTCGCGGCCGTGGACCTTGCGGATCGCCGGCGAACGGCCGAACAGTCGCACCTGTCCACCATGCGTGTGCCCGGACAGGGTCAGCGCCACGCGGTCGGGCAATTCACGGAAGATGTCGGGCTCGTGGGCCATCAGGATCACCGGCGCCGAATCGGTGACCGCCGCCAGCGTGCGCGGCACGTCGGCGAAGCTCACCCATTCCCACATCTTCTGGAACGGCTGCTGATCGGCCAAGCCCGCGATCCAGAAGGGCCGGCCGTCCTTGACCAAGCGCACGGCCTGATTCTCCAGAACCGGGATGCCGCGTGCCTCCAGGATGCGCTTCACGGCCGGCGTCCCGCGTCCGGAGAGCTGGACGCCCGCGTCGTCCCACCAATCGTGGTTGCCGAGGATCGCGTGGGTGCCGAGAGGCGCCTTCAGGCCCTCGACGATCCGGGCGAAGTCGGTGAGCGGCAGCTTGCGCCACGCGATCCGCCCAGCCGGGTAGTCGCCGAGCATGAGGATGAGATCGGGCTTTAGCGCGTTGGTGGCGTCGACGATCTCCGCCACCCGGTCAAAGGGCATGAACGGCTCGCACACGTGGAAATCCGCCAGCACCGCCACGCGCAGGGTGAGCGCCGGATCCCAGTTCGGCAGATCCGGCGCGTAGGGTGTCACGACCAGCCGGTGCAGCGGCTCGACGTCGAAGGCGTAGACGCCAGTCGCAGCCATCAGGCCGGCGCCGGCCCCCAGACCCGTCAGGAACTGCCGTCGACTCGGCAGGATGAGCATCGCGATGGTCCCGTGGCGTCTGGATTTGGCGGAGATCCGTCTGGGCGCGCAGTCCGGCGAAACCGGGGCGGACGCGCGATACGGTCCAGCCAGACACGGGCATGGTTCAGAAAGTCTTGAATTCGGCCGCACAGCATGGCTTGGCGCGGCAGGCGGTCTATAAGACGTGTCTGTTCGCGCGAGCTGATCCGGAACCCCATGTTGAACCGCCCCCTGCGCATTGGAACCCGCGGCTCCCCGATGGCGCTCGCGCAGACCGGGATGGTGCGTGACCAAATCGTGGCGGCCAATCCGGGGCTCGAGACCGAGCTCGTGGTCGTCACCACGGTGGCCGACAAGATCCTGGACCGCCCGCTCTCCGAGATCGGCGGCAAGGGCCTGTTCACCAAGGAGCTGGAGCAGGCGCTGTTCGCCGGCGAGGTCGACGTGGCCGTCCATTCCATGAAGGACGTGGAGACCTGGCTTCCCGAAGGCCTGACGATCGCCTGCATCCTCGAACGCGACGACCCGCGCGACGCCTTCCTGTCGCCGCACGCGGACGGTCTGGCGGGCCTGCCCGAAGGCGCACGCGTCGGCACGTCGTCCCTGCGCCGCGGCGCGCAGGTCCTGATGCGGAGGCCGGACCTCCGCGTGGTTCCGCTGCGCGGGAACGCCAACACACGGATGCGCAAGCTCGAAGCGGGTGAGTGCGATGCGACGCTCCTGGCGCTCGCCGGCCTCCAGCGCCTCGGCCTCGAGAGCATGGCGCGCAGCGTCCTGCCGGTGGAAGAGATGCTGCCGGCCGTCGCGCAAGGGGCGCTCGGGATCGAGTGCCGATCGGACGATGCCCCGATCCGCGACCTCCTCGCGCCCATCGCCTGCGCCCGTACCACCACGGCGATCTCGGCCGAGCGCGCGCTCCTGGCCGAACTCGATGGATCCTGCCGCACGCCGATCGCCGCCCTGGCGCGGATCGCGGGCGGGAAACTGTCGCTCGACGGCCTGTTGTTCCTGCCGGACGGCAGCCGGCACTGGGCCGTCTCCCGCGACGGATCGGTGGCGGACGCGGAGCGGATCGGCCGCGATGCCGGCGCCGCCTTGAAGGCGGCGGCCGGGGACACTTACGCCCGCCACCTCCAGTGAGGCTGAGCCGATGCCGCCGGTGACCCTGGTCGACGTGTTCACCCACCAGGGACGCGGCGGCAACCCGTGCCCGGTCGTCTCGCGGGCCGACGGCCTCGACGCGGAGTCCATGCGGGCGGTCGCGGCGCAGTACGGCCACGAATCCGGCTTCGCCCTGCCCGCCGGGGACGGCGCGCACGATCTGCGGTTCCGCTTCTTCGTACCCAATCACGAGATGGAGATGTGCGCCCACGCGGCGATCGGGACGCTCTGGGTGCTCGCCCGCGAGGGACGCCTGCCGGCCTCGCCGGTGCGGATCGCCACCGCCAGCGGGTCGGTGACCGGGTTCGTGGCGGCGCGCGGTAAGGGCCTGTGGTCGGTCTCGATCACGCAGCCGGCCGGTGGCCTCCGGTTACTCGATGCCGGGCAGGACGAGGCGGTCCTGGCCGCCCTCGGGATCGGGCCCGAGATGCTGGCCGAGCGGCCGATCCGCAACGCGGTCACGTCACGGGTGAAGACGCTGGTGCCGATGCGGGACGCCGCGGCGCTGAACGCCCTCACGCCGGACCCCAATGCCGTCGAGGCCGTCTGCACGGGTATCGGCTCGACCGGGTTCTACCCCTACGCCGTGCTGGACGAACCGGACCGTGCGTTCGAGGCGCGCCAGTTTCCCCGCGCCTCCGGGTATCCCGAAGATGCGGCCACCGGGATCGCGGCGGCGGCCCTGGCCTTCGGGTTGCTGGAGGACCGCCTCGTCACCGCGGAGGACCGGCCGATCCGCATCCTCCAGGGCCGGGCCATGGGCCGGCTTTCGGAGATCCGCGTCCGCCTCGGCTTCGCGGACGGCCACCCGATCGGCTGCCTGCTGGAGGGCGACGTGGCACTCGGCACGGTAGACGCGTAGAGCCACGCCCGCATCTCTGGGGCGGCATCCCGGCTCGACGGAGGCGTGCGGATCGCAGGCACGGCCCCGAAGGCGATCGTCAGCGACGGGGACATCCAGCACGATGAAGACGCAGAAGCAGAAAATGCTGGCCGGCGAACTCTACATCGCCGACGATCCGGAACTCGCAGCCGACAACGGTCGCATCTCGGCTTGGCTGGACCGCTACAACGCCACGAGCACGCGGACCCAGCCGGAGCGTCAGGCGCTCCTGGAGGAGGCCTTCGCCAGCGTCGGGGAGGGCTGCAACATCCGCCCGCCCTTCCACTGCGATTACGGCTACAACATCAGCCTCGGCCGCGGCGTGTTCCTGAACTTCAACTGCTGCATCCTCGACGTGGTCTCGGTCACGATCGGCGACCTGACGCAGATCGGCCCGGCCGTGCAGATCCTGACGCCCGATCACCCGCGCGATCCGGTCCAGCGCCGGCAGATGCTGGAATTCGGCCGCCCTGTGGTGATCGGCGCGAATGTCTGGATCGGCGGCGGTGCCATCATCCTGCCGGGTGTGACGATCGGGGACGACGCCATCATCGGCGCCGGCAGCGTGGTCACGCGCGACGTCCCGGCCGGCGCCACGGTCATGGGCAATCCGGCCCGGCCGAAACCGTGATCCCGGAGGCGCGCTGACGGCCGCCGGCGATGCGGCCGCCACTTGGCACGGAGCGAAAGCAACAGGTCGGCGGGTCATCGCTGCGCGGCATGCGCGAGGGATGAATGCCTTCGACGGTAGCGGAAGACCGCAGGCCTACCCATCAAAGCCGAGGCTGAGGCCGGGATCAGCGGACGGCCCCGGCGAGATCCAGCGGCCAGTTCGGCCACGACGTGGCGAGATCGCCCTGGTGGAGCGGCATCCGCGCCGTGTCCGGTAAGGCCTAAGTGAAATCGCCGTCGACGTCGAGGGCGGCTCCGGTGTAGCGGGACACGGGCCCGTCGACGGCCCGGCTGCGGCAACCGGCTGATCGGCGCGGCGTCGCGGGTGGTCGAGGTGGGCAGACCGGAGCGCCCTATCAATCCGGCTTGCGGTCACGGTCGCGCCGGATGCTCCGGCGAACCGACACCAGCTGCCAGAGGCCCAATCCGAACACGACTGCGAAGGCCAGACCGAGATCGAGGGCTGCGAACAGGCCATCGCTCATGCCGGGTCCTCACGACGGCGCCGACCGGCCGAACGCCTCCCGCTCCCGCATCCGCTCGATCAGGTCCAGCACGTGCACGACGCGGCCGCCCACGTCCCACCAGGGTCGCAGGGCGGAGCGCTCGCGCGCCACGCCGAGGGGCTGAGACGTCACCGCGGCGATCAGGAACGCCGCCGCCGGAAGCGCCGGCGCCGTGGGATCGGTTGAGTCGAAGCTTTTGCGGGTCGCACGAAGGATCAGGGCCAGCTTCCGCCCCGAGCCGACCCGCGCGCGTGCCGTGACGGAATCATGTCCCTGTGCGGCGACGATGTGCCCGATCTCGGCGTAGATCAGGCTCGCCGCGCGGATCGCAGGCCGGCAGGGGGGCGGGAGCGCCGCGATGCCGGCATCCGCCCGGGCATAGAGGCGATCCGCCTCGGCGAGGAGCCGCGCGACGATGCCGGCCAGGGCCGGGCTCGGCCGCGGATCGGCCAGGAAGGCGTCCGGATCGAGCCCCGCCTCGACCATCCAGTCGAGGGGCAGGTAGAGCCGCCCCATTCGCGCGTCCTCGCCCACGTCGCGGGCGATGTTGGTGAGCTGCATCGCGGCGCCGAGGTCGCAGGCTCGGGCGAGCGCGGCCGGCCCGCGAGCGCCCATGATCAGCGCCATCATCGCCCCCACGGAGCCGGCGACCCGCGCCGCGTAGGCGTGGAGGGCGTCGAGATCGGCGTAGCGCCGTCCCTCCGCGTCCCAGGCGAACCCCTCGATCAGGGCACGCGGCAGCGCCTCGGGGATCGCGTAGGTGCCCACGACTTCCGCGAAGGCGCGGTCGGCGTGCGTATCGGCCGGCCGACCCGCGTAGGCGCGGCCGACCCGGTCGGCGAGGCGTGCCACCGCGTCGCGCCGGTCGGCGGGGTCCGCGGCCTCGTCGACGAGGTCGTCGGAGAGACGGCAGAAGGCGTAGAGGCCATAGGCAGCCTCGCGCACTTCGCCCGGGAGCAGCCGCCCGGCGGCGTAGAAGCTCTTGGAGCCGACGCGGATCGCGGCGCGGCAGGCGGTACGGTCGGCCGCAGCAGCGAATTCAGGCGGTAACGCGGGCATCGGGGACCACGCTGTCGAGGATGCGGGCAGAGGAGAGAACGCCGGGCAGGCCGGCGCCCGGATGGGTCCCGGCGCCGACCAGATAGAGGTTGCGCACGGCGCTCGACCGATTGTGCGGCCGGAACCACGCCGATTGCGTCAGCACCGGCTCCAGGCCGAATCCGGAACCGCGGTAGCTCTGGAAGTCATCCTGGAAATCCTGCGGCGTCGTCACCAGCGAGGTGACGATGGACGCGGACAGGCCCGGCATCACGCTGGCTTCCAGGATCCGGGCGATCCGCTGCCGGTACGGCTCCGCCAGCGCCCGCCAGTCCTGGCCGCCCGCGAGATTCGGCACCGGCGCCAGCACGTAGAACGCGTCGCATCCCGGCGGTGCGAGGCTCGGATCGGTGGCCGTGGGACGGTGCAGGTAGAGGCTCGCATCCTCGGCGAGCACCTTCCGGTCGAAGATGTCGGCGAGCAAGCCGCGGTAGCGCGGTCCGAGCATGATCGTGTGGTGATCCACCTCGGAATAGCGGCGCTTGGTGCCGAAATACCAGACGAACAGGCCCATCGAGGAGCGGGTACGGCGGAGGCGGCCGGGACTCCAGCGCTGGGTTTCCGGCAGGAGCCGGGCGTGCGTCACCGCCGAATCCGCGTTCGAGACCACGAGATCGGCCGCGACGGTCTCGCCGCTGGCCAGCTCGACGCCGGTGGCGGCGCCATGTTCGACGCGGATGCGGGCCACATCGACGCCCAGGCGGACCCGCCCGTTCTGGCGACGGATCAGCCGCACCAGCCCATCGACCAGCTGCCCGGTGCCGCCCAGGGCGAAATGCACGCCCCAGCGCCGTTCCAGATCGGCAATGAGGCAGTAGATGGCGCTCGCGCGGAACGGGTTTCCGCCGATCAGCAGCGGGTGGAAGCTGAACACCGTCCGCAGCCGCTCGTCGCGGATGAAGCGGGCCACCACGTCGTAGACCGAGCGGTGCCCGGACAGGCGCAGCAGGTCGGGGGCGATCTTCAGCATCGACGTGACGCTGCCGAACGGCACGTGGCCGAGCTGCTCGAAGCCGATGCGGCAGACCGCCCGGCTATGGGCCATGAAGCGCTCGTAGCCCACCACGTCGTCGGGCGCGAAGCGGGCGACCTCGGCGCGCATCCGGTCCGGGTCGCCGCTATAGGCGAAGGACGCGCCGTCGGCGAAGCGGATCCGGTAGAAGGGATCCATCGGCACCAGCGTCACGTCGTCGGAAAGGCGTCGACCGGCGAGCGTCCAGAGCTCCTCGAACAGCTGCGGGGCCGTGACGATCGTGGGTCCCGCGTCGAACGTGAAGCCGTCCTGCCGGTGAACCCGGGCGCGCCCGCCCGGCTGTTCGAGCCGCTCCAGCACCGTCACGCGGTAACCGCGGGCGCCGAGGCGAACTGAGGCGGCAAGACCACCGAAGCCGGCCCCGATAACCACCGCGTGCGGTCGCGGGTCGGTCGTCTGCGCCTGCCGGTGGTCAACCGCTAGTGTCAACATGAGTTGACACTAGCGCGACGGTTTCGTGCCGCGCAAGATCGAAAAGTGCGGCCGTCCGGATCCGGATGATCCGTGGCGTCGCTCGGACGCGATCGGACCCGCGTGACGGCCCCGTTGCGCGATTGCCATGCGCCTCAGAAAACGCGTGTTTGCGCGGCGATATCCGGCCCGGAGGAGGCTATAGGCCTTCGCGAGTTGCGCATTAATTGGGGATCAGGAAGCGAGATGGACGGTGGCGGCAAGACCATCTTCGTGGCGGGCCACCGGGGGATGGTGGGCTCCGCGATTGTGCGTCGCCTGCGCGAACTCGGGCACGGGCGGATCTTGACCGCCGATCGCGGCGCGCTGGACCTCCTCGACCAGGCGGCGGTCCTCCGGTTCTTCGGCGAACACCGGATCGATCAGGTGTATCTGGCCGCCGCCAAGGTTGGCGGGATTCATGCCAACAACACCTATCCGGCCGAGTTCATCCACGAGAACCTGCTGATCCAGTCGAACCTCATCCACGCCGCGCACGTGGCCGATGTGGACCGGCTGCTGTTCCTCGGCTCCTCCTGCATCTACCCGAAGCATGCCGAACAGCCGATGCGCGAGGATGCGCTGCTCACGGGCGTGCTGGAGCCGACCAACGAGCCCTACGCCATCGCCAAGATCGCCGGCATCAAGATGTGCGAGAGCTACAACCGGCAGTACGGGCGCCGCTACCGCAGCGTCATGCCGACCAACCTCTACGGGCCGAACGACAACTTCCACCCCGAGAACGCCCACGTCCTCCCGGCGCTGATGCGGCGCCTGCACGAGGCGAAGGCCGCCAGCAGCCCGGCCGTCACCGTCTGGGGGACCGGCCGCGCCATGCGGGAATTCCTGCACGTGGACGACATGGCCCGCGCGAGCGTCTTCGTGATGGAGATGGACGACGCGGTCTACGCCCAGAACACCCGGCCGGACCTGTCGCACATCAACGTCGGGACCGGCGAGGATTGCACCATCCGGCAACTCGCCGAATCGCTGGCGCGGGTGATCGGGTACGAGGGTGCGCTGGAGTTCGACTCCAGCAAGCCGGACGGCACGCCGCGCAAGCTGATGGATGTGTCCCGCCTGCGGACCATGGGCTGGCGGCCGGAGATCGACCTGGAAGACGGCCTCCACCAGACCTACCGCTGGTTCCTGGAGAACAACGCGACGCTCCGGCGCTGACCGGCGCGGCCGCGGGACGGTCCGGGCATCCGACGCCCCGACCGCGATCGATCATCCGCACCGAGAGGATCCGCATCATGGCCCAGGGGCCGGCTGACGAGAGCGAGCACGCGCGGCGGCAGAAGTTCCTGAAGAACTTCCGGAGCTTCGACGCCAACATCCGTTTCCCCGCGCCCTACGTGCAGTTCGCCGGGAAGCCCCAGGCGAGCATGGCGGAAACCGGCTGGCGCTACGACGCACTCGGCTACCGCAACGACGTGCACGTGCAGCCTCGGTCCGCCGGGGAGTCGCTGCGGATCTTCGTGGTCGGGGACAGCACGCTGGTCGACGGCCAGACTTTTGCCGACACGGTCCCCGGCCGCCTCGAATCGGGGCTCAAGCAGGTCCACGGTCCCGGGTCGCGCGTCCACAATTTCGGCGTGACCTCGGCCTGCCTGAACCAGATGATCGCGCTGGTCACGACGCGGCTGATGGATCTGGAGCCGGACGCGATCCTGATCGTCGGCGGATCCACCGACATCTTCCAGCCCTGGAGCTTCGATCCGCGCGCGGGCTATCCCTACAATCACTTCGCCACCGAGTGCCTCTACGACTTCGTCTTCGACCCCCGAAAGGAGGGCGGGGACGCACCCGAGTTGTCCTACGAGCGGCTGCAGGAGATGATCTTCGGCCGCCTCGAAAATCTGCGGGCGCTGACTCACTGGCAGTCGGACATCTGGGAATGGGAGGTCGTTCGGCAGTTCGAGCTGGGGCTGAAGCGCCTGGCGCGCCTCGCACCGGGGATCGGAGCGCCGATCCGCTTCGTCCTCCAGCCGAGCGTGGTCCGCAAGGTCGAGCGGGCGGGCGACGAGGCGGGAGCCGCCTCGGGCGAGTTCCTGGCCTATCTCGACCGGCAATACGGGCGCTTTGAGGGTGTCCTCGACCGGCTCGGCTCCGAGTTCGCGGCAGATGCCCCCTTCGCGGTCCGCGATCTCAGCCGGCTCTTCGCGGAGGACGCGCATCCGCTGTTCACCGACATCGTGCATCTCAACGGGGAAGGCCGGCAGCGGATGGCCGACCGGCTCCAGCAGGAGGTGGCCGACATCCTCGGCACGTCGGTCGGACCGGCCGCCTAGGGCCGTGAACGGGCCGATCGTCTTCATCGGGGATTCGATCACCGAGCTCTGGGGCTTCCACCGGGCGGCGACCTTCGAGGCCTACGACCTGATTCCCCGGGGCGGTTCCGGCGAGACGGCGCGCTGGATCACCATGCGGTTCCGCCGCGACCTCGAGGAGACCGGCGCCACGGGCGTGCATCTCCTCTGCGGCATCAACGATATCGGCCGCAATGAGGGGGCGTTCGTCCCCGCCGAGGAGATATGCCGGATCCTCGCCGGCATGCTCGATGAGGCGCGGGCCCTCGGCGTTGCCGCCTGGATCGGCGCGATCATGCCGGCGGCGCGCATCCCCTGGAATTCGGAGGTGCGGGACGCGCCGGCGATGATCGCCGCCGTGAACGCGTGGCTGCGCGACCACGCGCACGCGCACGGCGCGGTCTTCATCGACTACCACGCGGTGCTGGCGACCGGGGACGGAGCGTTGCGGGAGGAATACGGTACCGACGGGCTGCATCTCAGTCCCGCCGGCTACGCTGCCATCGAGCCGTTGATGCTCTCGGCCCTGGGACGGATCCCGCCGATGGCGGCACCGGTGCCGAAGCCGTCCACAGGCCGCCGCGCCGGCATCGCCATCGCGGCCGTTCTGGCGGCCCTGGCGGCGCTGATCCTCGGTACCCGCTGAAAGTCCAAGCGCGTGCGGTCGGCGGTGCTAGGGCGGGTCGCGGAGCGCGTCGCGTCCAACTGCGCCGCCGCGTCCCCGATCCGCCGGTCAGCCCCGGCCGGTCTGCCGCCCGGGCCTCTGATCGACCTTCGACCCGGGCCGCTCGACCTTGCGCTGGTGCTTGCCGGCGCGCGGGCTCGCGAAGCCCTTGGGGCCGCCGGGGCGGCCCTTGCGCTCGGCCGGTGCCACGTCGCCGGTGAGCGCCTCGATCTGGATCTCCGGCGAGCCGTTGCGCGCGAAGGCGTCGGCGAAGCGCGCCGCCGCGTTGCCCCGGACCTCGAACTTGGTCTCACTGTCGAAGATCCGGATTGCACCGATCTCCTGGCGGTCGACGCCGCCCCGGCGTGTCAGCATCGGTAGCAGGCGGCGCGGATCGGCGTTGTCGCGCCGACCGAGATTGAGCCGGAACCACACGGCGGGACCCATGGCGGCGATCCGCTCCGGATCCATTGGATCGTAGGGCGGCCGCTCGCCCCGGGGGGCGCGCCCCTCGCCGGGATCGCTAACCTCCTCGGGGGCCGGGAGGCGGGTGCGATAGACGCGGGCCAGGAGCGCGGCGAGTTCTTCCGGACTCTTGCCGGCCAGCAGCGTCTCGGCCAGCGCGACATCCTCCTCGGCCGGAGGCTCGGCGAAGAGCG
Organism: Methylobacterium sp. E-046; assembly: GCF_022829625.1. Lineage (NCBI taxonomy): Bacteria > Pseudomonadati > Pseudomonadota > Alphaproteobacteria > Hyphomicrobiales > Methylobacteriaceae > Methylobacterium > Methylobacterium sp. E-046. The sequence continues at coordinate 37,423 of NZ_JAKSYP010000212.1, read as the reverse complement.
GGTCGGAGAGCATGCGCTCGCCGTCGAGGCGACGGATTTCGTCGGCCGAGGGCGGGCCCGACCACTCGGGGCTGATCTTGGCGAGGGCGAACATCTGCTCGGCGCGCCGGCGACGGGAGTTCGGGATCAGGAGCACCGAGGTGCCCTTGCGGCCGGCACGGCCGGTGCGCCCGCTGCGGTGCTGCATCACCTCGGCGTCGTGCGGAAGGTCGGCGTGGATCACGAGGCTCAGGGACGGCAGGTCGATGCCGCGGGCGGCCACGTCGGTGGCGACGCAGACCCTGGCGCGGCCGTCGCGCAGGGCCTGGAGCGCGGCATTGCGGTCGCCCTGACCGAGTTCGCCCGACAGCGCGACCACGGAGAAGCCCCGCTCGGTCAGGCTCGCCTGGAGATGGCGGACGGCGTTGCGGGTGTTGCAGAAGACCATGGCGGTCTTGGCATCCGCCTCGCGCAGCAGGTTGAGCACCACGTGCTCGGTCTCCCGCGGCATGATCCGCACCGCCCGGTAGGCGATGTCGGCGTGCCCCCGAGTCTCACCCTTGATGGCGAGGCGGAGGGCACCGTGCTGATACCGTTCGGCCAGCGCCTCGATGCCCTTCGGCAGCGTGGCGGAGAACAGGTAGGTCGCCCGCTCCGGGGGCGTGGCCGAGAGGATGAACTCGATATCCTCGCGGAAGCCGAGATCGAGCATCTCGTCGGCCTCGTCGAGGACAACCGCCCGCAGCGCCGTCGGGTCGAGGTTGCGGCGCTCGAGGTGGTCGCGCAAGCGACCGGGCGTGCCCACGACGATGTGGGTGCCCTCGGCCAGCATCCGGCTCTCCCGCCGTGGATCCATGCCGCCGACGCAGGCCGCGACGCGGCCGCCGGCGGCGCCGTAGAGCCAGGACAGCTCGCGCTGGACCTGGAGCGCGAGTTCCCGCGTCGGGGCGATCACCAGGGCGAGCGGGGCGGCCGGCGGCGCCAGCATCTCCGCCTCGCCGATCAGGATGCTCGCCATGGCGAGACCGTACGCGACGGTCTTGCCGGAGCCGGTCTGAGCGGAGACGAGAAGGTCGCGGGAGCCGGCGGCCGCCTCGAGCACCGCGGCCTGAACCGGGGTGGGGTCCGCGTAACCGCGGTCGGCTAGAGCCCGCGCGAGGGGGGCGGGCAGGGTCGGGAAAGGCAAGTTCTGAGGACTCTCAACAGCCGCGCCGCGCCCGGCAGCGCGCCATCGCGCGGCGGGGGAATCAGACGCCGGACTTTATTCGGGTGTCGTAAGGGTAACGCGTTGCGAGCCGGCTGACCACTCCCGCCGCAGCATGGGGCGGTTGCACCCGCTCGATCCACAGTGTGGGGACCCCGTCGTCGACGGATTCGCGGTCGTATGACGGGCTGTAGACCCGACTGATCATGGCAGTGCACTGAAGGCGGCCCGAGCCAGCGCGCCCGCGTGAGCGGGGTGCAGCCGGAATGCTTCCCTGTGCGCGCAGGGACAGGGGAGCCGACTCCGTCGCGGCGGCCTGCTAAGGCACGGTCCAGGATCGCCCCTTCCCGGCCGCGCCGCGACCCGACTGGAGTACAGCCTCGTCATGATCGCAGCCCTTCGGGTGGGGACAGCCTGGGCGACGGTCCTCGCCTTCGCGTGGTTCGGCAAGGCGTGGCTCGGCGACCTGTCGCAGCCGCTCTTTGCCGGCGTCCTGTTCGCAGGGCTGCTCGCCGTCATCGTCTGGGCGGCTTTCGGAGTGGTGCACGAAGCGGAGGAGTTGGCGCACCTTCTCGGCGAGCCGTTGGGCACCCTCGTGCTGACGCTCTCCATCGTCATCATCGAGGTGGCGCTGATCTCCGCCGTGATGCTCTCGGCCAAGGACGCGCCCACGCTGGGACGCGACACGATGTTCGCGGTCCTGATGATCGTGCTGAACGGCGTGGTGGGTCTCGGCCTCCTCGTCGGCGGCCTGCGCCACCACCAGCAGCGCTACAACCTCCAGGGGGCCTCGGCCTTCCTCTCGGTGATCATCCCGCTGACCACCATCGCGCTGATCATCCCGAACTTCACCAGTTCCACGAGCGACGGCACGCTGACGACGGTCCAGGCGGTGACGTTCTCGGTGTTCACGCTCGCCCTCTACGGCGCGTTCCTGCTGATCCAAACGGGCCGTCACAGCGAGTTCTTCCTCGACGCCGAAGCCCGGGAGACGTCCGAACCCGAGAGCGCCTCCGGAGCGGTGTCGCGCGGCAGCGTCGCCAAACATGTTGGCTTGCTGCTCGCCAACGTCCTGCCGATCGTCATCCTGGCCAAGAGCCTCGCGGTGATCCTCGATCACGGGATCGCGGCCCTGGGTGCCCCATCGGCGCTGGGCGGCGTCCTGATCGCCGCCATCGTGTTCACCCCCGAGGGCATCTCGGCGCTCAAGGCGGTGGCCCGCAACGAGCTTCAGCGGGCGATCAACCTGTGCCTCGGCGCGGCGACCTCGACGGTCGGTCTCACCGTGCCGGCGATCCTGGCCATCGGCCTGCTCACCGGTCAGACGGTGGTGCTGGGGCTGAAACCGACCGAGATGACGCTGCTCGCCGTGACACTCATCCTCAGCGCCCAGACCTTCTCGGGCACGCGCACCACGGTCCTGGAGGGCGCGGTGCACCTCGTGCTGTTCTTCGTCTACCTTGTCCTGATCTTCAGCCCCTGACGGGAGGGTCGTCGGACGGCTTCGGCTGCCGCGGCCCGGCCCATCGCCGCACGGTCGGGACCCGACCCCGGCATTCAGGCGCCGAAGCGTTCGGTGCGGATCAAGCCGGGCGCGACACCGGCCGCCATGATCAGGTCGGACGCCGCGGCGACGAACCGGTTCGAGCCGCAGAGAAACACCTTCCCGGGTGCGCCGATCCGGGTCAGGGCGCCGGCGACGAGGGCGGCGTCGATCCGCTTGCCGCCGGGCTCGCGCGTCGCCGCCAGATGCAGGGAGACCTGGGGATCGGTCGCGGCGAGCTGCTCCAGTTCGGCGAGCGCGATCATCTCCGCGTGGGTCCGGGCCGAGTAGATCAGGGCCGCCGGGATCGCCCGCCAGTGCTGCGCCCGGCGGCGGAGCATCGCCAGCAGCGGCACCACGCCGGACCCGCCGCCCCCCAGGAGCAGCGGCCCGCCATCGGGTCCATCCCAGGAGAACGAGCCGCCGATCGGACCTCGCATCTCGACCCGGTCGCCCACGTCCGCGCATTGCGAGAACCAGCCGGAGACCTCGCCGTCCGGCAGAGCCTCGATCATCAGCTCGAAGGTGCCGCTGCCGTCCTGCGCCGAGGCGATCGAGTAGCTGCGCTGGGCCTGATAGCCGTCCTCGGCGGTGAGGCGGACATCGACGTGCTGCCCGGCGCGATAGGTCTGCGCGAGGGCGCAGCGCAGCCGAACGCTCTTCACGTGGGGGGTGACGGGCGCGATCGCGGTGATCTCGGCCTGGTGCCAGCGAAAGACGATGGGCTCAATCACCGATGTAGCGCTGCTCACGCCAGGGATCCCCGTACATGTGGTAGCCGCGCAGCTCCCAGAAGCCGGCGGTGTCGGTCTGGGTGAAGCGCAGGCCCTTCAGCCATTTGGCACTCTTCCAGAAGTAGAGATGCGGTACGAACAGCCGCGCCGGTCCGCCGTGATCCGGATGGATCGGCTCCCCGGCGTAGCGGGTCGCCACCAAAGCACGCCCGCCGACGAGGTCGGCCACCGGCACGTTGGTGGTATAGTCGTCGTAGGATTCCGCCAGAAGGAAGCCGGTCGGCGCGGCGATGCCGGCATCCGCCAGCAGGTCGTCGAAGCTGACGCCCTCCCACGTCGTGTCGAACTTCGACCACTTGGTGACGCAGTGGATGTCCCCATGCCACGTCGTGCGCGGCAGCGCCTCGAACTCGTCCCAGCTCCATGCCTTGATCGGCCGGGATCCCTCGCGGATCGTGAACCGCCACGTGGCGCGATCAACGATCGGGTTCGGTCCGATCTGCAGGATCGGGAAGTCGTCCGTGAGATACTGGCCGGGCGGAAGGCGCGCGCCCGTCTCGGAGGGCTGCCTGCGCCCGACGAAGCCACGTGTCACCATGCCGGTCTCCGATCACCGCTGCCGGATCGGTTTGGTGCGGCGGAACACCCCACGTCAAGCCGGTATGTGCGGCCGAACAAACGCCCCAAAGCTCAGGCGTGCTAGCAGCAGGTGCCGATGATCGGCACGAATCGCCTGCTTTCAGGGGGATGTCATGAAGTACCTTCTCGCGACGAGCCTTGTCGTCGGGAGCCTCGCCACTCTCGCGCCAGCCGCCCAGGCCCGCGACGGGATCGGTGCCGGCGGCGCGGCTGCCCTCGGCGTGCTCGGCGGCCTAGCCGTCGGCGGTGCCATCGCGTCGGCCAACAACGGCTACTACCCGGGTCGCCCGGTCTACCGTGCCCCGCCGCCCGTCTACGTGGAAGAAGATTACGGCCCGGTCTGCCACTTCGAGCGCCGCCGGACCGTCGACGCCTACGGCGACGTCTACGTCCGCCGCGTCCGCGTCTGCGAGTAGGCGGCCTCCGGGGTCGCCTCGGCGGCGCGTGCCGGCTTCAGGCGCTCGGCGCAGGCGATCCCGCAGAGTACCAGGGTCAGGGCGGCGGCTTCCGTCGTTCCGAACGGCTCGCCGACCAGCAGGACGGCGAGGAACGCGCCGAAGATCGGGACGAGGTTGACGAACAGCCCGGCCCGGTTCGGGCCGATCAGCTCGACGCCGCGCATGAAGAAGAGCTGCGCCAGCAGCGACGGCCCGAGGCCGACGAACGCCACCATGAGCCAGCCTTCCCGGTTCGGCCAGACGGCGTGCCCCGTCGCCCATTCGACCGCCAGCGGCGGCAGCGACGTCACGAGGGCGGCGAGCGCCATGGCGGCGAAGAAAGCCAGCGCCGGCACCTTCGGCCGCGTCGGCAGGAAGATCGTGTAGCCGGCGTAGAGCAGGCACGCGCCGAAGACGAGGACGTCCCCCCGGTTGAAGGCGAGGTTGGCGAGGACCGACCAGTCGCCGTGCGTGGCGGCCAAGCCCGCGCCGATCAGCGTCAGCCCGACACCCAACATCTGCCCGGCCGTGACCGGAACCCGGTACGCCAGCCGATTCAGGACGATCACCAGGACCGGGATCGCGCCCTGGAACAGAGCCAGATTGATCGCGCCGGTATGAACGCCGGCCGCGTAGAACAGGCAGTTGAAGCCCGTGTAGCCCAGCCCGCCCATCAGCAGGATGCGCAGCCAGTACGGGCGCAACTGCGGCCACGCGGCCGCGAGCCGGCGCGCGGCGAAGGGCATGAGCACTGCGCAGGCGAAAGCCCAGCGCAGCGTCGTGATCACCTGAGGGGACACGTGGCCCGGCGCCCAGCGACTGGTGACCGCATTGCCGGCCCAGAGGAGCGCCGTGACGGTGAGCAGCAGATAGGCGGACGTGGCCGAAGAAGCCCGGAACGCGGGCTTCGATCTCAACGGCGTCGGAACTGGCCGCCGCGCACGGGAGGACGCGGACCGGAGGAACGCTCGTCCTTGTGGCGGAACACGAGGCGTCCCTTCTCCAGGTCGTAGGGCGACATCTCGACCGTCACCCGGTCGCCCGCGAGCGTCTTGATGCGGTTCTTCTTCATCTTGCCAGCCGTGTAGGCCACGATCTCGTGGCCCTGGTCGAGCTGCACGCGGTAGCGCGCATCCGGCAGGATCTCGATCACGAGACCGTCGAACTGCATCAATTCTTCTTTCGCCATGCACCTTCTCCAGTCGGACCGTCCGGCAGCAGGCGTTCCGGCAATGCGTGTTCGGCTGTCATCGAGCTCGGGAAACGCCGCAGGGCGCGGATCCGATCCGACGGATCGCCCGCGCCAGCTCAGCAGCACCGCACGCATGTAGTCGCCGCGGGAACCGGCGGCAAGTCACGGCGGCGACAGCCTTTCCGTCATCGACATGAATCGACGCGATTCATGGGGCGGCAACCTCGTTGCCGGCGTAGTCGAGGCGCCCGTCCGGGCTTCGTCGCCAGATCCTCAGGACGATCGGGCTGCCGGTCCGGTCGCCACGCGCATCGAACCCTACGGGACCGAGAAGCGTGCGCATCGGCCCGGCCCGCAGGGCGTCGGCCACCGAGCGGCCATCGGCGATCCGTCCGGTCTTCGGGTCGGCGGCACGGGCCCGCTCGACGGCCTCGGCCAGGATCTGCACCGCCGCGTAGGCGCCGGAGGCCACGCTGTCCGCCTCGGAACTCCTTGCCGACGACCGGACACCGCGGACCTCCGGCAGGCGCGGTGGATCCGGTGACAGGGTCATCACGGTCCCCTCTCCCAGGGCGCCGGCCGCGGTGGCGAAGCCGGGATCGAGGATGCCATCGCTCGCCACCAGCGTCGCGGCGAGGCCGGCATCCCGCATCGCGTGGAGCAGGATCGCGGCTTCCGGGGCGAGGCCGCCGAAATACACCGCGTCGATCCGCGCCGCCTTCAACCGGGCGACGAGCTCGGACAGATCCCGCGTGCCGCGGGCAAACCCGTCGAACAGCACCTCGGGCGTGCCGGCCTCCTTCAGCCGGGCTGCCACCGCCTCGGCGAGGCCGCGACCGAAGGTCGAGCGATCGTTCAGGATGCCGATCCGGCGACCGGCGAACGCCCGTGCCAGGTAGGCTCCGGCCGCCTGACCCTGCTGCGCGTCGCTCGGGCTCAATCGAAACAGGTTCCAGAGGCCCCTGCCGGTGAGCGGCGCATAGGTTGCGGCGGATGTCACCGACACGGTGCCGGCATCCTCGTAAACGGGTGCGGCAGAGGCGACCGCGCCGGATTCGAACGGCCCGACCACGAGGCGCACGCCGTCGGCGGCGAACTTCCTGGCCACCGCCACGGCCTGCCGGCCCTCGCCCGCATCGTCGGCCGGGACGAGCACCCAGCGCGGGCGCCCCCCGGCGGCCCGATTGAGATCGATCACCGCCTGCTCGGCGCCCTGCCGAAGCCCCTGCCCGAAGGCCGCGTCTGGCCCGGTCAACGGCGCGGACAGACCGATCCGCACCGGCGCCTGTGCGCTGGCCGGGGCGACGGCAAGAAGGCCCGCGACGATCAGGGTGAGGCGACGGATCATGGCGACATTCTAAGGCCTGGAGCGCGCGTTTCGGAAGGGCCGCGGCGGTGGTGAAACCGGATCGTTGAGCGGATCGGGATGCTGATGCGCGCGGCGGCGCTGGCAAGCGGGCGCGATGTGCGAAATAAGGGCGCTGGCTCGGCTTGTCGCCGGGCGTGCCGGGGCGCCAGCGCGTCGCCGACGAAGACCCTCTGGGACGATTGACGATCATGACCTCGCTGTTCGCCGGCATCCAGGACGCGCCGCTCGATCCGATCATGCGCCTGTTCGAGGCCTTCAACGCCGATCCGAGCCCGAAGAAGCTCAACCTCGTGGTCGGCGTCTATACGGATGCGGACGGCAAGGTGCCGCGCCTACGCGCCGTGCAGACGGCGGAGAAGCGCTGGATCGAGAAGGGTCTGCCGAAGACCTACCGGCCGATCGAGGGCACCAAGCCGTTCCGGGACGCGGTCCAGGCGCTGCTGTTCGGCGCCGGCGCCCCCATTCTGTCGCAGAACCGCACGGCGACGCTCCAGAGCATCGGCGGCACAGGCGCCCTGAAGACCGGCGCGGACATCCTCGCCAAGCTCTACCCGGACGCCACGGTGGCGGTGAGCAACCCGAGCTGGGAGAACCACAAGGCCCTGTTTACCCAGGCCGGCTTCACCGTGGTGGACTATCCCTACTTCTCGGCCGAGACCGGGGGCGCCGACTACCCGGCCATGAAGGCTTACCTTCGGGATCTTCCCAAGGGCTCGATCGTCGTGCTGCACGCCTGCTGCCACAACCCGACCGGCGCCGACCTCACCATCGACGAATGGCGCGACCTCGTCCCCCTGATGGCGGAGCGCGGCCTCGTGCCGTTCCTCGACATCGCCTACCAGGGCTTCGGCAACGGTCTCGACGCCGATGCCGAGCCTGTGCGCCTGTTCGCCGAGTCGGGTCAGGAATTCCTGGTGGCGTCCTCCTTCTCCAAGTCGTTCTCGCTCTACGGCGAGCGCGTCGGCGCCCTGACCATCGTGGCCGAGAATCCGAGCGCGCGGGCGAAGGTCGAGGCGTTCGCCAAGCGCCTCGTCCGGGCGAGCTACTCCAACCCGCACACGCACGGGGCGGCCATCGTCGAGATCGTTCTCACCGATCCGGAGCTGCGCGCCGACTGGGAGCGGGAGCTCGCCGAGATGCGCGACCGGATCCGCGCCATGCGCGAGCGCATGGCCGACAGCCTGCAGCAGCGCCACCCCGAGCGCGGCTTCGACGCCATCAAGGTTCAGAAGGGCATGTTCTCCTACACCGGTCTGAGCCCGGCCGAGGCCACCCGCCTTCGTGAGGAGCACGAGGTCTATGCGCTGGAGACCGGCCGGATCTGCGTGGCGGCGGTCAACTCTCACAACATCGATCACGTCATCGACGCGATCGACGCCGTGGTGAAGGGCTGAACCGATGGCGGCCCTCAAGCGCGTTTGCCGGTTCAACGTGTGGATCAATCCGATCTTCGACGAGCGATTGAGGGCCGAATCCGACATCGACCTGCAGGTGGGTGACCTGCGGGGGCCCGAGAGCGCCCTCCAGGCGCTGCTCGAGCAAGCTCACGTCTTCCACGTCTCCCCGGCACGGGACGAGCTGCCGCGCCGGTGGCACGTGACGGACGATCTGCTCTCCTCCTGCCCGAATCTGCTCGCCGTCTCGTCGGGCGGTGCGGGCTTCGACACGGTGGATGCCGCCGCCTGCACGCGCGCCGGCGTCGCGGTGGTCAATCAGGTGGGCGGCAACGCCCGCTCGGTGGCGGAGCTGGCGATCGGCCTCATGCTCGCCGTCTCACGCAAGATCTGCGTCTCGGATCGCCTGCTCCGAACGGCGCGGGGTTTCTCGCGGGAATCGCTGATGGGTCACGAGATCGGCGGCTTGACCCTGGGACTGGTCGGGATCGGGCATACCGGTCGCGAAGTGGCCAAGCTCGCCCGCGGCTTCGACATGCGGGTCCTGGCCTACGATCCTCTGCTGACGTCGGACGAGATCAGGGCGCGCGGCGCGGAGCCGGTGGATCGGGCGCGGCTGCTAGCCGAATCCGACATCGTCTCCCTGCACTGCCCCCTCGACGACACCACCCGCGGCAGCTTCGACGCGCAGGCCTTCGCGGCGATGAAGCCGGGTGCGCTCTTCGTGACGACCGCCCGGGGCGGCGTGCACGACGAGGCCGCGCTCGCCGCGGCGCTGACATCCGGGCACTTGGCCGGTGCGGGCCTCGACGTCTGGGCGCCGGAGCCGCCGCCCCTCGACTCGGCGCTGCTCAAGCTCGACACCGTTGTGGCGACCTATCACACCGCAGGAGTCACCCACGAGGCGCGCCGCAACGTGGCGGCTTGGGGGGCCGAGCAGGTCATCGGCATCCTCAAGGGCGAGCGGCCGCCGCGCCTCGTCAATCCGGAGGTCTGGCCGGCAGTGTTGGAACGCCGGGCGCGGCTGCTGGGCTGAGCGGCCCGCGGCGGTATCGCCGAGCTTGGCAGCCCTCTAGGGTTCACAGCGATCGCTCATGGCGAGGTACCGCGCGGTAGTCCCGCGGGACATCTCCAGCCGGCCACGCGATCCCCGGCGGCCTTCACCGCGCTCCGATGCCTCCGAAGGCCACCGGGGATCAGGTGTCCCGGTCCCCTGGCAGCCCCGCTAGGTCGCCGATCGCATCCAGCCGAGCCCCGCGTCGGTCCCGGATTCGGGATGATACTCGCACCCGACGAGGCCGTGGTAGCCGACCTCCTCCAAAGCCTCGAAGATCGGATCGAACGCGATCGTCCCGGTACCGGGCTCGTGCCGGCCCGGATCGTCGGCGATCTGGACGTGAGCGATGAGCGGCGCGTGCGCCCGGATCAGCGCGGCCGGGTCGTGACCCAGGCAGACGCAGTGATAGGCGTCGAACAGGAGCTTGACGTTATCGCGGCCGATGGCCTCGATCGCCTGCACCGCGACCAGCGGATCGTCGATGACGTAGTCGGCGATCGAACCCGGCCCGATCGGCTCCACGATCACCGTCATGCCGCGTGCCTTGGCGGCGTCGGCCGCGAAGGCAAGGTTGTCGAGGTAGGTATCCCAGAGGCGTGACTGCTCGACGCCGGCCGGCCGCACCCCGGCCATCGGATGAACCATGCGGCAGCCGAGCCGGGCGACGTAATCGAGCGTCGGCTCGATGGTCGAGCGGTAGTACTCTATCTTGTCGGGTAGTGCGGCGAAGCCCTTCTCGCCCTTGGCGGCGTCACCGGCCGGGAAACCCGTCTGGACCAGCGGCACGCCCGCCCGTTCGAGCCACCCCGCCACCTCCGGCGCCGGCGTCGCGAACAGGTTCGGATGTTCGACCGCCCTGAAGCCGGCGCGCGCGGCGGCCGCGAAACGCTCGGCGAGCGGCAGCTCCGTGAAGAGGAAGCCGCAATGGCCGCTCAGGCGGTTCTTGAAGGCACCGAGCTTCATGGTTCAGGCGCTCCTGCCGGTTTCGATCATCGCGCGCATCCGGTCCACGGCCGCGTGCGGCGCCGTGAGCACGGGGATCGACACGGCCTTCCGAACCGCTTCGGCCGCCCGCGACGTGGAGAAATGCGCCAGCATGATCGCGTCGCACTCGGCCAGTTCCGGCGCCCGCTCGGCGATCAGTCGATTGTGGGTCTCGGCGTCACCGGCGCGCAGGCGCGTCATGGCTTCGTCGACCAGGATCGTCCGCAGGGTCGCCGGGCGGCCGGACTGACCCACGAACTCCTCGAACTCGTCGGTCATGGTACCGATCGATGGCCCGAAGGTCGCCAACATGCCGATGCGTTCGCCCTGGGCGATGGCCGCGCGAAACATCGCCTCGTTGGGCTTCAGCACCGGCACAGGCACGTCCTCGATCAACCGGTCGATGGCCGGTCCGAAGGCCGAGCAGGTGATCAGGATGCCGTCGGCGCCCATGTCGTGGCCGTAGCGACCGAAGCGCACGAAGCGCTCGATCATGCCCTCCGAGATCTCGCCGGGCTCCCGCGCGCGATCGAGGGACAGGCCGTCGTCGAGGAGATTGACGATTTCCGCTTCAGGCCAGCGCTCGGAAAACGCGGTCTGGATCGGCGCCATGGCGACCGGCGTCGCGTGCAGGAGGACGATGCGGGGGGCCATGCTGCGTCTCGGGTTCGGTACGCCGGCCGCGAACCCGCGCCGACGATCAACTTGTAAGCGATTTCAAAACGGGAGCAAGATAGCGCCGGCTGTGGCCTGCGCCTAGCGCGGCGGTGCGGTGCTGGCGCGGAGGATCAGCTCGGCGTCGATCTCGGTCAGGCGCACCACCGGCTTGCCCTGGATCCGGGCGATCAGGTGGTCGCCCGCCGCGTGCCCGATCTCGGCGGAGTGGATGCGGATCGTCGTCAGCGGCGGATCGAGGAAGGGCGCGAAATCGGAATCGTTGTGGCCGACCACCGAGAGATCGCCCGGTATAGCGAGCCCGCGGGCCCGGGCCTCGATCATGGCGCCGAAGGCGATCTGGTCGGTGCCGCAGATGATCGCGGTCGGCGGCGGACCGCCGGCCAGCATCTGGCGGAAGCCGTCGCGGCCGCCGCCGATGCCGTACGAGATCTCGATATCGTGCTCGGGGGCGAGCGACAGGCCGCGGGCCGCGAGCGCCTGGGCGATGCCGATCACCCGGGCGCCGCCGCGATCGTTGTCCTTCCTCAGGCCGGAGATCACGCCGATCCGGCGATGTCCCAGGTCCATCAGGTAGTTGGCCGCCCGGGCCGCCGACGCGGCGTTGTCGAACCCCACGCAGGGGCGCTGCTGCGACAGGCTGAAGGTCTGCACCATCGGAATGCCGGTGCTGGCGATCCGGGCGTGAAGGTCCGGATGGTGGATGTCGCCGACCAGCATCAGCCCGTCGACGCCGCGCTCCAGCAGAAAGGTCGCCTCCCGAAGTTCGTCCTCCAGGTCGTACCCGGCATTGGCCGCCACCAGGGTGTAGCCCGCCTGGCGCAGCCGCTCCTGGAAGCTCGAGAGAACGCGGACGAAAGCCTCGTTCTCGATATTTGGCACGACGGCGCCGACCGCCATGAACCGGCGCGTCGAGAGGGCCCGGGCAGCCCCGTTGGCGACGAAACCGAGATCCTGGGCAGCGCGCATCACGGCTTCGCGCTTGTCGGCCCGGACGCCGGCGGACCCGTTGAGCACCCGGGAGACCGTCGCGGTCGAGACACCAGCCCGTCGGGCGACATCCCGCGCGACGGGACCGCGCGACGGCGGCTCGAGGATCATGCCCGGCAGGTCCAGCACTGAAATCGGTTCTCCCCCTTGGGCGGCCTCGATGCGCATGCGCGCCGCAACCAGCGAACTGGATCGGCAGTATATTGACACCGTACCACCCCGCTGGCTATCTGAAAGCGCTTTCAAAAAACGCCGTCCGACGGGACGCTTCCGTTCCGGACGGCCATCAGGGAGACGCGGATGGCGATGCTCGACCGGCCGGCTTCCGGCGCGGGAGCGCCGGAGCGCGACTCGCCGACGGTGGGCGGGGCCGACGCGAGTGCGGCCGGCATCGCCGCCCCGCAGGCGATCGTCACAAGTTTGAAGCGCAGCGACGCGGTCACCCCTTACCGGTTCCGCGACCTGCTGGCGCTGGACGATTTCGAGCGGCACGCCCGTCGGCTGCTGCCGCCGATGATCTTCCAGTACGTCTCCGGCGGGGTCGAGACCGGTTCGGCCCTGGCGCAGAGCCGCGGCGCCTACGCCGACTACGCCCTCGTGCCGCGGCTGATGCGGGACACGTCGGCGCGGGACACCGCCACGACGCTGTTCGGCCAGACTTACGCGGCCCCCTTCGGGATCGGGCCGCTCGGCGGGGCCGCCTTCATCGCCTATCGGGGCGACCTCGTGCTGGCCGAGGCGGCGCGGCGGATGAGCCTGCCGATGTGCCTGAGCGCCTCCTCGCTGATCAAGCTGGAGGATGTGCACGCCCAGAATCCGCAGGCCTGGTTCCAGGGCTACCTGCCGGGCGATCAGAATCGCATCGACCACCTCCTCGACCGAGTCGAGGCCGCCGGCTACCGGACCTTCGTGGTGACCGCCGACACCCCCACGCTGGGCAACCGGGAGCACAACACCCGCAGCGGCTTCTCCATGCCGATCAAGGTGACGCCGAAGGTGGCGTGGCAGAGCGCGACGCACCCGCGCTGGCTACTGGGCACCGTCGCCCGCACGTTCCTTAAGCACGGGGCGCCGCACTTCGAGAACACCGAGGCCGAGCGCGGTCCCCCGATGATGTCGCAGGGCGCGGTGCGCAACACCATCGCCCGCGATCAGCTCTCGTGGAAGAATCTGGAGGCGATCCGGAAACGCTGGTCCGGGAATCTGCTCGTGAAGGGGCTGCTGGCCCCGGAGGATGTCGAGATCGCTCGGGGATGCGGCGTCGACGGGGTGATCCTCTCGACCCACGGCGGCCGGCAGCTGGACTACGCCGTCGCGCCGCTGGACGTGCTGCCGGAGATCGCCGCCCGAAAGGGCGGGCTGAAGATCATCGTCGACAGCGGCATCCGCCGGGGCACCGACGTGATGAAGGCGTTGGCGCTGGGCGCCGACTTCGTCCTGCTCGGCCGGCCCTTCATGTTCGCCGCGGCGCTCGGCGGGGTGGCGGGCGTCGAACTCGCCATGCGGATCCTCAAGGAGGAGCTGAACCGCGACATGGCGCTGATCGGCGTGAACCGCCTGTCGGAGCTGAACCCCGACTTCCTCCGTCGCGTCCCGCGGCGGGCCTGAGCCACGGGAAACGGATTGGGCATGATCGTCTCTCCAGTGACCGTCACCGCGCCGGACCGGACGGGCCGTCCGCCGTTCCGGGTGGCCGCAGGCGAGCCTGGAACAGAAGCGAGACGTTGGAGGGGCTGCGAGGCGCGATCCCGTCCCCGTGGGCCCAGAGAAGCAACCCAGGGCAGCGCGACCTCGCCGATCATGGCGCCATTCGAGTGCGTCCCCTCGCGCGCGAGAGCGACGCGAGCGTCGCAGCAGCCTATTCACTCAGCCGGACCCATCGCATGACCGGAGCCGCGCCTGCCCCTCTGGGCCTCGCCTTCGTCGGCTGCTTCACCACGGAGCGACGCAGGGCCCGCGGCCGGGGCATCGACGTGTACCGGACGGGAGCCGGCCTCGACACGTGGACGCATCTCGGCCGGGTCGAAGGGATCACCAACCCGTCTTTCCTGGTGGCCGATCCGGGCCGCGCCGTGCTCTACACGGTCCAGGGTGACGGCGAGGCGGCCAGCGCCTTCGCGGTGACGCCGGACGGAACCCTTCGCGCCCTCGGCGCGGCCGCCACGGGCGGCACCAACAGCGTGCATCAGGCCCTCGACCCGAGCGGCCGGTTCCTGATCGTCGCCAACTACGCCAGCGGCTCGGTCGCCCTGCTGCCGGTCCGCGCGGACGGCGCACTGGAAGAGGCTTGCCAGATCCTGAGCCTACCGGGCGAGCCGGGCCCGCACCGGACCGAGCAGGCCTGCGCCCACCCGCACCACGTGGTCCTGTCGCCGGATGGACGGCACGCGATCGTCCCCGACAAGGGCCTCGACCGGGTCTTCGTGCTCCGGCTGGACGGCGAGAGGCTCGCGATCGCCTCGGAGGTTGCGATGCGGCCGGGCGCCGGGCCGCGCCACCTCGCCTTCCACCCGAGCCGGAACCTCGCCTTCCTGGTCAACGAGCTCGATTCCAGCATCGCCACCTGCCGCTGGGATGCCGCGTCCGGCACGCTGCAGCCCCTGCATCTCGTCCCGACGCTCCCGCCCGACTTCTTCGGCGCGAGCACCGCCGCGGCCATCGTGGTCACGCCGGATGGCCGCCACCTCTACGCATCGAATCGCGGTCAGGACGGGATCGCGCGCTTTCACGTGGACGCGGAAGGCGGACGGCTCGACCCCGCCGGCTGGACGCAGGCGGGCGGCCGCGACCCGCGCTTCATGGTGCTGGCACCGGGCGGGACGAATCTGCTCGTCGCCAACGAGCAGGGCGACAGCCTGGCCGAGTTCGCCATCGATCCCACCAGCGGGGACCTCACCCGAACGGGTTCGCGCCCGAGCCTGAGTCCCTGCACGATCGCGTTCCTGTGAGGAGGCCCAGAGCCAGTGTGAGCGCGCGATATTGGATAGCGCCGGTTCCGCCCACCCTCTCCCCTCTGCGGGTGAAGGTAGCTCCCGGCGGTGGTCGGGTCGGGACGAAGTCTCGCGACGAAGAGGCGGCGATGCCGGGCATGGCACGCCCTGACGGGCAGGCTCCGCTCTTTTCTGGACCGTCCCGCCCCCTGCCGATGCAGGCGGCGCCCGTAGGGCCGCCCTAGCGGCCGCCGAGGAAGGACGCGCTGCGGACACCGTTCGTGTCCGCCGCCAAGTGAAACAACTAAATAAAAACGAACACTGCCGATAGATCAGAGGAAACGCCATGTTCGCCAAGCGATACAGGTTCGTCATCGCATCTTTGCTGTTCATAGCAGGGATTATCAACTACATGGACCGCGCCGCACTCGGCGTCGCGGCGCCCTTCGTCAAGCAGGATCTCAACCTGTCGCCCTCCGAACTCGGGGTGATCTTCAGCACGTTCTTCTTCGGCTACGCGATCTTCGCCTTCGTGGGCGGGCAACTCGCCGACCGCTACGGGCCGCGCAGGATCTACAGCTGGGCCGCGACCTCGTGGTCGGTCCTGTGCATGCTGACCGGCGCGGTGACCGGGTTCGCCCAGATGTTCATCGTCCGCTCCCTGTTCGGCTTCGCCGAGGGTCCGATGAATTCGACCACGAACCGCACGATCACCACGTGGTTTCCCCGCGAGGAGACCGCCCGGACCATCGGCTTCACCTTCTCGGGGCAGACGGTGGGCAGCGCCATCGCGGCGCCCGTGGTCGGGCTGCTGGCCATCCAGTACGGCTGGCGGGTGGCGTTCGTGGCCATCGGCGCCGTCGGCCTGCTCTGGGTGGTGGCGTGGCGCCTGCTGATGACCGACCGCCCCCAGGACAATCCGCGGGTCAGTCCGGAGGAGATCGCCCTCGTCGAGCGCAGCCGCGCCGTCACCCACCTCGCACCCTCCGACCACGCCCGGTCGCTCAAAGGCTACCTGTTCCTGCCGAGCACCCTGTCGCTCGGCCTCGGCATGTTCGCGGTGAACTACACCCTCTACATCTTCCTCTCGTGGCTCCCGAGCTACCTCACCGACGCCCTGCACATGCCCGTGAAGGAGATGGCCCTGGTCGCCTCGATCCCCTGGGCCTGCGGCTTCGTCGGTTACGTCGGCGGAGGCATCGTGGCCGATCTCGTCTACAAGCGCATGGGCGACAAGCTCGCCGCGCGGAAGATCACCACGATCGTGCCCCTCGCCATCGCGGGGGTCGCCCTGATCGCGGTCAATGCCGCGACCAGCACCGCCATGGCGGTCTCGCTCATCGCGCTGGCCGTGCTGATGCTGACGAGTTCGGTGCAATCCTGCTGGGCGACGATCCACGAGCTGGTGCCCGAGGCGCGGGTCGGCGGCGTGAGCGGCTTCATCCACCTCCTGAGCAACATCTCGGGGATCATCGGACCGACCGCCACGGGCTTCGCCGTGCAATACCTCGGGGGCTACGCCAGCGCCTTCGTGATCGCCGCCCTGATCGCGGCGGCGGGCGTCGTCGCCATGGCGATCTTCGTGCGGCGGCCCCGCAACCCGGCGGAAGCCGGTCCCCTCGCCGCGGTCAAGGCCGTCTGAACGATACCGTCTGAAGGCGAGCGTCCGATTCAGGAGCAGCATCCATGAGCGCCGAGACCGTTCCCCCGAAACCCGTCCTCCTGACCGGAGCCTCTGGCGCCCTCGGGCGCGTGCTGACCCGCGCGCTCGGCGAACGGGGCTGGCCGCTCCGGCTCACCGACCGCGCGCCCTTCCCGGACCCGCTGCCCGAGGGCGCGCGCTTCCAGATCGCCGACCTGGAGGACGGGCCGGCGATCCTGCGGCTGGCGGAGGGCTGCGGCACCATCCTCCACCTCGGCGGGATCTCGGTGGAGCACCCGTTCGAGACGGTGATCGGTCCCAATATCCGCGGCCTCTACCACGCCTACGAGGCGGCCCGCCGCGAGGGCGCGCGGATGATCTTCGCCTCCTCGAACCACGCCATCGGTTTCCACGAGCGGTCCGAGGTTCTGGACGATGACTGCGCCCTGGCGCCGGATGGCTTCTACGGGCTGTCGAAGGCCTACGGCGAGCTGATGGGCGGCCTGTACCGCGACAAGCACGGGGTTGAGAGCGTCTTCCTGCGCATCGGCTCCTGCTTCCCGGAGCCCACCGACGCGCGGATGCTGGCGACGTGGCTGTCCTATGCCGACCTCACCCGGCTGATCGCCCGCGCCACCCTGGCACCGAGCCTCGGGCCGAAGGGGACGGTGGTGATCTGGGGCGCCTCGAACAACAGCCGCATGACCTGGTGGCGGCGGGACGGACGCGACGTGATCGGCTGGACGCCGCAGGACAGCGCGGATTCCTACGCGGCGTCGCTGGAAGGCAAGACCAGCGGCAACAGGATCGTGGAACGCTACCAGGGTGGTGGGTTCACGGGCCTGGACTATTCCCGCCGCGAGCCCCCGGCCCCGTAAAGCCCCGGCGCCCCCCGACCGCGACGACCTCCCCGTCATTCGTGTATGCCGGAGCGGCGCCGGGAAGTCCGGGTCCTGGCACCCCGGCGCGGCGCGTGACAGGACCCGGCGTGGAGCAGGATCTCCGGGGCGTTCCTGGTCCCACGGCGCCCTGGCGCGTTACCCGTAGGACTTTACGCTCGCCGCGATGCCGGTGCGTCGTATCGGCACGACCGACAGGGCGTCGGATTCCATAAGTTGCACAAACGGCATAATATCGCCGGCCTGACACTTCATCCCGTCCGTCTCGCGCTGGTATATTGCATACCTAGAAGGGATGTGCATGATCGGCGGCGTACCACAGACGCGCCACTGCAAGGCCGCGCCGACCCAACAAGAGAGGCACGGGGATGGAACGCCAGGATTCGCCGTCGGCGAAATGGTGGCAGCTCGCCTTCGGCGTGATCTGCATGGCCATGATCGCCAACCTTCAATACGGTTGGACATTGTTCGTCGACCCGATCGATCAGCGCTACCACTGGGGTCGAGCGGCAATCCAGCTCGCCTTCACGCTGTTCGTCGCCACCGAGACCTGGCTGGTGCCGGTCGAGGCGTGGTTCGTCGACCGCTACGGTCCGAAGATCGTGGTCGCCTTCGGCGGCGTGATGATCGCCCTCGCCTGGACGATCGACGCCTACGCCGACAGCCTGTTCCTGCTCTATCTCGGCGCCGTGATCGCCGGCATTGGTGCGGGATCGGTCTACGGGACCTGCGTGGGCAACGCGCTCAAGTGGTTCCCGGATCGCCGTGGCCTCGCCGCCGGCGCCACCGCGGCCGGGTTCGGCGCGGGTGCGGCCATCACGGTGGTGCCGATCGCCCGGATGATCGCATCCAGCGGCTATCAGGACGCCTTCCTCTACTTCGGCATCGGCCAGGGCGCCGTGGTGCTGTCCCTCGCCTTCCTGTTGCGCAAGCCGTCGACCAACACGCCGGTCCAGCGCAAGAGCACGCGCCTGCCGCAGACCAAGGTCGACCGCAGCCCCCGCGAGGCGGTGCGCACCCCGGTCTTCTGGGTTATGTACGTCATGTTCGTGATGGTCGCCTCCGGCGGTCTGATGGCGGCGGCGCAGATCGCCCCGATCGCCCACGACTTCCAGGTGGCTGGCGTGCCGGTGAGCCTGTTCGGCATGCAGATGGCCGCGCTGACCCTGGCGATCTCGCTGGACCGGATCTTCGACGGGTTCGGGCGACCGTTCTTCGGCTTCGTCTCCGACCATATCGGCCGCGAGAACACGATGTTCATCGCCTTCTCGACGGCAGCGCTGGCGGTGATCGTGCTGCTGACCTACGGGCACATCCCGATGGTCTTCGTCCTGGCCACCGCAGTGTATTTCGGGGTGTTCGGCGAGATCTACTCGCTGTTTCCGGCGACTTGCGGCGATACGTTCGGCTCGAAATACGCCGCCAGCAATGCCGGCCTGCTTTACACGGCGAAGGGAACGGCGTCCTTCCTCGTGCCCTTCGCCAGCCTGATCTCCTCCGCCTACGGCTGGTCGGCCGTGTTCACGCTGATCATCGTCCTCAACGTCACGGCGGCGGCCTTGGCCATGTTCCTGCTCCGCCCGATGCGGGCCCGCTACCTTGCGGCGGCCGAGCAGCAGCCGGCGGCACTCGCCGCCCAACCGATCCGGGCGGCCTGACCGCCCAAACCCGAGAACCCGCGAGGGACGCCGAACACCCACCGATCTCCCACCCTTTGCCGCATCCTGAGGTGACGAAGCGGAGCGGAGGCCTCGAAAGAGGGCTTCCGGGATCGCCCAGACCTCCGGAGACTCCTTCGAGGCCCGCTGACGCGGGCCCCGCGGGATGAAGGGGCGGGAGATCCCCGAGCCAGCCGACGCCGAGCGCCGGCCCACCCGAAACGGATATCCCGGAGACCCCCGATGACCGCCGTGGCCAAGATCGTTCACAACACCCCTGAAATCGAGGCCGAGCCGGACCTGACCGACGGCTTCCACCTCGTCATCGACGCGCTCAAGCTCAATGGCATCGAGACGATCTACGGTGTCCCGGGCATCCCGATCACCGACCTCGGCCGCATGGCCCAGGCCGAGGGGATGCGGGTGATCTCGTTCCGGCACGAGCAACATGCCGGCAACGCCGCGGCGATCGCGGGCTTCCTCACTCAGAAGCCGGGCATCTGCCTCACCGTCTCGGCCCCGGGCTTCCTCAACGGCCTCACGGCGCTCGCCAACGCCACCACCAACTGCTTCCCGATGATCCTGATCTCGGGCTCCTCCGAGCGCGAGATCGTCGACCTGCAGCAGGGCGACTACGAGGAGATGGACCAGCTCGCCATCGCCAAGCCCCTGTGCAAGGCGGCCTTCCGGGTCCTCCACGCGGCCGATATCGGCATCGGCGTAGCCCGCGCGATCCGGGCCGCCTGCTCGGGCCGGCCGGGCGGCGTCTATCTCGACCTGCCCGCCAAGCTGTTCGCCCAGGTGATGGATGCCGAGGCCGGCCGTCAGTCGCTGGTCAAGGTGATCGATCCGGCCCCGGCGCAGCGCCCCGCCCCCGAGGCGATCGCCCGGGCGCTGGACGTCCTGAAATCCGCTAAGCGGCCGCTGATCGTGCTCGGCAAGGGCGCCGCCTACGCGCAGGCCGACGAGGCCATCCGGGCGCTGGTCGAGACCAGCGGCATCCCCTACGTGCCGATGAGCATGGCCAAGGGTCTCCTGCCCGACACCCACCCGCTCTCGGCCGGCGCCGCGCGCTCCACGGCGCTGAAGGACTCGGACGTGGTCCTGCTGATCGGCGCCCGGCTCAACTGGCTCCTGTCGCACGGCAAGGGCAAGAGCTGGGGCGAGCCGGGCTCGACCAAGTTCATCCAGATCGACATCGAGCCCCGCGAGATGGACTCGAACGTCGAGATCGTGGCGCCCGTCGTCGGCGACATCGCCTCCTGCGTGCAGGCGCTGCTGGACGGCATGGGCAAGGGCTGGCAGCAGCCCCCGTCCGACTGGATCGAGACGCTCAAGACCAAGCGCGACGCCAACATCGCAAAGATGGCGCCGAAGCTCATGAGCAACGCCTCGCCCATGACCTTCCACGCCGCCCTCGGGGCGCTGCGCACCATCGTCAAGGAGCGGCCGGACGCGATCCTGGTCAACGAGGGCGCCAACACCCTCGACCTCGCCCGGGGCATCATCGACATGTACCAGCCGCGCAAGCGCCTGGACGTGGGAACCTGGGGCATCATGGGCATCGGCATGGGCTTCGCCGTCGCGGCCGCGGTCGAGACTGGCAAGCCGGTCCTCTGTGTCGAGGGTGACAGCGCCTTCGGCTTCTCCGGCATGGAGGTCGAGACCATCTGCCGGTACGGCCTGCCGGTCTGCATCGTGGTGTTCAACAACAACGGCATCTACCGCGGCACCGACACCGACCCGACCGGTCGCGATCCCGCCACCACCGTGTTCGTGCCGGATTCCCGCTACGACCGGATGATGGAGGCCTTCGGCGGCGTCGGCTACCACGTGACCACGCCGGACGAGCTGACCCGGGCGGTCAACGAGGCGATGAACTCGGGCCGTCCCGCCTTGGTCAACGCCGTCATCGACCCGGCCGCCGGCAGCGAGAGCGGCAATATCGGCAGCCTCAACCCGCAGAGCGGCATCAAGAAGAAGAAGTGAGGTCGGCGGGCCGAAGGCCCTGACCCGACGCGCGTTACGACGGCCGGATCGCTCAGCGGTCCGGCCGTTTTCAATGGAGTCGCGCACTTCCTTCGGCCCGGGACGCGGCGCGAACGGAGCAAGCCAGGGACTTCGCGCCATGATCGATCCCGATCTCGCCGGACGACTGCACTTCCGTCACCGTCTGCCCGACCGCGAGCCGCTGGCGCCGGGCCGGCACGACCTGGGCCTCTTTGCCGAGCGCGACGCCGTGCTGGTCGTTCCCGCGGGGCTCGATCCGCGCCGTCCCTGCCGGCTCGTGGTGCTGTTCCACGGCGGCGGCGGCAGCGCCGCGCGGATCCTGCCGATGCTGGAGGCCCATGCGCACGCGGAGCGATTTCTGCTCCTGGCGCCGCAATCGCTGTTTCCGACCTGGGACCTCGTCATCGGCGGCCACGGACCGGACCGGGAGCGGGTCTCGGTCGCGCTGGCCGCGGTGGCGGACCGGTTCCTGCTCGACCCAGACCGTCTCTGTTTCGCCGGCCACTCGGACGGGGGCAGCTACACGCTGTCGCTCGGCCTCGCCAACGGCGACGTAGCGCGCCACCTGATCGTCTCGTCGGCCGGCTTCCTGTCCGTGCATATGCAGGTCGGCGCGCCCCGAATCTTCCTGTCGCACGGCGTCCGCGACGAGCAGATCCCGATCAATCGGAGCGCGCGCATCCACGTGCCCAAGCTGCGGGACGCCGGCTACGACGTGACCTACGTGGAATATGACGGCCCCCACGCGCACCAGCCGCCAATCGTCGCGCAGGCCGTGGCGTTCATCATGGCGAGCGCGGCGTAGCGGGTCACAGCCAAGGTCGATGCCGGTTGCCGTGGAGATTCCGGGCACCGCCGGTGGCGTTGCGACACGCCGCGCCGCCCGACGCTTCGGTGATCCCAGGGCCACCCCGATCTGAGGGGGCCGCAGCATGGCGGAGGCCGAGAAGGCGACGTCCAGAGGACGCTGCGGTCTCCGGAGAGCACCGGCGCGGCAGGAGGCGTTGCAGCTCGGGATGAGGGATCAGGTCCGATCTCGGTCTGCGTGGACGGGCGAGGCCCTGTCTGCGTCGCGGGGAGGGCGAACGAAACCGGGTGTGGTTTCTCATAGAAAAAGGACGGCGCCCGGAGGCGCCGTCCTCTCTCAGGATCGCGAAGGCTGGCGCTGGATCAGACCGCACGGGCCTCGTGCATCGCCTGGATCTGCTCCCGCGTGTATCCGAGGCCTTCCAGCACCTCGTCGGTATGCTCGCCGAGCAGCGGCGAGGCCTTCACCTCGACCTGCATGTCGGAGAACTTGATCGGGCTTCCGACGGTCAGGTACTTGCCGAGCTTCGGATGCGCCACCTCGACGACGGTGCCGCTCTCGCGCAGGGACTTGTCCTCGGCGATCTCCTTCATCGACAGCACCGGCGCGCAGGGGATGTCGTAGGTTCGCAGGATGTCCACCGCCTCGAACTTGGTCTTGTCGGCGAGCCATTCCTCGATCGTCTTGAATATGTCGAAGATCTTGTCCTGACGGGCGCGGGGCGTGTTGTAGCTCGAATCGGTGATCCACTCCTCCTTGCCCAGCACCTTGCAGATCGGCGCCCAGGCATGGCCCTGGATGGTGAAGTAGATGTAGGCGTTCGGGTCGGTCTCCCAGCCCTTGCACTTGAGCACCCAGCCGGGCTGGCCGCCGCCGCCCGCGTTGCCGCCGCGCGGCACCACGTCGGAGAACTCGCCGTGCGGGTACTGCGGGTACTCCTCGAGGTAGCCGAGCGCGTCGAGGCGCTGCTGGTCCCGCAGCTTCACGCGGCAGAGGTTGATCACCGAGTCCTGCATCGACACGGCGACCTTCTGGCCCCGGCCGGTCTTGTTCTTCTGGTGGAGCGCCGTGAGGATGCCGATAGCGAGGTGCATGCCGGTGTTGGAGTCACCGAGCGCCGCGGCGCTGACGGTGGGCGGCCCGTCCCAGAAGCCCGTGGTCGAGGCGGCACCGCCCGCGCACTGGGCGACGTTCTCGTAGACCTTCAGGTCCTCGTAGTGGTGTCCGTCCGAGAAGCCCTTCACCGAGGCGAGGATCATGCCCGGGTTCAGCTCTTGGATGCGCGCCCAGGAGAAGCCCATCCGATCCAGCGCGCCGGGGCCGAAATTCTCGACCATCACGTCGGAATCCTGGATCAGCTTCTCCAGAACCTCCTTGCCGGCCTGGGTCTTGGTGTCGAGGGTGAGCGACCGCTTGTTCGAATTCAGCATCGTGAAGTAGAGGGCGTCCGCGTCCTCGACGTGGCGCAGCTGCGTGCGGGTCACGTCGCCGGCCCCGGGGCGCTCGACCTTGATCACGTCGGCGCCGAACCACGCGAGCAACTGCGTGCAGGCAGGTCCCGCCTGGACGTGGGTGAAGTCGATGATCTTGATGCCTTCCAGCGGCTTGCTCATTGGGCGTTCTCCCTGTGCGCTTCGGTGATCGTGTCCTTCGGACCGTCCGGCGGGCTCAAGACCCTTGGCTGGCACGGTCCGCGGAGGCTTCGAGTTCGGCCACGCGCTGACGCAGGCGCTTCTCCTCGGCCCAGCGCTCGGTCTCGTCGCGGATCACGGCGACGATCCCGGTCACCCGGTGGGAGGCATCCCGCACCATCCCCACCGTGAAGGCGATGGAGAGCTGGCGGCCGTCCTTGTGCAGTGCCGGCACCCGCAGGGTCTCCGCCCCGTAGCGGGTCTCGCCGGTACGCATGGTCTTGGCGTAGCCGTCCCAGTGACGGCGCCGATGCCGCTCGGGCGTGATGAGATCGAGGGTCTGGCCCAGCGCCTCGGCGGCGGTGAAGCCGAAGATGCGCTCGGCGGCCGGGTTCCACACGGTGATGGACCCCTCCGGGTCCGACACCACCACGGCATCGCCGATCGCCGCGGACAAGCTCAGGCTGCCGTCCGGGATCCGCGCATCCGCCATCGGCTCAGGATCCGGCACGAACCGGGCCGGTCGAGACGCGAGGGCGTCCGTCGTTTCCTTTCGCGCACACGCCATCGAATTCGGCTTGGATCGTCATTGGCCCCCCTGCCCGCTCCGGAGCTAAAGTTCCAACTTGCGTCGACGCCTCGGCTCCGCCCCCTGGCTGACTTGGTATTTGGTATGCCAAATCTGGAATGCCGTCAACGCTGGCGCTTACAAAAGGCACTTTCCTTCCAGCTCGCCTCCGCCGCACCTCGGGCGGGATTGGCGGATCGGCCGCCGCGGCCGGGTGACGCCGGAGCTTCCCGCTCTTTGATGTCCGCAATTGGGAATGTTCCGTTGCTGCGAGAGGCCACGCGGCGAATTCGGCCGCTTCCTGATGTCCCGCGAAGCCTGCGTCCTCGTTCGCCGCGCGCTGGTAGTCAGGTCCTGCCGCGGAGACATGCCCTGCTCCATCCCCCGGACCGCGCGTACCAGGGATCACGCAGTTCGACGGACGTACATCTCCGCGCCGGGCCATCGCGGCGCGAAGACATGCTTTTGCCGTGTCGCCGTGCGAGAGCGGCGCCCGGTCGGTGGTGCCCAGCAGCGGCGGACCGACCTACGGATCGACCTTCAGGGCCGGGAGGCCGGGAACCAAGCCATGAACATGGAGATCCGGAGAGCCGAGGGGCAGCCGGTCACGACCACTGACCGGCAGCAGGCGATTTCCGAATCGCTGCGGCAGATCGCGCGCATGTCGCGCTTCGCCGATCGCAAGAAAGGCATTCGGTCCTATCACAACCAGGTCAAGAACGATCCTTGGATCCCGATCCTGTTCGTGATCTGCTTCGTGCTGCCGGTGCTGGCGGGCGCGATCTACTACGGCCTGATCGCATCGAACCGCTACGTGAGCGAGGCGCGGTTCGCGATCCGCCCGGCGATCGGCGCCAGCGAGAAGGGCTCCTCCGAGGGAGGATCCGGGTCCGGGTCCACCTCCAGCGTCCAAAGCCAGATGGCCGCTCAGGACACGATGATCACCCGTGAGTACATCCTGAGCCGGCCCATGCTGGAAATCCTCGAGGCGCAGCTGCCGCTGCGCCAGTGGTTCAGCAGCGACAGCATCGACTACTTCTCGCGGTTCGACCCGGAGAAGCCGATCGAGAAGTTCGTTCGCTACTGGAAGCGGCGCGTCGATGTCGAGGTCGAGGCGGGGTCCGGAATCATGTCGGTGACCGTCGCGGCGTTCGACCCCGACCATTCCCTCGCCATCGCCCGGGCCATCGTGAAGGAGGCCGAGCGGATGGTGAACGATCTCAGCGTCCGATCCCGCACGGAGGCGATGGCCGAGAGCACCCGCGAGCTGAAGCTCGCCGAGGAGCGCATGACCAAGATCCGCCTCGCGACGCGGGATCTGCGTCACCAAGAGGGGGTGCTCGACGCGGAGAAGTCGAACATCGCCAACCTCAAGATGATCGCAGAGCTGCGCTCGGCCCGGATTAACCTCGCGGTGCAGCTTGCCATCGGCCAGCGCGACCTCGGCCCGGAGGCCCGCCGGATCCTCGACATCAAGCAGCAGATCAAGGATCTCGATGAGAACGTCGCCCGGATCGAGCGCCAGTCCGCCAGCCAGGATCCGGAGCAGAAGCGCCTTCTCTCCGATGCGTTGACGCGGTTCGAGACGTTGGACAGCGACCGCAAGAATGCCGAGAAATACTACCAGCAGGTGTTCACCGCCTACGAGCGGTCGCGCATCATCGCGGCCCGGCAGGTTGAATTCTTCAGCCCGATCGTAGAGCCCGTGAAGGCGACATCCTCCGTCGAGCCGCGGCGCATGCTGATGATCACCCTGATCACGGCGGGTGCCGCTCTGCTGTTCGCGGCTTCCATGTTTGCCCGGAAGACGATGGCCTGAGCGGTCATTCGCGGCGCCGAGGCAGCGCCGCGCTGCCGGCGCCCAAACTCGCCGCTCCGGCGACCGATCGCTTCATCCGGTCTTGTCCGCCCGGCGCGGCTCATGCCCCGAAGGCATCCCGGCCTGGGGAAGCGTTGCGCGCGCCACCCCTTACTCGCCTGCCGGGATGCAAACCGCGAAGGAGCGCTGCCGAGCCCATTAGATCAACTGACGGCTTCCCGGTCGCCTCGCCGCCTTAAGGAGCGGTTTGAGGCGGGATCGCAATCGCCCGGCCAAGCCGCGTCGGCGCGCGGCTTCTAGGAGGCCGAACGATCGGCCGACGGGCCCACGGAGCCGCCGGTCCAGCCCTGCGCCCGCCAACCTTCGGCGCGCTCGTCGAGGTCGATCGAGCCCGCCCGGTTGAGGAGGCTCAGGGCGCGGTCGGCCTGGGTCTCATCAGCTCGCACGGTCACCAGCGTGCCGCCGCGGCGGACGCCCTCGGCGTAGGTCTCCGCCTCACCCTCGCTCAAACCCGCCCCCGTCAATCCGCCGATCAGCCCGCCGGCCGCGGCTCCGACGCCGGCGCCCGTCACGGCGGCCACCAGCCACCCGGCCGCCACCACGGGACCGAGACCCGGTATGGCGAGAAGTCCGAGGCCGGCGAGCAGGCCCGCGCTGCCGCCCAGGACCGTCCCGACCGTGGCGCCGGTCCCGGCGGAATCCGTGGCATCCGCCACCACGGGCGCGGTCCCACCCGGGGGCTGTTCGGACGGCTGCGGCGTAGGTCTCCGGGTGTCGGCCCGATTCGAGATGATGCTGATGTCGGTATGCGGGATGCCGGCGGCCTCCAGCTGGTCCACCGCGCTGGCGGCGGCGTCGTAATCGTCGAACAGGGCGGTCAGGGCGCGTGCGGCCATGGGAATCTCCGCGAACCTCGGGTCTGCGCCCGAACGAGTGACGGCAACGCGGCCGGCCCGAGTGACGCGGGGCGGGCCCGAGAGGTTGCCGACCGGTCAAGCGGCAGACCCAACCCAGGTTCCAGGGGTCGGCGGTGTAAAACTTAACGCCGCGCTAACCATCCGCCCGGCAGATCTTGCCGGGTACGCCGTAGGGAAGGTTTTCCGGCGGGCGGCGACGGGTGGGATCGATGGCGGAGACGGCGAGCGCGCCGGCACGGGTTGGAGCTGCCGCGATCCTGAGCCAGCTCACGCTGCCCACGCGCGGCGACCTGCAGGCGCTGTCCAAACGCTCGGATCTGCTATTCGCCACCGGCGTCATGGCAATCCTGGCGGTGCTGATCTTCCCGCTGCCGGCGATCCTGCTCGACCTGCTCCTGGCCGTATCGATCATCCTGTCGGTGCTGATCATGATGACCGGCCTGTCGATCGACAATCCGCTTGAATTCACCGTCTTCCCGACCCTGCTGCTCATCGCCACGATGCTGCGGCTCGCCCTCAACCTCGCCTCGACCCGCCTGATCCTGGGTCACGGCCACGAGGGCACCGCGGCGGCCGGCCACGTGATCGAGGCGTTCGGCCACTTCGTCATGGGCGGCAACTTCGTCATCGGGATCATCGTGTTCGCAATCCTGATCATCGTGAACTTCGTCGTGATCACGAAGGGCTCAGGACGCATCGCCGAGGTCGCCGCCCGCTTCACCCTCGACGCCATGCCGGGCAAGCAGATGGCCATCGATGCGGACCTGTCGGCTGGCCTGATCGACGAGAAGGCCGCCAAGGCCCGCCGCGCGGCCCTGGAGGAGGAATCATCCTTCTTCGGCGCCATGGACGGTGCCTCGAAGTTCGTCCGCGGCGACGCCGTGGCGGCCCTGCTGATCACCTTCATCAACGTGGTCGGCGGCATCATCATCGGGGTGGCGCAGCAAGGCCTCAGCTTCGGCGACGCCGCCAAGAGCTACACGCTGCTCACCATCGGCGACGGGCTGGCCAGTCAAGTACCGGCGCTGATCGTCTCCACGGCCGCGGGCCTCCTGGTCTCGAAGGCCGGCGTGAAGGGCGCGGCCGACAAGGCGCTGGGAAAGCAGCTCGCGCACTATCCCAAGGCCCTCGGCATGTCGGCGGCCGTGATGCTGCTGATTGCGCTCCTGCCCGGCATGCCGATGCTGCCGTTCCTGCTGCTGGGCGGCGGCGCGGGTTACGCCGCATGGCGGATCAACAAGACCGCCAAGGAGGCGCCGCCCCTCGACGCGACGGGCGCCCCCATGGACGCCAAAGCGGTGGCGGCCGCGGCGGCCGCCAAGGAGGAGACGGTCACCGACCTCCTGAAGCTCGACGACCTCAAGCTCGAGATGGGCTACGCCCTGCTGGCCCTCGTCAACGGCGAGGGTCAGGATCGACTCACCGACCAGATCAAGGCCCTGCGCCGCCAGCTCGCGGCGGAACTCGGCTTCGTGATGCCGTCCGTGCGCATCCTCGACAACGTGCAGCTCGACGCCAACACCTACGTGGTCCGGGTCAAGGAGATCGAGGCCGGCACGGGACGGATCTTCCCGGGCCAGTTCATGGCGATGGACCCGATGGGCGGGCAGGTGCAGTTACCCGGCCAGCACCTGCTGGAGCCGACCTTCGGATTGCCGGCCACCTGGATCGACGCGGCGCTGCGCGATCAGGCGCAGCTCAAAGGCTACACGGTGGTCGACGCCGCCACGGTCGTCTCGACCCACCTCACCGAGGTGATCAAGGCCCACGTGTCCGAGTTGCTCAACCACGTCGAGGTCTCGAAGCTGCTGCGCGAGTTGCCGAAGGAGCATGCCGAGCTGCTTAAGGAGATCGTGCCGTCGCAGATCTCGACCACCGGGGTCCAGCGGGTGCTGCAGTTCCTCCTCGCCGAGCGGGTCTCGATCCGCGACCTGGGTGCGATCGTCGAGGCGATCGCCGAGGTGGCGGGCGGGGTCAAGAATCCCCGCGACGTGGTCGAGCACGTTCGCGCCCGGCTCGGCCGGCAGATCTGCGCCCAGTATCAGGACCACGGCGGTACCCTGCCGATCATCACCCTGTCGCCGGCCTGGGAGCAGGCCTTCATGGAATCGATCGTGGGCGAGCGCGAGGAGCGCTACCTCGCGATGCAGCCCTCCAAGCTTAGCGAGTTCGTCACTGCCGTCCGCGACCGGTTCGAGGCGGCTGCGCGCCAGGGCGAGATGCCGGTCCTGGTGACCTCGGCGCAGACGCGCCCCTTCGTCCGCTCGATCATCGAGCGCTTCCGTCGGGAAACCCCGGTGATGAGCCAGGCGGAGATCCACCCGCGGGCGCGGCTGCGGACGGTCAGCTCGATCTGATTGATCGGGCCGGTGGATGCCCGCGGCGATCACCGCCGAAGGATGGCCGGGGGATGGTCGCTGAAACGATGTAGGTCCGGACGGACCATCCCATCCCGACCGCGTCGATCCGGGACCGCGGCGCAGTCCGCGGTGTCTCGATACGCACGACACTCCGTGTTCGCGCTGTCCCGGGTCCGGGAGTCCGGCTTCGCCTGCGGCGCCCCGGAATGCGCGGTTGGGCCGTCCTCCAGCCTGGGTTCGCGAGACGAAGATGCGAACGGCGTTCGCGCCGCGGCCTCGTGATGCGATGCCCCGGGCGGACGCCCGCGTCCCTCAGATCGCCTTCTGCTTGAGCTCCCGCTCCAACTCGTGAGCGTCGAGTCCGGGAACGATCACCGGCGGCTCCGGCACCGTGACCGCCTTCGAACCGTTCGCGCCCGAGCCGATCGCGGCGGCCAGACGCGAGCGCTCGAAGGCGATCACGACGACGACCGAGACGAGGGCCGGAATCCAGAAATAGAAGATCCGGAAGATGATAACGGCCGCGATGATCGCGTCCTTCTGCGCCTCGTCGGTGATGTGCATCGCGGTGATGAACACGATCTCGAAGACGCCGAGGCCCCCCGGGGCATGGGAGGCGAGCGCCACCGAGAACGATGCGAGGAAGATCGCCAGGACCGGGATGAAGCCGGGGTTCATCGCCTCCGGAAGGGCGAAGTAGATGATGCCGGCCGCGCCCAGCAGTTCGAGGGGGGCCGCCAGCAGCTGGCGGCCCATGATGCCGGGGCGCGGGTATTCGAGCTTGAACGAGCGGATGTGAAGCGGGCGCAGCCGCAGGATCGAGCCCAGCACGTAGAGGGCGACGAAGCCCAGCATGCCGATGCCGACCGCGAGCGCGGTCTTGGGATCGGTGAGGAAGCCGGGGAGCTTGCCCTCGAGGCGCGAGAGCAGGGTCGGATCGACCACGAGGGTGAACCCGCCGAGCAGGATCGTGCCGAGGAAGAAGGTGAACGAGCAGAGGGCCACCAGCACGGCCACCTGGGCGGCGGTCAGCCCCTTCGCCGTATAGGCCCGGTAGCGCACGAGGGCGCCGGAGAAGACCGAGGCGCCGATATTGTGCGAGAGCGCGTAGGTCGTGAACGAGCAGAGGGAGACGAACAGCAACGAGATGTGGCGGACGCCCAGGTGTAGAAGCGCGATCCGATCGTACCAGGCCAGCGCCGCGTAGGCGACGAGCGTGGACAGGGCCGCGAGCAGGATCCGGTGCGGCGGGATCGCGAGGATCGCCGCCCAGATCGCCGACAGCGACGTCGTCTTCAGCTCCTGGTAGAGGAAATAGCCCGATACGACCACGGCGGCGAGGCCGATCAAGGGCCAGATGAACTCGCTGAGCTTCTTCATAAATACCGACGCCCCGGGAAGAGCCCCTGATGCGCCGGCACGCGACGCGCTGCAAGCGGCCTGACGACCACAGCGCCCCCCCTTGTCAGCTGATCGTGACGGTTTCGTGCCGCCCCGGGACGCCGCCCGCGACGGGTCCGCCGGACCGCCCCGGTCAGCCCCGGGCGCGGTTCAGGCCGATGCCGTCCATGGCGGCCTGATCGCGGGCCGCGTCGGCGGCACGCTCGGCGGTGCGCTCGCGGTCGTTGAGGATCTCGACCTTCTTCAACTCCTCGAAGGCCTCACCGAGTTCGGCCTTCGCCTCGGCGAGCTGCTCCTCCAGGGCCTGGGCGGACTGGCGCATGTTGTCCCGGCGGGTGGCCGCCGCGCGGGCGTAGGTCGGGTAGGCGAAGTGGCCCACGTCGGTGATGCCCGCCCGCGATTCCTCGACGGCGACCTCCCGGTCGAGTTCCACCGCCATGCGCTGGAAGTCGGCCATCATCATCTCGATCTGGGTCACGCGCCGCCGCTTCTCGTCGACCTGGAAGCGGCGCAGGCGGATCAGCGTGTCACGCGATTTCATCAGGACGCTCACTCCACGCAACGCTCAGGGCCGGCCCGAGGATCATGCCCCGCCCGTGCCCCTGAACGAACCTGCCGGAGGCAGATCCGCTCGGGTACTCACTCGGCATCTGATCCGCTGGCGCGATGGCTCCAGACCGGCGCATGAGGCCTAGGCCCCGCCGAGGATCTGGCCGAGCCGTGCGTAACCATCGCCGATGGACGTTGCTTCTTCCTTACCCTGCCCCAGAAAAGCCTCAAGCTGGGGCATGAGCGCCACGGCTTCGTCGACCTCCTGCGACGCGCCCGCGCGGTAGGCGCCGAGGCGGATCAGCTCCTCCATGTCGGCGTAGGTCGACAGCACCCGGCGCGCCCGCCGGACCACCGGCAGATGGGCCGGATCGCAGGCGCGCGGCATGGTCCGCGAGACCGAGCGCAGCACGTTGATCGCAGGGTAGCGGCCGCGCTCGGCGATCGCCCGCTCCATCACGATATGGCCGTCGAGGATGCCGCGCACCGCGTCGGCCACCGGCTCGTTGTGGTCGTCGCCCTCGACCAGCACGGTGAACAGGGCCGAGATCGTCCCCTGCCCCACGCCGGGTCCTGCGCGTTCGAGCAGGCGCGGCAGTTCGGAGAACACCGTCGGCGTGTAGCCCTTGGCGGTGGGCGGCTCGCCGGCCGCGAGGCCGATATCCCGCTGGGCCATCGCGAACCGCGTGATCGAATCGATCATGCAGAGGACCTTGGCGCCCTGGTCGCGGAAATGCTCGGCCACCGACAGGGTCACGTAGGCGGCGTTGCGGCGCATGAGCGCCGGCTCGTCGGAGGTCGCCACCACGACGACCGAGCGGGCGAGACCGGCCGCTCCGAGATCGTCCTGGAGGAACTCCTGGACCTCGCGGCCGCGCTCGCCCACCAGCCCGATCACCGCCACGTCGGCGGCGGTGTAGCGGGCGAGCATCGAGAGCAGCACCGACTTGCCGACCCCGGAACCCGCGAATATCCCCATCCGCTGGCCGGCGCACATGGTCAGGAACGTGTTGATGCAGCGGACGCCCAGATCCAGCGGTCCGCCGACGCGGGCCCGGGCATGGGCCGGGGGCGGGTCGGCGCGGAGCGCGTAGACATCCGCACCCTGCGGCAAAGCTCCCAGCCCATCCACCGGCCGCCCCAGGGCATCGACCACCCGGCCGAGCCAGCCCGCCGACGGGCGGATCGCTCCGGCCGATTCGTCGCGCACGTAGGCCGGGCAGCCACGCCGGACGCCGTCCAGCGAGCCGAACGGCATGGCGAGGGCGCGGTCGCCCTGGAAGCCGATGATCTCACAGGGCACCAGCCCGAGACCGTTCGCTCCCTCGACGTCGATCCGGCCGCCGAGCCGCATGGCGGCCACGGGGCCGGCGACTTCCACCAGCAGCCCGCGGATCGCCACCACGCGCCCGAACGTCTCCAGCACTTCCACCCGCTCCAGGGCTGCCCTGGCCGACGCCAGGGAGGACACGGACCTTGCCGAATCTCTTGCCGGATCGTGTGTCATCCGCCTGGCCCTCAACGCTTCGTTTACCGGCCTCCTTAACACTGCGGTCAACGGGCTCGTAGCGGCTCGATCCGGGTCTCGGTCGCGGCCGGGCAATACGAAGTCGTACCGCTGTGTCGCCGCGATCACAGCGGGGATCGAAGCGTGACGGGGGAAGTACTTACGCCGACGGGGGCGGACGGTTCGAACGCGGGCGGCGCGGAATCAGGCTCTGAAGCGCGGTGGGGGAAACGCTGTTTCTCCTGTCAAGCTCATGGAACTGCGAACGCGGCGCTTGCGGTCGGGAAACAGGTTTTGTTAACGATTAATCCATAGCGTTCACGTCTAGGGCGACGTAGCGCCCGTCCACAGGCCGGTGGCGGGCGAGCGGTAAGGACGTGTCTGCGCGCTGATGCGGCCGGCTGGGCTGGGGACCGACGATGCGGGTACTTTTGATCGAGGACGACAGCGCCACCGCGCAGAGCATCGAGCTGATGCTCAAGTCCGAGAACTTCAACACCTACACCACCGACCTCGGGGAAGAGGGTGTCGATCTCGGTAAGCTGTACGACTACGACATCATCCTCCTCGATCTGAACCTGCCCGACATGTCGGGCTACGAGGTGCTCCGTAACCTGCGCGTGGCGAAAGTAACCACGCCGGTACTCGTCCTCTCTGGCTTGGCTAGCATTGAGGACAAGGTGAAGGGTCTGGGCTTCGGCGCCGACGACTATCTCACCAAGCCGTTCCACAAGGACGAGCTGGTGGCGCGCATCCATGCCATCGTGCGCCGGTCGAAGGGCCATGCCCAATCCACCATCGCGATCGGCGATCTCCTGATCGACCTCGATGAGAAGATGGCGTCGATCGGCGGCAAGCGCATTCCGCTGACCACGAAGGAGTACCAGATGCTGGAACTCCTCGCGCTTCGGAAGGGCTCCACAATCACCAAGGAGATGTTCCTCAACCATCTCTACGGCGGCATGGACGAGCCGGAGCTGAAGATCATCGACGTGTTCATCTGCAAGCTGCGCAAGAAGCTCGCCAACGCCAGCCAAGGCAAGAATTACATCGAGACCGTCTGGGGCCGCGGCTACGTACTGCGAGACGAAGAGCCCGAGCTGCGCGCCATGGCGGGTTAAGAATTTTCCAGTAGAAACATCGAAGAGCTTCAGCTCGTATTGATTTCCAGTGTTTGTCGGTACAAACGTCCTGCTTCGCTTAAGCAGGTGCGACATGGACGAGAACGCAGGGACGATCGAGGCTCAAGCCATCGATTATGTAGAACTCACGGCCGATATCGTCTCGGCCTACGTGTCCAACAACTCGGTACGGCCTGCCGATATAGCGGAGCTGATCGCCAGCACGCACACCGCGCTCACTGGGCTCGGGCAGAGCGTCGCGAATGGTACTCCGGCAGTCGAGAAGCCTACCCCGGCTCAGATCCGCAAGTCGATTACCCCGGACGCGCTGATCAGCTTCATCGACGGCAAGCCGTACAAGACGCTGAAGCGGCACCTCACCGGCAACGGGTTGACGATCGATGAGTATCGCCAGCGCTTCGGCCTGCCGCGGGACTACCCCACGACGGCCGCAAGCTACTCGGCGCAGCGCTCCGAACTTGCTAAGAGCCTCGGCCTCGGCAATCAGCGCCGGAAGGCGGCTCCGAAGGCTGCAGATCCTGCTGAGACCGTCTCCAAGAAGCCGAAGCGCGCCGGTCGGCCGCGGAAGGCGGAGGAGCCGGTAGGCGCCTGACGCTGCGCTGAGATAGCGTTACTGCGTTAGCCGTAATTTCCCGATGCTGGCCTGTATCTTCTGGAAGGCGGCAAGCAAATCGTCGGAAGTATTGGCGAGAAAATATTGATCCGACGATGAAGCGCAGTTCTTTAGGAGCGTCTGGCCGGCCGCGTCGATGGGGTCTGATGAGATGCTAAAGCCGATCGTGTAAATGGATATGTTGACGGCTTTCGCATTCTTGCATGCGAGGGCCGTCAGTGCATCGAGAGCATTTCGGGCACTGCTCGCATCTGAAACGTTCTGATTAGAGGATGGAAGACGGCTGTTCGGATTGGACCCATCTACATTCTTGAAATAGCCAGACGCGAAGTGCATTGAGTTATTATAGTTGGTGTAAGGATTGTCTGGCCAGCTGTTCGTTCCATCTGTCATCAGGATAATGATCTTGTTTATGGTGTTCGCGTTCGTGGTGTTGGAACTAGAGGAATAGGCGGCGCCGTCTGCAAAAACGCTGAGCGGCGAGAGCGTCCGCCAGCCCCACATGAAGCCTTCATGGATGTTGGTCGACCCCAGGGGCGCCATCTTGTTAATCAGGTTCTTCAGAATGGCCGTGTCTTTGGTAAGCCGCTGCAGTGGCTGGGTCGTGCAGCCGAAATTGGGCCCGTTCGGAATGCCGGTATAGGAATTCAGTGATGTCGGTGAAGCGTCCTGCGGATTGAGATATTTACAAGCGCGGCCTTCAGCGGCAGCGAAAGTTGTGCTCTGGGTCGGTTTAGCGCAGCTTCCACTGCTTGTGTAATCGTCGATGTAGCTGTTGAAGCTTATATTCTGAGTGCCGATGTAGGTGTAGCTACCATAACCTGTGCTGCCATCGCCCGGTTCGTCGGGAGCAAACAACGGAACATAGAGCGAGTCCTTGTTGCCCGAAGTCGGTGCTCCATCCTGAACATTCAGAGGATATGGCAACGTCTCCAAGCAGCCTGCCCAGCCCCAGCCGGAGTAAGCCGTCCGAAGCTTATTGAAGATATCAAACCGGCTGGTGAAGCCTGTACCGCTGAGCGAATTTACGTTGATCCAGTGATAGCTCGACTGACCGTTTACATCGATCCATGAGGCATAGCGGTAAGTGGACGGATCAACCGCCACGGCGCCCGCGAACGGCACGAGCGCGATGCGAGTCGCGCTGGAAAAGGCATTGCTGCTGTAGACATAGTTGACGAAGTTCGTCGCCGCGGTCTGGACTGCCTGTAGCTTCGACTGGCCGCCGCTCGACGCGGCCATCGAGCCGGTGTTGTCGAGAACTAGGGCGATCTCGAAGGTTTTGGGCAGCGGCGTGGCGCATTGCGACTTGGCGCCGGGATTGATGCGCGTGGTGCCGGTGAGCTTGCCGAAGAAGGTCGTCGACAGCTTATGGGCCGTCAGGGTGATCTGGCGCGGGTCGCTGGCGATGGTCAGCGGGTCCACCACGAGATTGGCCGATCCCACGGCGCCGGTCATCGTCGTCTGCGCCATCGCGTTGAGGTCGGCCGTCGTCGTGGTCAACGGCGTTTGGCACAGGAGGAGCGCGGTGGCGTCGGTCGCCCCCTGAAGCTTCGTCTCAAGCCGGGTCGCGAAGCCGTAATCGATCGCCGCACCGGAGAGCATCAGCATCGGCACGCTGAGGAAGGCGAACAGGATCGCGACGTTGCCGTCACGGCTACGCAGAAGCAACTTGCTGAGTGTTGCAAGACATCGGCTCTGAAGCCGGGCTTTTGTGTTAGAATGCTGAGGCATTGCCCGTCGAAAACGTTCTATCTAAAGACAGGCTCCTAGCAGGTTCGCAAATCGGTTAATTCAAACTTACTGTCGGCGGTTCATGCCTATTTTAAACAAATCAGAAACATCTTATCGGAACTCTCCTACTGAATGTTTTAGAGGACCTTCGCTCGCCGGACGTGGTCAGCTGCCGGCCGTGGCTCGCAATGGCCTGATTGATCCATGATCGAAGCGAGGCCGCCGGGCTGTACCTTCGTTACAGATGGTGCTCACGATGCCGGCTCGTCACTCGAAGCACTAGCAGACAACCCATGCGACGCTCTCTCGCGCTCCTCGCCGCTCTGGCCGCCCTCGCCTGCCTCCCTGTCGCGGGAGGCGCACAGAGCACGTCTGACCGAACGCGAAAGCCGGCTCTAGACGCAACATCGGGCGGCGAGGAAGCTGCGTCGGCTGTTGACCCAGCGGTGCTCAATCGCTGTTGGCAGCGGGCAGACAGTCAGAAGCTCAAGGAAGGACCTGAGCGGAAGGCCTTCATGGGGACCTGCGTCACGCCGGAGGATTGAAGCGCGACTTCGCACAGCTGCTCCAACCCCTCATAGGAACCCGCTGCCCGAGTGCCCCTTGAAGGCGTTCGCCCGCCGGATGTAGCCGACAACAGTCCGCGGATCCCGGTGACCGGACTGATCCATGATCCGGGCGAGGTCCGCACCGCGCTCGGCCGCTGTCGTGATGTAGCCGGCCCGCAGCGAATGCGCCCCGAACGTCGAGGCATCGAGCCCCGCGGCGGCGCAGTAGCTCTGCAGGATGTTGGCGACCGAACGATCTGTGAGGCGAGGAGGTTTCTGGGCAACTTGCCCAGAAACTAGGTCATCCGAAACTGGCGCAACTTGCGCCGGTTTCCGCACCCTCCCCGACCGCGACACCGGCCGGAACACCGGACCCGCCGAGATCCCGGCCGCGTCGAGCCATTCCCGCACGAGCGCCACCGGCCGGACGAACCGGCCGTGCGGGATCGCCTTCTCGAACCCCCTGCCCTCCTGGTCGACCTTGGACCGG